>KE354211.1 GCA_000415505.1 Streptomyces afghaniensis 772
CGTAGACCTTGTGCCCGGCGCGCGTGCAGGCGTCGACGAGCCTGTGCATGCGCGTCTTGTCGTCCTCGCTTCCCGAAGGGGGCGCGGCAAGTGGTGGCATGCGTCTGGTCCTGCTGTGGTCCGGTGTCCGCAGCAGAAAGTCCATCGCCCTGCTCATCCGTGGGGACCCGATGGCCAGAGCGCCCTTGAGCACCGAGACGACCCGCCGTTCGTCAGCCGCCGCCTGATGGAGTGTGGGACGCAACGCCAGCCCTTCGACCAGCGCGTGCTCCGCAGCCTGTGCCGGGTCGGGATCGGTCGCGGCGGAGACCACCAGGCGCGAGACCGTGTCGTACGGGGCTTCCTGCACGCAATACACCGTTGGCACTCCGATTTCCGTTGTGGCGTCGAAGAAGTGGACCTCGATGTACTTCCGCTGACACCAAAGGAGCAGGTCGCGAGTGGAGTCCCACAGCTCCGCCGGTGCGAGTCGGGGGAGCGGGAGTTTCTGCAACCACGTCACGGCCACGATGTCGCGTTCGATCGCTTCGCAGATGGCCGAGGTGACGGCGGCCTCCCAGGTCGGACCGGCCGCCACACCCGTACTGATCTGCCGCCAGAACCGCTCCCCTTCGCCCGCCGGCAGGTCGAGGTACACCATGACCGCCGGCACGCGGGCAGGGGAGCAGTCCGCGAGATCGATACCGGTCGCCCATCTGATCGACGCCTTGTTGTCGGGACGCTCCAAGGTGCAGGAGGGGTGGGCGAGTTCGGTCTCGGAGCACCGGGGGATGTCCTCCAGATCGATGGCGCCCGGCACCGAGAGGGCATCACCCTGAACGAACTCGGTGGAGACGGACGCGGTCGCGATGCGTTCGAGTGACTCGATGACGGCGATGCGCCAGGCCGTCTCCCGGTCGTACGAGACGCCGCTTCCCGATGCCCGTCCGGTGACCCTCGGGTAGGGGCGGCTGTAGGTGACCGGAGCTGTACCGGCGAGATAGTTGTGCAGCGATCGTGGGCGGTAGGAGCCTGAGGAGGGCTGCGGAGGCCAGGTGATCCCGGAGAAGGGACCGACCAGCCGGTGGACTTCGCTGATGGCGCTCACCGATGGCCTCCATCCACGTCGCGCGGCGTGCCCATCGCCAGTGCGAGGAAGGACCAGGAACGGGATGGACCGCCACCGAGCCGGGCACTCAGGAAGGAGGGCTCGACGCCCCGGAACAGACAGGCGACCAGGTTCCTCGAGAGCGCGGTGAGCCATCCGGCGTACAGCCCGGCGCCGGTTGCCACCAGCAGGTTGAGGTAGCCGTCCACGGCGTCTCCGCTCGGCGGGTCGGAGACGTTCCACAGCGGGAAGAGGATGCACGGCGCCGAGACGAGCTCGGGTTGCACGGCCCACTGCAGATCCGCCGCCCCGGACAACGGGGCCAGCCATGTCAGACCGTCCGGCTCACAGCTGTAGATGCCTGGGCTCACACCTTCGACAGCCTGGGCAATGATCAGCCACCGTCCCACCGGATCCCTGCTGGAGTCCTCGAGAAACGATGAGTACCAACCTTGTGCGCTTCGGCACGTCTCCACGACATCCGTGACGGCAATCGGAGTGGGCCCGAACCGGCGCGTCGAGCGCCGCCCGGAGACCAGGTCGTCGAGTTCCTCGAACGACAACTCGGCCAGTTTTCCCGCTCCTTGTGGAGTCAGGAACCCGGCTCCCGGCGCGAGCTGCCGTGATGCCGCGCTCCGCAGGATCTCACCGGCCGCGTGCCCGAAACGCTCGAGCACCACATTGTCCCCGTGCATGATGACATCACCTCAGACAACCATGATTCCGGTGACCAGTTCCGTCTCGGGTTCGAGATCGAGTGCGGTCGAGATCGAGTCGGCATTCCAATGCCGCAGCAGCCGGGGTTGAATTCCCAGCGCACGGCCGAGCAGAAGCGCATGTGTGAACACGACTCCCGCATCGAGATGGGCCAGTCGTAGGGCCAGATCTCCGTACTTGCGGGTCAGCGAATGGAGGTTCGCCACCCATGCGATCACGTGATCGATATCCGGCGGTACGCCCAGGGACTGGAAGACGGCCCGGAGCTCCGCGCGCGAAACACGGCCGGCGGCCACGAACCGGTCGTCGTCGGGCTGGAACCAGGCGGCGTGGCTGTGGATGCCGGGAATCTCCTCCCGCGACAGGACACAGGCCTGAGCCGACTCGAGGTTCCCGGCCGACGGTGCACGCCGACGTGCGGTGCCGTCCCCGGCCGCCGGCCGAAGTCCGACGACCCGGTCCAGCAGTGTGCCCATGGTCCGGAGCCCGTCGGCACCGGCCAGGTCCGCCCGACTGACCGACGCACAGGTGGGAAGGCTCCGCTTCACCTTCTTGGGCCCTCCCAGAGCCGTCAGGCGGGATACGGCCGGCCTGGGGATGCCGCGCGGAGGAAGCGCGATGTCCTGTTCGTAGGCCCAGGGCCGCTGCTGGTCCGCGCCTGATTCAGGGGCGCCGCACGTAGCGCAGGTCCAGCGGCGGTACATACGTGTGGTGCCCGACGACAGCCCGCCGGCCGCTGGATCCCAGACCAGGTCGACGGTCTGGTTGACCGAACGGTTCCTGCCCACGCCGGTCATGAGATGGACCGCCTCGCCGGCCGTGAGGCCGGCCACCAGGCCGAGCGGGATCGCTGTCTCGGCCGACGGCTCCGCCGCAGCTCGATCGGTCCGCGCCGACTGGAGACAGGCAGAGCATGAGAAGTCCCGGTGCGAGATCGGCCCGACGAACCCGCGGTTTCCCGACGAGCCGCCGCCCAGCCAGAAGGCCCCGTACCGGTGGGACAGGACGAGCGACTCGGACGGGGTGAAGCCCCCGGCCTCGAACGCCTCGATCACCAGCACTTTGCGATGTGGAGCATCCGTCGCGCCGAACAGCTTCGCGAGCCTCTCGGCGGAGTACGCCTCCGTGGAGACCCATGAGCTCTCGAGAGTCTCACGGATGTTGTCCGCAAGTTTTTTCGCACCGCCCACCAGGACCCGCCAGTGGCTCATGTCACGGACAGCTTCGGCAGCGGAACCGAAACGCCCGGTGAACCCGACCGACCTCGAGACGAAAGTCCGCATGCTGTCGGGTAGATCATCCGGCAATGGGTCGGCGGGCAGTTGCTGAAGAAGTCCCGCTTCCGCAGCACGGAAAGAGTGCCGACGACATCCCCGACGGGGATTTTCAGGAGGCCGAGAGCTCCTCACCGTGCGGCCGCTTTCGAGGAGGTCACAGAACTCAGGAAGGACCTCGACTGCGCCGGTGCCTTGGAGGGCTATCCCGACCGGCCCGCCTTCAATGACATAGGCGTTCCCGCTGCGATATCGCATCAGCCCGTCGCGGATGCGATACGTTGCCACTTCGGCGAAGCCATCAGCAGTCGTCATCGGACCGCTCCTGCCATTGTCGAAGTCTTCGGCCAGCGTTCGCAATTGGGCAACGGAACGAAGGTGTGCCGGTCAAGGGTGCCGTGGAGAACGTCGTACACCTGGACTTCTCGCAGCGCTTCCGGGGCGACCGGCACAGCGCCGATGTCAGGGAGCTGCGATGACAGCATGGTGCTCAAGGTAGCCATGGATTCCGAGTGCGGAATCATGGTCGTACATGTCCCACATGTCCCGCTTCAGTGCGGGATTCTCGGCCGCGGACAGCATGCGACCGGCCAGGCAGTCATAGCAGCCGGGCAGGTTCCGGCCCAGCACAGGCCCTACTCGAATCATCGGGTGGTCATAGACAACGGGTATCCACCACGGGATCCGCGGAAGTCGGTCAAGGCTCCTCGCGAGGGCCGGCACTTCGCGCCATGTGGCGAGAACGAGCGGTGATGAGGTATCCGCAGAGCAAGCGGTCGCGTGATCCACGACCGTCGCCGATGGCATCTCGGCGATCAGTTGGCGTGACATGGCCCTGCCGAAGTCACCGACTGGAACTCACCAGCGGCGATCGCTCTCGTTGCTGATGTCACCGACTCACCTAACTCCCGTTACCCCCGGCCGATCCTCAGCCGCCGAGACAGTGCGGACGCACCTGAACCCTCACGGCCACCCCGCATCCAGTGCCGGACCCGAGTCGCACCGCAGGTGAAACGGGTCCGGCACCGGAAGTCCACCAGTCCCGGAGGCTCTTCCCGGCCATGGGTGGGGTCGGCCGCCTTTCGCAAGCACGTCAGAATCGCGGGCCCATGAAGCCGGCCGTCCGGCACGCGTCGAACGTGACGGCTTACGGCCAGGGGTAACTCCCCTCGCTCTCGACGCATTCCATGCCGCAGCTCATCGCCGCGGCTCGACCATCTCGGTGATTACCGAGCTGATCTCGAGGCGACGCGTCTGCTCGTTATCGGCCACGAAAGTGCTTGTCATTTTGCACACCCCTTCCCCTGGAGAACCCTTCATGAATGAGGGCTGAAAGGCCTTGCTGAAGTTTTTCCCAGCCCGTGAAAGGTGATCCTAGGGGCCCGGCGTCGACGAGTGTCAACCCTGCGGTGTCGGGCCGTGCACTCCTCCACCAGCAGGCTGAATTGCCCCAATATCGCCATCGTCAGGAGGTATCAAAAAGCCTTGAAAAGGTACAGATCGCATGTCGGGTTGTCAGGGGCGTCGACGGCCCCCGGGTAACTTCCTGCAACATTCCTGGGAGCTGTTCCCGCGGTTTTCGGGTCAATGACGGACTTGCTGCAAGTTCATGCATGATCGTTGACGGGTTCGCAATCCGCCTTTTAGCCTCGCTGCCGATCGGCATCGGCGACCTATGCGTCCCCATGCGCACGGGCTCGGCCCAGGGGGAAGGAGTCTTGTGAAGTCAGCTACGGGGGCGACAACTGCCCCGTTTGAGTCCGTCATTGGGCGGGGCGCCCACCTCTACATTCAGGGGAAGAAACACATCGACTGTGCCGTCGGGGACGTTCAACGTCTCCCTTGGCTACACACTGCCCGAAGTCACCGATGCGGTGCACGCCCAGCTGGACAGGTGCGCGCACTTGTCCTCCGATCTGACGCAAGGCCAAGTCGCGCGAGATCTTCGAGTTGCTGCGTGCTTTCCTGCCCGACCACATCGACAGCTACTGGTTCCGGACATCATCGGCTCGACGGCCAACGAATGCGCTGTGCGCATGGCCCAGAAGGCCACCGGACGAACCGACGTCGTCTCCCTGTTCCTCTCGCATCACGGGCAGAGCATCGCGGCGACCGGCATGTCCGGCAACGCGTTTCGGCAGCGCAGCTTCCATCTGCCGATAGCGGGTTCCCTGAAGATACCGGCCCCGGACTGCGCTCGGTGCTTCTACCGCCAGGTCCCGGAGAGCTGCGGAATGCTGTGCGCGCAACGCCTCGAAGACTTTGTCGAGTTCGCATCGAGCGGGCAGGTCGCCGCGCTCATCATCGAGCCCGTACTCGGCAACGGCGGCAACATCACACCGCCTGTGGAGTACTACTCCGTGCTGCGGGACATCTGTGACCGGCATGGAATTCTCATCATCGCGACGAGGTGCAGACCGGTTTCGGCAGGACCGGGGACCTTTTTTCGCCTCGAATGGGTACGCCAAGGAGCTGAAGCCGGACATCATCACCTTCGCCAAGGGAGCCGGAGGCATCGGTATCCCGGTCGCCGGCGTTCTCATGCGCAAGGAACTGGACGTCCTCGAATCCTGGGAGCATTCGACTACCTCCGGGGCGAACCCGCTGGCCCTGGTCGCGCTCGAGGCGACGGTGAAGTACATCAGGGACCACGAGATCCTGGAGAACGTCGCCATCGTCTCCAAGATTCTCAGAGACGGCCTGACCGAGCTCTCGGCGTTCTTCCCACGCGTCAGCAACGTCAAGGGCATCGGGCTGATGCTCGCTTTCGACCTCCCCTCGGCCGCCGACGTGGCCCGGTTCATCGCGATTTCGCGGGAGAACGGCGTGATCGTCCGCGGAAGCCGGTACGGATTCGGCAACACGGTGAAGGTCCGGCCTCCGTTGACGACCACCGAGTCCGATGTGCACGACATCCTGACCTCTCTGCGAACGTCCCTACAGCAACTGGAAAGTGAGTAATCGGCATGCGGGCTCTGAAGTACCACGGCGCCTGGAACGTGGCTCTCGAGGAGGTGCCCGACCTCCGTGCCACCGGTCCCGACGACGTGGTGGTCGACATCAGGTTCTGCGGGATATGCGGAACGGATCTCGGCATCGTGTCGGGTTCGTACCCCATTGCCGTCCCTGGCGTGACGCTGGGACACGAAGCGACGGGTGTCGTGGCCGAGTGCGGGCCGGCTGTCACGAACGTCAAGGTCGGTGACCGGGTGGTCATCAATCCCACTCCGTACTGCGGCCAGTGCCGGATGTGCCGGACTCAGCGGATCAACCACTGTGTCAACAAGATGGGCACCGAGAGCGGCGTCAGCTACGACGGTGCGTTCGCCGACCGGTTCCTCACCACGTCCCGGTTCGTTCACGTGCTCCCCGACCATGTGTCGCTGCAGGCAGCGGCCCTGACCGAACCCCTGAGCTGCGTGCTGAGCGGGGTCCGCAAGATCCAGCCGCCGTCCATCGGCCGCGTACACGTACGTCTTCGGGGCCAGCCCGCTCGGGTTGCTGTACGCCTGGGCCCTGAGCCTGAAGGGGCTCGCCCCCGCCGTGATCGAGACGTCGCCCGAACGACTGTCGTTCGCGCAGGACCGGTTGCCGGACGGGGCCCGCGCCTACGCTTCCCTCGACGACGCCCGCAGCAGCCATTTCGGCAGTACGGACGCGCCCCTCGACGTCGTGGTCGACACCACCTCGGGGCTGCTCGAAGAGCTCTATCCACTGATGGCATGCGGTGGGACCTTCATGTCGATCGGTCTGAAGGAGAGGCGGTTCACGATCGACGGCATGCACCTCGCGGACCGCAGCCTGTCGGTGATCGGCTCCATCGACTCCCTCCACGGTTCCTTCCTGGAGGCATTCCACCTCATCACCAGCGGTCGGATTCCTGCGGAGCGCCTGGTCAGCCATGTGATACCGCTGGCGGACTTCCAGGACGGCTTCGCCACGCTCGGGTGCGACATGAGCAGCAAGTCGATGACGCCGACCCGATCGTCGAGCTGCAAGGTCCTGTTCGACATCGAATCCGCGGGGAGCGCTGCGTGAGCGGGCCCAAGTTCAGCATCGTCATCCCCTACAAACAACGGCTGGACAACATTCGGCTGTGCTTCGAGTCGCTGGCCGAACAGTCGCTGGAAAAGGGCGAGTTCGAGGTGCTCGTAGGGGTCATGGAGTACTCACCGGAGTACGTGGCGCTGTGCCAGGAGTTCACGGACCGCCTCACCGTCGTCTCCGTGCTGTCCGGCGACGAGTGGCAGATCACCCGGGCCAGGAACATGGCCATGCGGCAGGCTTCCGGACAAGTGATGGTCCAGCTGGACGCGGACATGGCCCTCCCCCCGCGGTTCCTGGAGAACCTCTACCGCAAGCACTTCGCCTACGGTCAGAACGTCTGCGTGATCGGCCAGATGATCGGTTACGACAACAACAACAGCGACGTCGACGATGTCGACGTCAGGCCGTTCGGCCACTACCGGGAGAAGCTGGCCGAACTCGACGCGGCGGACGAGGTCCGGATGGACATGCGGCTGCAGGTCGACCACGTCGTTCCCTGGGCGTTCGCCTGGACCGCGCTCATTGCCCTGCCGACTGCGCTGGTGGTGGAGAACGACCTCATTTCGACGAGGACTTCCGTGGGTACGGCGTGGAGGATCTCGAGTGGGCGCACCGCATCTGCGCCACCGGCACACCGATCGTCATGGGCCGGGACGTCTACGGCATCCATCTGCCGCACAAGCGCAGTGTCGCGGGTAACCGGGCGACGGAACGCCTCAACTACCGGAGGTTCGTCCGGAAGTGGCCCGGGCCGGATGCGGAACTCGCCGCTGCTTTCGGCGACTTCGAGGCGAACGGCCTGGCGCTCGACTTCCGGCGCGAGCTGTCCGCCGTCGCCGGCGACGGCCGGGGCCTCGCTGTGATCAGGGGCGAAGTGAACGGGGAGAGCGTCCTGGTGATCGGGGCGGTCCTCGACTCGGGACAGCCCCTGGACGGAGCAGTGTGCGGCGTCCGGTTCGATGCCCGTCCGATCCCGAAGTGCTCCCTGTCGCGGGGCTGGCCCTGCCCTTCGCCGACCAGAGCATCGACGTATGCCGAGTGCTGCCCGCCGTGACCCGGCTCTCCGACAGGTACTTGAAGCTCGTCCTCGCAGAGGCCGATCGAGTGGCAAGGACAGTGACCGGCGCGGCTGGGCCCGAGCCGGATCCGGCAGTCTGAGCCATGGAAGCATCCGCCTCGACGCCGCACTGGAGAGCACATGTTCGACAACATGCAGTGGCTGAACGAACCCCCGCGCTGGTCCGTGGACGAAGACGCTCTGGTCATCACCACCGGCGACAGAACGGACTTCTGGAGGGAGACGTTCTACGGCTTCGTCCGCGACGACGGGCACTTCCTAGGGCGTGAGGTGACGGGAGACTTCACCGCACAGGTGACTCTCTCCGGAGAGTACGAGGCACTCTACGACCAGACGGGGCTGATGCTCAGGGCGGACGAGAACAACTGGGTCAAGAGCGGCGTCGAGTTCACCGACGGCCTGACCCACCTCAGCTGTGTCATCACCCGGGACTTCTCCGACTGGTCGGTGATCACGGCCCCCGAGGCCGCCGACTCCGTCACCATCCGGATGACCCGGCACGGCACCGCGGTCCGCGTCCAGTACCTGACCACGGCCGGTGACTGGCAGCTGCTGCGACTGGGGTACCTGCCGCTGCCCGCGACGTGCCAAGTCGGCGTCATGGCCTGCTCTCCGCAACGAGCGGGTTTCACCGGGCGGTTCACCGGGTTCAGCACCACGGAGCCCATCGCCCGGGACCTTCATGACTGAGACGGTAAGGGCCGCCGTGCCCAGCGAGCCGACCGGTCTTCGGCTGGCTCGCGACCGGGCGTTCGCTCGGCGCTGGTGACGACAGCGGTGCCGGTGACTCTGCAGGCCTTGATGTCGACCTCACGCACCATGGTCGACGCAGTGCTCGTGGCCCGGCTCGGCACCGACGAGATCGCCGCCATCGGCTACGGAAGCCGTGTCGTCTTCGTCGTCATGCTGGCCACCATGGGCATGGCCGACGGCGGCGCCGTGATCATCGCGCAGTTCCGGGGCAGTGGTGACGCGGCCAGGGCCCGGCGCGCGACCGCGGTGACCACAGCGGTCACAGTCGGTATCGCTCTCGTCGCCTTGGTCGTCTGCCTGCTGTGGGCCAGACCTCTGGTTGCCGTGGCCACGGAGGACCCCGGGTCATCGACTTGGGCGCGCAGTACGTCAGGGCCGTCATAGGGATGATCCTGCCTTTCGCGGTCATCTCCTCCCTGGCGGCCGCCCTGCGGTGCATGGCCAGGGCCCGGGTCTCGGCGTCCTGCGCCCTGGTGGGGATCATCCTGCATCTGACCCTGGCGTACGGGCTCGTCTTCGGCCACTGGGGGCTGCCCTCGTACGGCGTCAGAGGCGCCGGCTGGGCCACACTGGGCAGTACCTGCGTCGAGGCGCTGCTGCTGGTGGGTTATGTGTACCTGTCCCGGAACGATATGGCCTTTCGAGTGCGGGACTGCGTGGACGGCTTCAGAGACGGGGTTTCAGCGAAGGTCCGACGCGTCGGTGTGCCGGTCTCCGTCAGTTCCGCCTCGTGGGCGCTGGGCATCCTGGCGTACAGCATCCTGGTGGCAGGACGGGCACAGTGGAACTCGCTGTGCTGTCCATGGTCAGCCCTCTCGAGTCGTTCGCCATCGTCCGTTTTCATAGGCGTCTCGACACGCCGCCAGTGTCATGGTCGGCGGCAGTCGTGGGCGAACGGAGACAGGAGCGGACCTGGAGCCTGAGCAAGGCGTTGCTGATCTGGACGGCAGGTATCGCACTGGGCACCTGTCTCGTGCTGACAACGGCGTACTTCTGGCTTCCGGTGCTCTACGACGGAGTGGGGGCAGCGACACTGAGCGTCGCCCGCGACACCGTGCTGGTGTTGGGTGCCGTCTTCTTCTTCCGGGCGATGAACATCACCATGCAGAACGGTCTGCTGCGAGCCGGCGGCGACACCATGTTCGTGCTCAGGGTGGACCTCTTCACGCAGTGGGCGGTGGCGGTGCCGCTCACGGCCCTGATGACGCTCGTCTGGGACGTTCCGTTCCCGCTGGTGTTCCTTGCGATCAACGCCGAGGAAATCGCTCGGTTCCTCATCAGCGGAAGCCGGGTGCTGCGTCGCCGGTGGATGCGTGTCCTGATCGACTGACATCGCCGAATTCACAGGCCACCATGCGGCACAACGCCCGGACAGGGAGCGACCACCTCCGCCAGTGAGCCGACGATCCGACAGGCGGCCGGGTAGGACGCCGTGGCCGAATCGGGCGGCGGTACGACGGTGACGGCGAGCCCCGCCGCAACGGCGGCCCGGGCACCCGTGACCGAGTCCTCGAAGGCGACACAGCGGTCAGCCGCCACGTCCAGGAGCCGACAGGCCACCAGATAGGGATCGGGGCGGGGCTTGGGCGGGCACGTCCGGTGGGCTCCGACCACCACGGAAACCGAGTCCGTCAGCGCCAGGTGCTCGAGGACGGGAAGGACAACGTCCCGGGGGCTGTTGCTGACCACGGCGACCGGCAAGGCGGCGGCCGCCCGGCGCACCAGCGCGACGGCTCCGGGCATCGCGGGCACGCCCCGCTCCGCCACGATCTCGGCGTAGGCCAGCAGTAGCGAGTGCTCGATCGCATCGCGGGACGAGTCCGGCAGTCCCGATACCTCGGTGAGGCGCTCCACGGTGCGGTTGATGGACGCACCGGTCAACTCCAGGGTGAGCTGGTCCACGTCGTCGGTCTGGCGGCCGTGCGCGCGCAGCACAGCCCCCATGGCCATGCCCCACAGCGGCTCGGTGTCGGCCAGCAGACCGTCGCAGTCGAACAGCACGGCGGAGGCGGGACGGCCCGCGGTGTCCAGGAATGTCATCAACGGTTCCCTCCTATGACGTGCAGGTGTCGAGAGGCGTACGGGTCGTCCGGCCGGCCCTCGGTCGGCCGCCCCGCACCAGCCGCCCCGGACTCGGTCCCCGCCGTCTCGGTCACCGCCCGCTCCCTCGCGTAGGCGGCGGCGAGACCGCGAAGCTGGAACAGGGGCCGGCCCTGCCCAGGGCGCCCGTGCACGACACTCAGCAGCCGGGCCTCCGCGAGCCGTTCCAGGGCCTCCGTGGCGTCCGTCCGGGAACGGCTCAGCATGGCCGCCACGGACGCGCCGGTGAAGAGGCCGGGTTCGTAGGCGCCGAGTGCGCGGAACAGTCGGCGGTCCTCCTCGGCGAGCCAGTTGTAGGCCGGTTCGAAGCAGCAACGCACGCTCTGCGATCCGTGAGTCAGTTCGTCCAGGATCTTGTGGCCGCTCAGTCGGCGGACGAGATCGGCCACGGTCCAGTGCGGCCGGGCGGCGAGTCTGGCTCCGGCGATGCGCAGCGCCGACGGGAGGTAGTCACACAGTCGCGCCACCTCCTGGGACGCGGCCGGCTCCGGTCCGGTCCGGTCCGCGCCGGCGGTTCGGTGGAAGAGCAGGACGGCCTGATGCGGGCTCATGCGGTCGTGCTCCACCCGGAGGGTGAAGGGGAGGCTCGTCAGCCAGGACCGGCTCGTGACGATGACGGCGCTCTCCGGGTTGCCCGGCAGGAGGTGGCGCACGTGCGCTTCGTCGGTGGCGTCGTCGAGAACCGTCAGGACGCGGCGGCCCTTGAGACGGTCCCGGAAACAGGCGGCCCGCGCTTCGACTCCGTCCGGCAGCGCCGATGGTGGGTGGCCGAGGGCGAGCAGCATCTGGGCGAGTGCATCAGCGGAATCGGTGGGGTCCGGGCGGCTTCCCCTCAGGTCCACGAAGAGCTGCCCGTCGGGGAAGGACGGACGAAGGCGGTGCGCGAGGTGGACTGCGGCCGTCGTCTTGCCCGTACCGCCGTGACCGGTGATCGCCGTGAGCGCCGTGGTGGTGCGGGCGTCATCCGTCAGGGCCCGGAGCAGTGGATTCATGGACCCGCTCGGCACGAGGTCGGGTGTGTCATGGGGGAGTTGGGACGGCCCGGCCCACTCGGCGGACGGGACCGCCTGGACCCGTGGCCACACCGTCGTCCGACCGGTGTCCAGCGGCCTGCGCTCCAGCAGGGCCCGGTGGAGGGTGCGCAGCTGAGGACTTGGCTCCGTGCCGAGTTCCTCGGCGAGGGTGGATCTCAGCCCGGCGTACACCGCAAGGGCCTCAGCCGTCCGGCCGGACGAGTGGAGAGCGGCCATGAGGTGGCCGTGCAAGGTCTCCCGGAGCGGGTGGTGCTCGACGAGCGGCTTGAGCGCGGTCACCACATCCGTGTGCGCTCCGAGGGCCAGCATCACCTCCGCCTGCCGTTCCTGGGCGACCAGGCGTAGCTCCGTGAGTCTGCGGGCCTCCGCGGCGACGCACTCCCCTGCGGCGACATCAGTGAACGCCTCGCCCTCCCACAGGTTCAGCGCCTGGTCGAGCTGGGAGGCGGCCGCGTCGAGGAACCCCTTTTCGTAATCCCGGGACCCGGCGGCCAGCAGCTGCTCGAACTGGCCGGCGTCGACTTGTTCCGGAGCGAGGCGGTAGGCGCCCGGCTGGGTGGAGATCACCCCGTCGTCACCGGTCGGTCCGGTCATGGACCGAAACAGCGATCTGAGGCGCGACACCCTGACGTGTACCGCGTTGGCCCAGTTGACCGGCGGGCGACCCGGCCACGTCGCCTCCGCGATGTGGTCGATGGACACCACCTGGCCGGCGTGTACGAGCAGTTCTCCCAAGAAGGCCCTGTCTCGTGTTCCCGCCGGTGTTATCGGTACAGCGTCCCCTTCGGAAAACCTCAATGAGCCCAGAACGTAGAACTTCACGGCCGGATCGTGGCACGGACCTCCGGCACTCGTCATCATCCGTCTACCGAACGCCTTTGCGGCGCAAAGCGTTGGGGATGTTCAACTGCGTACCGAAGCAGTTGAACACCGGCTCTCTCCCGTTTTGCACACGCAGTTGAACAACACCTTGCCCGGCCCGCCCGCGAACCCTCCAATGAGGGCTTGCTCGTTTTCCGTCCCGGTCTGTGAAGGGCTCCCGTGTCGCTGATAGGAAGAGGAGCCGGCGGCGCTCCCACCGTGTCACCCACCCCATGGGCAATGAACAGGACCGCCGCCTTGGCGCTTCTGGTGACCAGTCACTTCATGCTCAACCTGGACTCCGCGATCATCGAGGTGGCGCTGCCCGCGATCAAGAACGGACTGCACTTCTCCTTCTCCGGTCTCTCCTGGGTTGCCAACAGCTACATCCTCGCCTTCGGCGGCTTCTTGCTGCTCGGCGGCCGGCTGGGCGACGTGTTCGGCGGGCGCAGGGTCTTCACCTGGGGGCTTTTGGCATTCGGATGTGCCTCGCTGCTCGGAGGAGTCGCCTCTTCTCCCGGGGCTGTCGTCATCGCCCGTGCCGCGCAGGGGCTGGCCGCCGCCGCCATCTCGCCGACCGCGCTGTCCCTGCTGGTGAGCCTCTATCCCGACGGCACCCCCCAGGAACGAGCAAAACGGCACAAGGCTTTGGGGACACTGGGCGCCATCGCGGCGGCCGGCGGCACGGCCGGCTACTTCCTCGGCGGACTCCTCACCGAGTTCATCGGCTGGAAGGCGACCTTCCTGATCAACGTTCCGGCCGCCGCCGTGGCCGCTTACTTCGCGTGCCGGGTGTTGCCACCCGATCGTGCCCTGGCGGGGCGCCAGCGGATCGGAGTGTTCAGCGCCGCCACGGCCAGCATCGGCATGACGCTCCTCGTCTATGCCTTCGTGGGCGCCGAGCCTTCCCACCTGTTCACCGCGCGGACCTGCGCGGTGCTCGTGCTGTCCCTGCTGCTGCTGTTCCTCGTCGTCATCCGTCAACGGCGCAGCGCCGACCCCCTGTTCCCCCTGCACATCCTGCGCATACCGCAGATTCGGGGGGCGAACATGGTCGCGGCGCTCATCAACATGTCCATGGGCCCCGTCATCTTCTTCCTCAGCCTTTACATCCAACAGGTGCTGGATTACTCGCCGTTGGCCGCAGGCCTGGCCATCTTGCCGATCGTGGCCATGGTCTCCCTCTCCTCGCGCCTGACGGGGACTCTGCTGACGAGGTTCGGCGTGCGCACGGTCACGGTGGGCGGGCTGACGCTCTTCGGCGCCGGGCTGGTCTGGCTCGGAGGAATCTCCGGGCAGGCGTACTGGGCCGAAGTCCTGGGCCCGGAGGCCCTCATCGGGTTCGGCGGGGGCTTCGTGTTCGTGACGTTCACGGTGTCCGGGACCGTGGGCCTCGACCCGCACGACACGGGCGCGGCCTCGGGTCTTCTCACCACCGCGCAGAAGGTGGGCAGCGCGCTCGGGCTCGCCCTCCTGAGCACCGTCACCGCCCGCGTCGGTGACGAGCACACGCTCACGGCCGGTTACGGTGCGGCGATGCTCGCGGCCGCGGTACCCGTGGCCCTCGCGGTCGTGGTCAGCCTGCGGTGGCTACCGGGCGGCACACGGCGCTGACCGCCCTCCGGGGCCCCGCACGCAGGCGTGCCCGCGCCAGGACAACCAAGAGGGTCCGCCGGAAGAGCCAACGAACCGTCATGTACTGCCGATGGTAGGTAATGATCGTTTCAAGAACAAAATCCGTCATTGACGTGCTCATGGGGCGCGTATCACGATGCGTTTAGGTCAGGCAGGCGAGCCGCTCTCGCCGGGCAACGGGCACGGCAATCCGGCGGCCGCTCGAACGCCAAGCCTGCTGAGTAGTTGACGCGGCGGACATCACGCAGCGCGAAAGGGCGATTGGGGAAGCGGCGCGATCGGCGAACCGGCGGACGACCCCATTGGGTGAACTGTCCGCCGCATGGTCAGCGATTCTAGGCAACGGTAAACGGGGAAATGGTCGCGGTCAAGCCCGATATCTGGCGGACCGGGGCTGGAAGGGTTGGGTATGTGTAATGGCCATGGGACTGGCGCGGCAGGCGTTCCAGCTATTTGCGATGACGGGCTGAGCGTTTACCGGAAAGCCGTTCTCGAAGGGACGATCCGAGCGACCGAAACGGTGCCTGCCTGTTTGCGGGCCCTCGGGTTGCTCGTGCCGACGGGAGAAGGAAGCGAGCTCTGGGTCGCCGTGCCACCGGATGTGGCGTCGGCAGTCGCCAGCGGGCCCATCGAAGCCAGCATCGCAGCCCAGCAGTTGGCGCTCTCGACCTTGCGGACCGCGATCGGGAGCGCCACGGAAACCTACCGCAGCCATGTGCGGGAGACCGAGGTGCCGGTCCGGCTCATCCGAGGACACGACGTCATCGCCGGGCTCATCAGCGATGCCGCCACCTCCTGCCAGCAGGAACTGATCGTTGCCCTTCCCAGCGGCTCCCGGCAGGCGGACGGCATGGTCGACCTCGCGCCTTTGTACGCAGAGGTGTCGCAGCGCCGTGTCCGCAGGCGTGTCCTTCACCAGCACACGGTGCGCGCGCACGGCCCCACCATGCAGTTCATCAAGGCACATGTCGCGCCGGAGGCGGAATTCCGCACCGTCGACAAGGTGTTCAACCACCTCGTTGTGTTCGACCGCTCGATCGCCTTCGTCCCGGACCAGCGCTTCGAATCGACGAGTACGGCTCTGCTGGTCGAGCATCCCGGGCTCATCCACTACCTGGTTTCGGTGTTCGACGACGTCTGGATGCGCGCCCAGCGGATGGACGTGATCCTCACCCACAGGCGCCCCGCGACCACCACCGTCCGCCGCTCCGTCCTGCGCCTCCTGGTCGACGGCCACACCGACCAGGTCATCGCCAGACGCCTGGGGCTCAGCCCCCGTACAGTCGCGAATCACATCAAGGCCGTCGCAGACGAGTTCGGCAGCCGCAGCCGCGCACAGCTGGGCTACCGGCTCGCCGCTGCGGACGTCCTGACAGCTGCCGAGAGCTTCGACTCCGGCCACTTGGGTTCCCTGCAGCGGTCGCCGGCGGGATCCCAGCGGTGAGGATCCCGCGCGACGAAAGGCAGTCGTAAGGGGACTGAAAGCAGCACAGCCAAGAGTGAGGACTCCCCTCAGAGCATGAGGCCGACTGTCGCATGAGCGGGCGGGTCGGGTGGTTCCGGCCCGCCCCATGGCCGAAGGGATGTCCTCCCCATGTACACAGGCACGACTTTCCGGTGCGAGATCGTCTCCTCCACCGCGGCCCTGCGCGGCTCCCTCGACAAGAGATGCTCTGCCGACGTGCGCCGGCCGGTAGCCCGGTCACCACGGACAAGTGGGTGCCAGTGAACCGGAGCCCCCGGTAAGCCCGCCCGACGACGATTCACGCGTCGACCCGCCCGCCTCACCTACCCGGGCACCTTGTGCGGATCAGCGGTCGACTGCGGATCCGCGCCCCTTTCTGGCTCTCCGACCGTCGCCTCCCTTTCTTCAGCCCTTCCGGAGCTCACCGATGAAGTGCCTCTACGTCACACAGGAGTACGCGCCGTTCTTCGCGGAGGGCGGACTCGGCCTGACGAGCGCGGCGCTGCCGGCCGCTCTCGACACTCTGCACGGCACGCACCACGACCTCGTCCTCCCCTACTACACGCGTCTCGTCGACGGGGCGGGACTGCGGACCGAGCAGGTCTTCGCCCTCCCCGAACGGCAGATCGCGGGCCACCGGTCCGCGGCCACCGTGCATCGGCTCCTCGACCACCCGCACAGCGGAGACGTTTTCCTCCTCAGAGCCGACTCCTGGTACGACAGGGCGGGCCTCTACCGTGATGAGCAGTACCGTCCCTTCGCGGACGAGGCCGCACGTGCCGCGTTCTTCGGCTGGTGCGTGGCGGAGTGGCTGGCCGTCGGCGGACGGTCCTACTCCCTCGTCCACGGCAACGACTGGCAGTCCGGGGCGGCCCTGGCCCACCTTCGCGACCGATTCCCCTCCTTGCCGCTGCTCCTCACCATCCACAACGGTCTCTACTCAGGAGCGCTCGACGCCGACGACCTGCTCACCCTAGGTCTTCCCGCCCGCCAGGCCGGCCTCCTCCGGCGGCACGCGCCCGAACGGCCGAGCCTGCTGCTGGCGGGGGTCCTCGCCGCCGATGCCGTGGTGACGTGCAGTCGGGGCTACGCCCGCGAGCTGCTCGACGAGACCCGCGGCACCCCGCTCGGAACCGCACTGGACCGGGCGCGGCCGACAGGCATCGTGTTCGGCGTCGACGAAGAGCTGTGGCATCCCGGGGCGCTCGGTCGGCCGACCTATCCCTTCGACGCCGCGACCGTCGACGCCGGCAAGCGGGTGAACAAGCAGGCTGTGCAGAAGCGTCTGTGTCTGACCGAGGACGACTCCGTTCCGTTGATCGGCATCTGCTCCCGCGTCGTTCCCGAAAAGGGGAGCGACCTACTGCTGGAGGCGCTGGCCCCGTTGCTCGTCCGGGGCAGCGTCCAGCTCGTTCTCATGGGACCGGCCGAACGTGGGCTCCAGACGGCCATCCACCGGTTGGCCGAGCAGGCTCCCACCCAACTGGTCTACGTTCCCCACTTCGACCAGGACATCGCCTGGCTCACGTACGCGGCCGCGGACCTCACGGTGATGCCCTCCCGCGTCGAGCCGTGCGGTCTCAACCAGTTGATCGCCTATCGCTACGGGACCCTCCCGGTCGTCACCCCGGTCGGCGGCCTGCGGGACACCGTGACCGACGTGCGCACCGACCCGGCCACAGGAGGTGGCTTCCTGATCCCGGAGCACACCGCTCAGTCCGTGCGCGCCACGGTCCTCGACGCACTGGACTGGATGAAGTGCCCGGGCGAGCTGACGAAGGCCCGCCGCCGGGTGATGGTCCAGGACTGGTCGTGGGCCATGACGGCCGGCGAGTACGCCGGGGTCCACGCCCGTCTCACCGAGCGGGCCGCGTGATGCCGCCAGGCCGCATCCGGCTGGTGGCGACGGATCTGGACGGCACGCTCCTCAGGAGTGACACCACTGTCTCTGTCCGCACCCGCGGAGCGCTCCAGGCCCTGGCCGACAGGGGAATCCGCCACGTGATCGTGACCGGGCGTCCCGCGGCGGGCTGCGTCCCCCTCTTCCGGTCCCTCGGCTACCGGGGACTCGCCGTGTGCGGGCAAGGCGCTCAGGTCTACGACGCCGACCGAGAAGCGCTGTTGTCCTGGGCCGAGCTGGACCGGGACGCCGCACGGGTGTGCGTCACCCGGCTGGCCGCCAGGATCGGCCCGGTGAGCATGGCCGTGGTCACGTCCGGGGCGGAGGCCGAGTTCGTGATGTCGGCGGACTTCGGCCGCGGGGACGAGAAGGCGCTCGCGCCCTACCGTCTGGTGCCGGCCGAGGAATTGTGGGACCGCCCCGTCGACAAGGTGCTGCTTCGTCACGGTGGGTTGTCCGACGCCGACCTGGTCGCCGAGGCCGCCGCATGCTGCGATCCCGGCCTGGTCGTCACCCATGCCGGTCCCGGCATGGTCGAGTTGCTGCCCTCCGGATTCGACAAGGCCACCGGCCTCGCACGAGTCGCCGAAGCCTACGGCGTCACGCCCGCAGAAGTGGTCGCCTTCGGCGACATGCCCAACGACATCCCGATGCTCATCTGGGCGGGTCGCGCGGTCGCCATGGCCGACGGGCATCCGGAACTCAAGGCCGTGGCCGACGAGATCGCGCCGGGACACGACGCCGACGGGGTGGCCGTCGTACTGGACCGTCTTCTGGACGGAACCGGTGCCACTGCGAAGGGCGGCGCGACGCGCTGAAGTCACGGTGCCGTCTGTTCGAATTCGTCGTCCATTGGCAGGAAGTCATCCGGGACAGCGCTTTCATATTCTTGCACAGGGACAACCTGTAGCCTGCACGGCTCTTTGGCATCGCCTCATCCCAGTAGCCTGGCCAGCACGTCAGCGCGCCGGGGAAAACCCTTGCCATCGGGGGCGTGTCGTGCGTCGAATCGAGGAACCGTGGTGAGTCCTGCCGGAGAGACAGAGAAAGCGGCGAACAACGCTCTGGAGCACGTGGCACGGTGGGAACGTGAAGTGAATCGATCACCTGTGGTGATGGTGGCCACGGACCGACTCGTCGTCACCGGCTCCCCGCGCACGGAAGGAGCGGATCACGATCATGTGCGGACGCTGGCGGAAGCGGAGGCCGTTCTCCCGCCGATCACGGTGCACAGGAGAACGCTGCGGGTGATCGACGGTCTTCACCGGCTCAGAGCCGCCATCCTGCGCGGGCAGCCGGAGATCGCGGTCAGATTCTTCGACGGCGAACCGGAAGACGCCTTCATCCTGTCGGTTGCCGCGAACACCACGCACGGCCTGCCGCTTTCCTGGGCGGACCGGCTCGCGGCCGCGCGCCGCATCGTCGGTTCCCATCCCGAGTGGTCCGACCGGGCCATCGCCCGCCTGTCCGGCGTATCCGCCAAGAAGGTGGCCGAGGTGCGGGAGGAGTGTGCGGGTACCGAGGGACCGAACGCGGTACGCGTGGGAAGCGACGGTCGGGCCCGGCCGGTCAACAGCGCGCGCGGACGCGAGCTGGCGAGCCGTCTGATCCGGGACAACCCCGCAGCCTCACTGCGGCAGATAGCCAGGCTGGCAGGCATCTCCCCGGCGACGGTCGCCGACGTGCGCGATCGGCTGCGACAGGGCACCGATCCGGTGCCGATGAAGCTGCGAAGCGGAGACGTGGAACCGAAGGCGGGCGAGCGGCGTTCTTCTCCCCGTGAGTCGGCTCCGCTACGGCGGAGCCGCCCAGTGAGTCAACTCCACCCCGTCTTCGAGACGTTGTGCAAAGACCCCTCGCTCCGCTTCAGTGACACCGGTCGGCTCGTACTGCGCTTGTTCGACTCCTGCTCCGCCGCTGCCCGCGAGTGGCAGCGGATCGTGGACAACGTACCGACCCACTGTCGCGGCCCGGTCGCCGAACTCCTCTCGAGTTACGGGGAGATGTGCCACGACCTGGCCCTCGAGCTGGGGACGGAGCGGGACCTGGCTTCCCGCCGGGCGGTGTGAGCCACATGGGGACGCCGATGCGCGTGGACCTGCTCACCCGGGAGTTCCCCCCGGACGTCTACGGCGGGGCGGGCGTGCACGCTGGAGCGCTCGCCGAGCACCTGCGCCGTCTCGTCGACTTGCGCGTGCACCGTTTCGGCACCGGGGCGGACCGCTTCCCCGTGCTCAGGCATCGTGTTCCGGGGGACCTCGCGGACGCCAACCCCAGCCTGCAGGCCCTCGCCGTGAACGCGTCGATGGCGCACCGGGTGGCTGGTGCCGAAGTCGTGCACAGTCACACGTGGTACACGAATCTGGCCGGCCGCCTGGCCCAGCAACTGCACGACATTCCGCACGTGGTCACCGCCCACAGTCTCGAGCCGCTGCGGCCCTGGAAGGCGCGGCAGCTCGACGGCGGCTACGAGATCTCCAGCTTCATGGAGCGCGAGGCGCTGCGGACGGCGGACCGGGTCATCGCCGTTTCCCGGGCGATGGCCAGGGACATCACCGATGCCTACCCGGAGGTCGATCCCGAGCGCATCGTCGTGGTGCA
The DNA here is from genome assembly GCA_000415505.1 of Streptomyces afghaniensis 772. Lineage (GTDB taxonomy): Bacteria > Actinomycetota > Actinomycetes > Streptomycetales > Streptomycetaceae > Streptomyces > Streptomyces afghaniensis. The sequence goes on from KE354211.1 coordinate 20,553, forward strand.
CAACGGAGTCGACTCCGCGCAGTACGCCCCGGACCGCGGCACGGACGCACTCGACACCCACGGCATCGGGACGGAGCGCCCCATGGTGGTGTGCGTGGCGCGCATCAGCCGCCAGAAAGGGCTGCCGTATCTCCTGGAGGCTGCACGCCTCTTCGTCCCCGGTACCCGCCTGGTGCTGGTGGCGCAGTCGGCCGACACGCCCGCCGACCGTGATGACTTCGCCACCGCCGTGCGCGGGCTGCGGGACGCGGCCGTCGACGTCCAGTGGATCGACGGGCCGTTTTCGAAGCGGGCCCTGGTGCAACTCCTCAGCCACGCGAGGGTCTTCGTGTGTCCGTCCCTCTACGAGCCGCTGGGGATCGTCAATCTGGAGGCGATGGCCTGCGGTACGCCAGTGGTCGCGACGGCGACCGGAGGCATCCCCGAGGTCGTCGTCGAGGGGGAGACGGGCTACCTGGTCCCACTGCGGGCCGGTACCGCCTCGGGTGTGCCCGACGAGCCTCTGGTCCTGGCCAAGGAGCTTGCCGTCCGGGTCAACGCGCTGCTCGCGGACGCGGCGACTGCGGACCGCATGGGCCGTGCCGCCCGAGACCATGTGGTGTCCCACTTCTCCTGGTCCCGCGCCGCCCGCCGGGTTGCCGACCTGTATCGGTCGGTAGTTCGGTGACCTGTCCCCCGGGCCGACCGCCCGGGGCAATGGGACGGGCACCCCGGAGGACCGTACTCCGGGGTGCCCGTCTGCTGTGGGGTCAGAACTCTGCGATCGGGTTTTTCAGGGTGCCCACCAGTTGGAGGGCGCCGGACGGGTCCGAGAGGTCGACCATCTGCTCGTTGTTGCGGAGCTGGAGGCGGTTGAGGCAGGACAGGGCGAACTCGGGGGCGAACATGTCGTACTGCTTGAACTTGTCGGCGAGTTCGGGCATCGAGTCCTGGTAGGCGCGGGTGACCTCCGCGACCGTGCGCCAGAAGTCGGCCTCCTCCAGGATGCCCTCGGAGGCGAGGTTCGCCGCGAGGAAGCGGAAGAAGCAGTCGAAGACGTCCGTGAAGACCGACAGGAGTTTCTTGTCCTCCGGGACCTCCACGCGCAGCCGCTCGACCGCCGGCGGCAGCACCGCGTCCGGGTCCATGACGGCGATCTCCTCGGCGATGTCCTTGTAGATCGCGCGCTGCACGACCCCGTCCTTCAGCACGAGGATGACGTTCTCGCCGTGCGGCATGAAGACCAGGTCGTAGGCGTAGAAGCTGTGCAGGAGGGGCGTGAAGTAGGCCTGGAGGTAGCGGCGCAGCCATTCCGTCGGGGCGAGGCCCGACTGCTCGATCAGGGCACCCGCGACCGACGCACCCTCGTGGTCGACATGGACCAGGGACGCCATGGTGGCCAGGGACTCGCCGTCCTTCAGGGACGGCACCGGGCTCTCCCGCCACAGCGCGGCGAGCATCTTGCGGTACGGCGAGTAGCGGTCCGTCGCCTGCTCGTACTCCAGGTGCCGGTAGCCGACGGCGGCGCGCTCCCGGATGATCGACAGGCCGGTCGACCTCAGGACCTCGTCGTTGTCGATGAGCTGGGCCAGCCAGTCGTTGATCGCGGGCGTGGCCTCCATGTAGGCGGCCGACAGCCCGCGCATGAAGCCCATGTTGATGACGGACAGGGCCGTCTTCACGTAGTGCTTCTCGGGGCTCGTCCGGTTGAAGAAGGTCCGGATGGACTGCTGGGCCAGGTACTCGTCGTCGCCCTCGCCGAGGCAGACGAGGTGCTTCCTGGCGACCTCGGCCGCGAAGGTGACGGTGAGCTTGTTCCACCACTGCCAGGGGTGGACCGGGATGAGGAGGTAGTCGGCCGGGTCCAGGTCCTGGTCGCGCAGGACGCCGTGGAAGCGCTCGACGGTCTCCGCGCCCAGCTCCTCGCGCAGGAACGACTCGTACTCGATGCCGACACCGGCCGTGAACGCGGCCCGCGAGCGGTGTGCCGCGAGCCAGACGAGCCGGACGGGGCTCGCCGTCTCCGGCGCGTACGACAGGTACTCGTGGACGCCGAAGCCGAGCCGGCCGTTGTTGGCCACGAAGCAGGGGTGGCCCTCGGTCATGCCGGTCTCGATGGTCTGGAAGTCGCTGCGCGCGAGCTCGGCGGCCGTGGTCCTCGGCTTGGTGAGCTTGTAGCAGGTGCCCGAGAGGGTGGAGGAGATCTCCTCCAGGTAGACGGGCAGGATGTCGTCGCTCAGACCCAGGGACTTCTGCATCTCGATGAAGAAGTCCAGGGCGGCGAGCGGGAGTTCGGCGCCGTCCCGGTGCCGGGTGATCGATTCGGCGTCGACCTGCCAGTGGTCGAGGGCGCGGAGCGTGGCCGTGAAGGTGTACCGGGTCTGGCCGTCGTCGCTGCGGACGACGTAACCGTCCCCGTCCTGCTCGGGGGTGATCAGGCGCTCGTGCGCGAACTCGGCGAGTGCCTTGCGGATCAGAAGGCGGTTGGCCCGCGCCCAGCGGTGGGGGACAGATGCGCTACGGCGTCGGACAGGGTCATACGGCTACTCCTCGGGCGGCCAGGAACTGTTCGCGCGTGCAGAAGCTCAGCAGCGCGCGCTTCTCCGGCTTGTCGATCTCACGGACGGGTACGAAGCCCACGGCCTCGTTCAGCGCGTGCACGGCCTTGTTGCTCACGTCGGGCTCCACGACGACCCGCCGGGTGCGCGGGTCTGCGAACAGCTCGTCCATCACGGCGGTGATGACGGCCCGGGTGAAGCCGTGGATCGGCCGGTCGGTCGGCGCGACCAGGAAGTGCATGCCGACGTCGCCGGGCTCCGGCTCGTACAGCCCGGTCAGCTCGACGTACCGGGGGTCGTACTTCTCCATCAGGAAGGCCGGCCGGCCCTCGTGCAGACCGAGGTAGGCGTGGTGGTGCTCGTGCGCCGCGATGCGCATGTACTCGCGCTCGACGTCCTGGAGTTTCGCGTCCTGCATCATCCAGTAGGCCGCCTTGGGGTGGGTGACCCAGGAGTGCAGCAGCTCGGCGTCCTTCAGGGGGTCGAGCGGGCGGATGGTGAAGGTGCCGATGCCGGTGGTGGCGCTCATACCGAGAACTCCTGGAAGGCGATCGTCTTCTCGACCGGGTAGTACTCGGTGCCGAGCAGCTCGCGGATGATGTACGCGTTCCGGTACGGGCCCATCCCCAGGTCGGGGCTGGTGATGCTGTGGGTGTGGACGCCGGCGTTCTGGAGGAAGATCCCCCGGCCGGTGACGTCGATGGCGTAGTTGCGCGCGACGTCGAAGTTGCCCCGGGAGTCGTAGACCAGCCGGTCGCGGACGGGCTTGAGGAACTCCGGCTCGGCGTACCGGTAGCCCGTGGCCAGGACCAGGCCCTCGGTGGTCAGCTCGAAGTCCTTCTCCTGCTCCTCCTGACGGAAGCCGAGCGTGTACGTGCCGTTCTCGTACGCCGCGCCGGTCAGCGAGGAGTTGGTGAGCAGACGCGTGGGCACGGGACCGCCGAGGTTCTTCTGGTAGAGCAGGTCGAAGATCTCGTTGATCAGGTCGCCGTCGATGCCCTTGAACAGGCCCTTCTGCTCGGCCGTGAGGCGGTAGCGGGTGGCCTCGGGCAGCTCACGGAAGTAGTCGGCGTACTCCGGCGACGTCATCTCCAGCGTGAGCTTGGTGTACTCCAGCGGGAAGAAACGCGGGGAGCGGGTGACCCAGTTCAGCCGGTAGCCGTGGACGTCGATCTCGCTGAGCAGGTCGTAGTAGATCTCGGCGGCCGACTGGCCCGAGCCGACGATCGTGATCGAGTCCTTCTTCTGGAGCTCCGCCTTGTGGCTCAGGTAGCGGGAGTTGTGGATGAAGTCGCCGCCCAGGTCCTGGCAGGCCTCGGGGATGTGGGGCGGGGTGCCCGTGCCGAGGACGAGGTGACGGGCGCGGAAGACGTCTCCGGCCTCGGTGTGCACGAGGTAGACGTCGTCCTCGTACCGGACTTCCGTCACCGTCGTGTTGAAGCGGATGCTGCGGAGCCGGCTCGCGGCCCAGCGGCAGTAGTCGTCGTACTCGACGCGCAGCGGGTAGAAGTTCTCGCGGATGTAGAACGAGTACAGTCGGCCCTTCTCCTTCAGGTAGTTCAGGAAGGAGTACGGGGACGTCGGGTCGGCGAGGGTGACCAGGTCCGACATGAACGGGGTCTGGAGGTGGGCGCCGTCGAGGAACATCCCGGCGTGCCACTCGAAGTCGGGCTTCGACTCCAGGAAGACTCCGTCGAGTTCGTCGATCGGCTCGGTGAGGCAGGCCAGGCCGAGGTTGAAGGGGCCGAGCCCGATGCCCACGAAGTCGTGGATTCTGTTCGGGTTTTCAGGACGCGCGGTCAAGGGACTCTCCCAGGTACTGCTCGGCGTGGCCGGCGATCAGATCGAGGACGGCGGCGATGTCGGACGCCTGCGTCTCGGGGTTGAGCAGGGTGAACTTCAGGTAGTGACGGGCGCCGACCTTGGTGCCCGCGACGATGGCGTCGCCGGAGGCGAACAGGGCCTTGCGGGCATAGAGGTTGGCGCGGTCGATCTCGGCGGGGTCGGTGACGGACGCCGGGATGTAGCGGAAGACCAGGGTGGACAGGCTCGGCTCCACGACGACGTCGAAGCGCGGGTCGGCGGCGAGCAGCTTCCAGCCCTCCCGGGCCAGCTCGCACACCTCGTCGAAGAGCTGCCCGATGCCGTCGGCGCCCATGGTCCTGAGCGTCATCCACAGCTTGAGGGCGTCGAAGCGGCGGGTGGTCTGCAGGGACTTGTCCACCTGGTTGGGGATACGTTCCTGCACCATGCGGCGCGGGTTCAGGTACTCGGCGTGGTAGGTGGCGTGCCGGAGCGTGGCCGCGTCGCGGACCAGCACGGCGGACGAACTCACCGGCTGGAAGAAGGACTTGTGATAGTCCACGGTGACGGAGTCGGCGCGCTCGATGCCGTTCAGCCGGTCCCGGTGCTTCAGGGAGGCGAGCAGGCCGCAGCCGTAGGCGGCGTCGACGTGCATCCAGGTGGCGAACTGCTCGCACAGCTCGGCGATCTCGGGCAGCGGGTCGATCGAGCCGAAGTCGGTGGTGCCGGCGGTGGCGACGACGGCCATGGGGACGAGGCCGTCCTGCTTGCAGCGTTCCAGCTCGCGGGCGAGGGCGACGGTCTGCATGCGCTTGTCGTAGTCGACGGGTATGGAGACCACGGAGTCCTGGCCGAGGCCCAGCAGTTTCGCGGACTTCTTCACGCTGAAGTGGCTGACCTCGGAGGCGAAGATGCGCAGTTTGGCGAGGGAGTCCGTCTTGCTCTCCTCGCGGGCCAGCAGCAGCGCCTGGAGGTTGGACTGCGTGCCGCCGGAGGTGAACACGCCGTCGGCGGCGGGGCCGAGACCGATGCGCTCGGTCGTCCAGTCGATCAGTTTGCGTTCGATGAGGGTGCCGCCGGCCGACTGGTCCCAGGTGTCCAGGGAGGAGTTCACAGCGGACAGGACGGCCTCGCCGAGCACGGCCGGGATGACGACCGGGCAGTTGAGGTGGGCCAGGTAGCGGGGGTGGTGGAAGTAGACCGCGTCCCGGAGGTAGACGTCCTCCAGTTCGTCGAGCACCGCGGCGGTGTCGTGCAGCGGCTTGTCGAGGTCGATCGCGTCGATGGCGGGAGCGAGGGCGTCGACGGTGACGCCGGTGAACGGCCTTTCGGTGGTGGCGATTTTGGCGGCCACCCGCTCGACTCCGTCGGTCACGGAGCGGCGGTACTGCTCCGCGGTGGTGTCGTTGAGCAGGTGCGAGCGCATGTAGGGGTCCTCCGGTGGGGACAGTCCGGTGCGGGACAGGGGCGGGCTGAACCGCGGGTTCAACTTAGGTAAGCCTAACCTAAGTTGTTTACCGTGGAACCAGGCCCTGCCGTGACTGTGGTCACTTGGGTCACATGGGTGGGGAGGGGGCGGGGAGGGGAGATGGGGGCGGGGATGCTGGGGTGCGGGCGGGTTGCGGGCTACCCCTCCGTCCGCAACTGCTCCTCGCTCACGCCACGACGCCAGTAGCCGACGAACGTGACCCGGCGGCGGTCGATCCCGCGCTCGCGCACGAAGTGCCGGCGCAGCTCCTTCACGCAGCCGGACTCGCCGGCGATCCAGACGTACGGCCGCTCGGCCGGGGGCAGTTGGGCCTCGCGGAGGGCGTCGAGGGCCATGGAGGAGTCCTCGCGGCCCGCCTCCTCCCGCACGAGCCAGGTGATCTCGGCGTCCGCCTCGGTCACCAGGTCCTGGATGTCCGCGGCGTGCGGCACCTCCAGCCAGACCCGGGCACGGGTGCCGGCCGGCAGCGACTCGACGATGGCCGAGGCTGCCGGTACGGCGGTCTCGTCACCCCAGACGACCACGAGGTCGGTGTCCTCGGGCGGCCGGAAGCGGATCGCCCGGTTGTCGGCGACGGCCGGCCCGAGCAGCAGCACCCGGTCTCCGGCGGCGGCCCGGGCGGCCCACCGGGAGGCGGGGCCGGCCTGGACCGAGGCGCCCGGCTCGATGCCGTGCAGGGCGAAGTCGATGTCGATCTCGTCCGGGTCGCGGCGCAGCTCCCGCAGGGTGTACGACCGCATCACGGCCCGTACGTCGTCCGGCAGTTCGCGCCAGCCCTGCCACCACCCGTCCCCGAGCTCCAGCGGGACGACCGGCTGGGGCTGCCCGGGGTGGGGCAGGAACAGCGACAGCGACTGGTCACGCCCGTCGGAGTGGAAGGCGTGCAGATCGGGCCCGCCGAAGGTGACCCGGACCAGGGACGGACCGAGCCGCCTCGTCCGTACGACCTGGAGCGAGAAGAAACGGAACGGGGCGGCCACGGCGGTGGTCATATACGACTCCTGATTTGTCGTCAGGCGGTGGGGTAGCGCCCTTTCAGGGGCGCGGGGAACTGCGCGACCAGCCACCGCGAACCCGCAGTCGCAGGCCGGCACAGCCCCCACGGCGCTGAATCCCTAGCTGACCTTCTTCGCGCTCTCGATGGCCTTGGCAAGGTTCTCCACCAGCGGCACACACTTGTCGTAAGACAAGATCGGCTCGGCCGACCGCGAGATGACCTGCCCCGCCTTCACCGCGGGCAGCTTCTTCCATGTCGCCTCGGTGATGTTCGCCGGCTGGATCGCCGAGGACCGGTCGTCCATCATGATGATGTCGGCCGCGTACTTGTCGACGTTCTCCCAGCTCAGGCTCTCGAACCAGCCGCCGCCCTTCGCCTTGGCCTTCTCCGGCGGTTCGACGAAGTTCACGCCGAGGGCCTTGAAGTACTCCAGATCGACGGAGAGGTTGGTGCCGGAGACGTAAAAAAGCTCCTGGCTCGCGGAACCGGCCATCACCTTGATGTCGGGGTGCGCCTTGGCGGCCTTGCGCAGCCGCTCGGAGGCCTCCTCGAAGCGCTTCTTGGCGTCGGTGACCTTCGCGGACTTCATGTCGCCGCCGAGGGCCTCGGCCAGCTCCCACATGCGCTGGAGCGGGGCGGTGAGCTGACGGTCGTAGACGGAGATGCCGACGCTCGGGGCGAGCTTGGCGATCTTGTCCTTGGAGGCCTCGGGGACGTACCAGAGGGTGCCGACGGAGTCGAACATGGTGCTGATCAGCACGTCGGGGGCGAGGGCGGCGTACTTCTCGACGTTGAACTGGTCCCAGGAGTTGCCGAGGATGGTCACCTTGCTGATGTCCATGTCGCCGGCCTGGACGTCGGGCTTGCCGTCCTGCGTCTTGGTCGGGCCGAAGACGCCCTTGACGGAGACGCCGTAGTCGAACAGGGCGGCGGCGACGCCGGTGAAGGCGACGATGTTCGCGGGGACCTTGTCGAGCTGCACGTTCTTGCCGCGGTCGTCCTTGAAGGACCACGGGCCGGACTTGGCGGACGCCTTCGAGTCCGAGCCGCCGTCCGTCGAGTCCTCGCTGCCACACGCGGTCACGAGCGCACCGAGTCCGAGGGCACCGCCGGCGGCGAGGATGCCGCGGCGGGAGAAACGGGCGGTTCTGGCGTTCGACATCGCTGGGTCTGCTTTCGTGCGTACGGAGCCACTGCGGGCACGGCTGACAGCCAGTTGGCTGGATTTAAGCTTAGGTTAGCCTAACCTCATGCTGTGTCCAGGGGGGCCCTGGTGTCTGTGCCCGGGGGAGGGTGTGGGGATGCCCTCGAGGTCAGTGATCCGGATCACGAAGGGACGTGCCGAAGTTCCCGAACGGGACTCCGCCTACGGCTTGAGGCGGCGCGTCACGGCCCGGACCAGGTCGACACGGGCGACCTGCAGGGCGAACTCCTGGCCGCGTTCCGGCACGGGCTTCGCGAACCAGGGGAGGCCGCGGCGGCGCCACTTGGCGGGCGCGAGGTTCCCGGGAATCGGCGGCAGGTCCAACGACCATGTGCTCAGCCGCAGTTGCCCCCTCCACAGCCCGGTCGGCAGCTCGGTGACCGGTACTCGTACGACGAATTCGCCGCCGGGCTGTGAGGCGGTGCGGGCGGGGAAGACGGCGGTTCCGCCCCGGCCGTCCCGCAGGTGGACCGCGAGCGCGCCGTCCGGGAAGGCGGCCAGCGTGCACCGGCCGGCCAACTCCAGTTCCATCGCAGAGCCCGGAGCCCACCGCACACTGCGCAGGCTCAGTTGCGGCAGCACCTCGTGCTTGCGTTCACCGATGTCGAGCGTGAAGTTGCCGTGGGGGTTGGTGGTGTAGAGCGTCACGGCACGGGCCTCGCCGCCGCTGTCCACGATGTGCGTCGCCGGCGCGCCCGAGACCTCGCCGTCCCGCTTGCTGCCGATCCGGACCTCGCGGGAGATGCCCTGAGCACCGATCGCGAGGGAGATGTCCCAGAGCCCCTCGGGGAGTGGGCCGCCGTCACCGGCGGTGGTGATGTCGACGGACGTCTCGAAACCGGCCTGCTCGTAGAGATACCGCCCCTCGTCCTCCTCTTTGCCGAGCCCCGGAGCCGCTGTGTGGGCTACCGGGAGGCGGTACTCCGTGCCACTGGCCCGCTCGCGCAGGACGAGTTCGGTGGAAACGTCGTCGGTGGCGATCCGGTGCAGATAGCCGTGGCCGGCCAGGTGCAGCGTGGTGCCGCGCAGCTCCGCGCGGGTGACGTGGTGGCGCACGCCGAGCTGGCGGGTCACGTCGTAGCAGGCGTCGGGGATGCCGCGGGACGGGTCGCGGAGGTAGGGGTAGCGGGCGTAGGCGCGGCCGCGGTCGACGAGGACGGGCGTTGCCACGCCGCTCCTGGCCAGCTCGGCCTCGAACCGGACCAGTTCGAGCAGCTCGTCCAGCATGGTGTGGCGTACGAGGTGCAGACGCAGGCGGGCCATCGCCGACAGTCGGTCGTTCAGCCCCTCGTGCCACAGCGGGGCGATGATTTCCGCGAGCCTGGCCAGGCCCTTCTGCTGCTCGGGGCGGGGCTCGTGTACCAGGTGGTCGAGGAGCTGCTGCACTTCCACGGTCAGGTGCCGGTGCGCCAGGTGGTCACGGCCTGGGCCGGGCGGCACCTGTTCGAGGAGCATGTCGACCACGCGGGGCAGAAAGCGCAGCCGGGGCTCGGAGCCGCCGGTCCGCAGAGTGATGTTGCCGCTGTCCTCGCGCTCGACCCAGAACAGGCAGTCGTAGTCGGCGAGTACGGAGATTCCGTCCGCGTGCAGGTAGGCCGGGCCGACGAACAGCTGGTCCTCGCCGATCTTCAAATCCGTCGGGAACCGCAGCTCCAGCCGCTCCAGTAGGTCGCGGCGGAACAGTTTCATGGGATTGAGAGTCCAGTACACGCGGGACGAGAAGACGTCGGTTCGCGGCTGGTTGCGCCGGAACATCGAGGTGGGCGCCCCGCGTCCGCCGACCCCCACCATCTTGCCGAGCACGATGTCGGTGCGGTTCTCCTCGGCCATGGCCACCATGCGTTCCAGGGCCTCGGGGCCCAGGTGGTCGTCGGCGTCCAGGAAGAAGACGAACTTCCCCCGGGCGTGGTCGAGCCCTTTGTTTCGCGGCGCCGATGGCCCACCGGAATTCTCCTGGTGAAAGACCTGCAGCAGTGTCGGGTATTTCTTCGCGAGGCGGTCGAGTTCCTCGCCCGTGCCGTCGGTCGAACCGTCATTGACGGCCAGGATCTCCAATGCGTCCCGGCCGATGCTTTGCTCGGCGACGGATGCGATGCAACGCGTGATATAGGGCATCGCATTGTATGCAGCAATAACCACCGAAACGGCAGGGCCGGTCATCGTAACGCTCCCCCAGGCAAACGAGGCACGTTCCCTCATTCGGCTTGGTCAGAATGCGCGGGTGGTCTGTTCGCACGCAGGGGAAGGCGCCATATGCGCTGTGAAGATACCATGAAGTAAGCGTGACTGCGAAGTGTCCTGGTAGAGAAGTGGCAGCTCGGAGCGCTTTTCGGCCGGATGGCTGGATGGATGGTTTGTCTCCTTCTTGGTGGGGATTGCCGCTTCCTGTGCAGCACGGTGGAGGGTTGACAGGCTTTACCCGCGCCATATTTAGTCTGCGCTTACAACTTTCATAGCGGGCGGGGGTGGGTCTGCCCGGATGAGCCCAAGGGGTGGGGTGTGCGTACGCGTATGCGTCCGGGCTGGGTATTTGCCGCGACGGCAGGAGCCTTTGCCTTGGCTATAGGCGGTTTGTCGGTGAGCTCTCCACAGGCAGTGGCGGCCACCTGCGCGGCAGGAACAACGAGTGACTTCAACGGCGACGGCGTGGCCGACACGGTCATCGCCGACCCGAAGGCCACGGTGAACGGGGCCAAGTCCGCCGGCCTGATCCGCATCGTATTCGGGGGCGGCAAGGGCGTTTCGGAGATCTCCCAGGCGACGAGCGGCATGGGAGCGACTCCCGAAGCCGGTGATCAGTTCGGCTTCTCCCGCACGTCGTACGACGCGGACGGGGACGGGTGCACCGACCTGGTCGTAGGTGCCCCGTACGAGGACGTCGCCAAGGACGGAAACCAACTGGTCGACGCGGGAGCCGTGTACGTCATCCACGGCACACCGACCGGCCTCGGAGCCGGCTCGAAGATCGAGGGATATACCCAGTCGGAACTCGACTCCAGCACCTCCACCGAGGCGTACGACTGGTTCGGTTACGCGGTGAGGGCAGGAGGCACGGCGAGCGGCTCGCCGTACCTGGTCGTCGGGGTGCCTGGTGAGAACGTCACCGTGGGCGGGACGACGTATGCCGACGCCGGCTGCGTCGCGTACGTGCAGGGGACGACGAAGGTGTCGGTCAGTCAGAAGGACCCGGGCGTCCCCGGCAACGTCGAGGCGCATGATCGCTTCGGCTACTCGGTGACAGGGACGAATCGGTTCTTCGCCGTGGGTGCTCCGGGTGAGGCGATCAGCGACGCCAAGTTCGCCGGCGGTGTGAGTGTGTTCAGCCACACGATGGCCGACGGACTGCCCACGCCCCTCGTCGGACTCGACCAGGACGGCTCTGGGATCGACGGCGTCGCCGAGGCCGGCGACGGGTTCGGTACCTCGCTCTCCATGACGGGCTACCGGCCAGGCGACCTGACGTACAACTCCGACGTGCTCCTGGCGGTCGGGACGCCGGGCGAGGACATCGACGAGACCGCCGACGCCGGCGGTGCCGCCGTGTTCCGGGTCCAGCCGTCCGGCTCGTACACCGAGGTGGCGGCGATCGACGCCGTGGACCTCGGAGAAACCCCGGCTGCCGGGGACTTCATGGGACAGCGCGTGACCATCGCCAACACCGACACCGCTGTCGTCACGACGTCCGCGACGGTCCGGCTCGCCGTCGGTGTTCCCGGTAGGGACACCGCCTCGGCCAAGGACGTGGGAGCCGTCCGGATCCTCCGCCCGCTGGACACGGCCGTCGGCTCGGCCGACAAGACCCTCGTGCGTGGTTCCGGCCTGCCCGGGACCGCGACCGCCCGCGACTACAACGGCACTGCCCTGACTTCCGGGTCCGTCTACCTCTACCTCGGAGTCCCCCACAGCAAGGCTTCCGACTCCCCCAAGGGAGCGCTCTATGTCCTCCCTTGGACGGACATCGACGGCGTGACCAAGGTCGGCACCACGACGTACCTGCCCGGCTCCGGCGGGTTGCCCAACGAGGGTGTGTCGTTCGGAACGGTCGGATGAGCAGCGGATCGGGAAGAAGGAAGCGCGTCACGATGAATACCCGACGCCGTACGGCGACGGTCGCCACCGCGCTCGTGGCCCTGCTCGCGGCCGGTATGAGCGGGGCGCCCGCCGCGGAGAAGGCAGTCGCCTTCGGCGCGCCAACTGGCGAGAACACCGATGTCCCGGCACTCAGCATGGCCGACGCCCGGACCAGGGCCGCGAAGTCAGGCAAGCCGGTCGAGATCCTCAGCCTGCGCGACGAGCACAGCAGCACCGTCGCCAACCCGAACGGGACCTTCACCAGCACCGAGTACGTACAGCCGGTCCGTGTGCGGAAGAACGGCACATGGACGGACATCGACACCACACTGGTCGAGCAGAAGAACGGCACCTTCGCGCCGAAAGCGGCTCTGACCGCGATGTCCTTCTCCGGCGGTGGCGGGACCACGTTCGCCGAGATCGAGAAGGACGGACGCACGCTTGCCCTGAACTGGCCGAACAAGCTGCCCAAGCCCAAGACGGACGGTTCGACCGCCACGTACGGCAACGTGCTGCCGGGCGTCGACCTCAAGGTGACGGCGCGCGCCGAGGGCTTCTCGCACGTACTGGTCGTCAAGAACGCCGAGGCCGCGGCCAACCCTGAGCTGGCCAGGCTGGCATTGCCGATCGACACGTCGTCGCTGAAGCTGTCCGAGACTGCGAGCGGCGGGCTCGCCGCCGCCGACAGCGGGGCCGGGGGGAACGTCTTCGAGGCGCCGCAGCCCGTGATGTGGGACTCCAGCAAGGGGGCGGTCCCGGAGGAGCCCTCCGCTCCTGACACGGCCGTCGGAGAAACGGCCACTCCGCCGGACGGCGCTCAGGTGGCCGACGTCGCCGTGGACCTGACGCCGGGCACCATGACCCTCACTCCTGACCCGGGAATGCTCACCGACGCGGACACCGTCTACCCGGTCTACATCGACCCCGTGGTCAGGACGGCGAACCGCAGCGGCTGGACCATGGTGTCGTCGCACTACTCGTCCGCGGAGTTCTGGAAGTTCGACGACGACGAGGGCGTCGGGCGGTGTCCCTCCGACGTGTCGTACCGATGTTCCAGCACCAGCGACGTCAAGCGTCAGTTCTTCGCGATCCCGACCGGCGGTTTCAAGGGCAAGGACATCGTCAGCGCCGAGTTCGCCGTGACGATGGTGCACACCTACAGCGATTCCGGGCGCGAGGTGCAGCTGGCCCGGGTCAACAGTACGGGCGCGAGCGCGATCAACTCCTCGACGAACTGGTCCAATCAGCCTTCGTCGAAGGAGACGGTCGCTTCCAAGTCACCGACGAATCCGGCGGGTTCGTGCACCTCAACCAACCAGAACGTGCGCTTCGGCGTGACGGACACGGTCCAGAAAGCCGCCGACAACGGCTGGGACACCACAACGTTCCGTCTCAAGGCCGGAAGCGAGTCCGACACCTCGTATTGGAAGCGCTTCTGCGGCAACGCGCATCTCTCCGTGACCTACAACCGGCCGCCGCTCAGGCCGGACCAGGACGACCTGAACATGACGCCCGGCGGCACATGCGAGTACGGGCGCGCCACCGAGCACTACGTCACCAAGGCGCCCGCCTTGTACGCCGTCGTCAAGGACTACGACCACGGTGACCTGGGTTCCAACTCAGAGGATCTTCAGGCCGAGTTCAAAGTGTGGTGGACCAACAGCTCCGGCGCAGAGGTCGTTCACTATGCGAAGACGGGCAAGAAGAGCACGGTCGACGCGAGCAAGGACGGCCAGACGGGCCAGGCGACATTCAAGTACACCGTCGGCTCCGACCTGTCGGGTGACGAGAAGCCAGGTTTCTCCCTCCCCAAGAACACCACCATCGGCTGGGCGGTCCGCGGCTATGACCAGAAGGCGTCCGGCCCTTGGTCCAGCGACGGCGACCAGACGCGTTGCGAGTTCATTCTCGACGACACCAAACCCCAGGCCGCCGCGGTCACGTCGCCCCGGTACCCGAGCGACGACGAGTGGCACGTCGGTGTCGGCGACTACGGCGACTTCACCATGGACTCGCCGGCCGCGGACGTGACGCAGTACAGGTACTACTTCACGGGTCCCCAGGCGGATACCACACGCAGGACGGTGAGTCCCCTGTCCACCGGTGGTCCGGTGACCATCCGCTGGATGCCACCGGCCGAGGGGTCGTACACCCTTCATGTCACCGCGGTGGACGGCGCGGGGAACCCGCAGAAGACACCGACCAGCCATGTCTTCCTGGTCAACGACGGCCGTGCGCCCGTGGCGGCCTGGACGCTCGGTGACGCCAAGACCTCCACGAAGGCCGCCGGCAGCAGTGGAGCGCCCGACGCCGCCGCCGGCTCCGGAGTGACGTTCGAAGCGGACGGGCCTCTGGGTTCCACCGATACCGCAGCCTCGCTGGACGGGACGGAGAAGGCCTACCTCGACGCCGGCAGATCCGCCGTCGACACCAGCGGCACCTTCTCCGTGAGCGCGTGGGTGATGCTGCCGTCGCTGCCCACCGAGAACGTCACCGTGGTCAGCCAGGACGGCATCGCGCAGCCCGGCTTCGAGCTGGGGTACGACGTCGACACCTCGTCGTGGACCTTCCGCATCCCGGTGAGCGACATCGAGTCGCTCGGCTCGTGGAAGGTCTCCGGTGCGGCGGCCGTGGCCGGGAGCTGGACCCACCTCATCGGTGTGTACGACGCCGAGCTCGGCAAGATGATGCTGTATGTCAACGGAGTGCTGGTCGCCGACGACGTTCAGGCGCGTCACACGGCCTGGAACGCGACGGGAGCGCTCCAGATAGGCCGCAGGATCGATCTCGAGGGATACACCAACCACCTCAAGGGCAGTGTGGCCGACGTTAAGCTGCACGACCGCGTCATCCCGCCCACCGAGGGGCAACAGCTCGGTGGCATCCAGCCCCACCAGCTCGCTTACTGGCAACTGGACGAGGCGGCGAACGGCCGGTCCCCGGAAGCGGCGGGCGGCGCCGGCCTGACTCTCGGCGGAGGTGCTTCCGTCTACGTGCCGGACGAGTCCTGCGATCCCACGGCCGACCCGGACTGCGTGCCTCCCGCCGCACCGCTGTGGGGTGACGGGCACCTGGCCCTGAACGGCACAGGGGCCTACGCGATGCGATCCGCCGGGCTGCTTTCCCCGGAGGACAGCTTCACCCTGACCACTCGCGCCCGGCTCGCCTCGGCGAAGCCGACAACGGATCAGACGGTGCTCGCCCTGACCGGAAGCAACGGCAGTGCGATCAGAGTGAAGTACAGCGCCGCGGCAGCCCGGTGGCAGCTCGTGGCGGCAGATGCTGGTTCTACCACCCCGGTGACGGTTCTGGACCCGAACCGTGTACCGAGCTCACAGGGAGCCGGAGACCACCTCGCGCTGGTCTACAACGCGGTCTTCGGCGAGGTGGTCCTCTACGTCAACGGCTCGGCCGTGGGTAAGACGGCCTGGGACAACACCTGGGACTTCAGCACGACGAGCCTCCAGGTCGGCCGGGCACTGACCGGAGCCAGGGCCGGCGAGTACCTCTCCGGCGCCATCGATGAAGTCCGCATGTATCAGGGTCCGCTCGATGCCGCTCTGATGGCGATGGTGTCGGTCCTGCCGGCCGGCGCCAGCATCGAGGAATCCTCGGCCTGACACCCCTTAGCCATGGGGGCGGGCGGCGCAGTGGCCGCTCGCTCTCCTGGCTCCTGCGCTCTTGCTCCCCCGCATCCCCCGATCACTCATGGAGATGTCATGTCCTCGCCCCCATGGTTCCGGTCTGCGAGACCGGCCTGGCGCAGCGGCCGTCGCGGTGCGGCGGTGCTGCTCGGCCTGGCGCTGTCGATAGGCCTGCTTCCGCAGTCCGCCCCTGAAGCCGCGGCCGACGAGGGCATGAAGAGGCCCAAGGCGCAGACGGACCTGGACGATCCGGTCCGCGGGAAGAACGCCAAGCCGAAGGTCTTCAAGAGGACCGATCAGGCCGAGAAGGCGGCGGTCAGGCAGGTCGATGACGTCCGCTGGCCCGAGGCCGGCAGCGCTGAGGTCAAGCTGTCCGGCACGGCGGTCAAGGCGGCGGGGCTGCCGGTGCGCGCCAAGGAATCCGGGGCCAAGAAGGCCGCGGAGTCCATACGCGTCGAGATGCTCGGCCGCAAGGCGTCCAAGGCGGCCGGCCTCGACGGCGTCCTGTTCACCGTGGTCCGCACCGACGGTGAAACGGCCCAGGGCGGCGCTCAGATCACGCTGGACTACTCGGACTTCTCCGACGCCTACGGCGGTGTCTACGGCTCCCGTCTCCGCCTCGCCCAGTACCCGGCGTGCGTGCTGACGACTCCGGAGAAGAAGGGCTGCTCGACACCGACGTACCTGAAGAGTGTCAACAACTCGGTGAAGGAGACGCTCACGGCGACCGTGAGCGCTGCCGGTGACACCTCCGGCGCGGCCCCCCAGTTCCTTGACGCACAGTCGAGCACCTCCACCGTCACCGTTCTGGCGGCCACCGCGAGCAGCAGTGGTGACGGCGGTGACTTCAAGGCGACCGGGCTCTCCGCCTCCTCCGAGTGGGGCGTCGACACCAGGTCGGGCGCCTTCACCTGGACGTACCCACTGACCACGCCTCCCGTCCCGGGCGGCCTGCAGCCCAGTATCGGACTGGGTTACAACTCCCAGTCGATCGACGGGCAGACAGCGACCACGAACAACCAGGGGTCGTGGATCGGGCAGGGCTTCTCCTACGAGCCCGGCTACATCGAACGCCGGTACAAGCCGTGCGCCGACGATGGTCACGACGACACCTACGGCGACCAGTGCTGGGCATACGACAATGCCACCCTCGCCTTGGCCGGCGGCACCTCCGGCGAGATCATCAAGGACGACGAGAAGGGCAGGTGGCGACTCAGCAGCGACGACAACTCCAAGATCGAGCGGCTGACCGATACCACCAACGGCGACGACAACGGCGAGTACTGGAAGCTCACCACCACGGACGGCACCCAGTACTTCTTCGGCCGGAACCGGCTGCCCGGATACACCACAGGCAACGAGGAGACCCACTCGACCTGGACGGTCCCCGTCTACGGCGACGATCCCAACGAGCCCTGCTACAAGGCCACCTTCGCAGACGCCTACTGCTCCCAGGCCTGGCGCTGGAACCTCGACCACGTCATCGACCCGCACGGCAACGTCATGTCGTACTTCTACGGCAAGGAGACGAACTACTACACGCAGGGCCTGAAGACGGGGGAGAACGGCAAGCCGTACATCCGCGGCGGATATCTCAAGCGGATCGACTACGGCCAGCGCGAGGACAAGGCCTACTCGACCAAGCCCGCGGCCCAGGTCATC
The DNA here is from genome assembly GCA_000415505.1 of Streptomyces afghaniensis 772. Taxonomy (GTDB): domain Bacteria; phylum Actinomycetota; class Actinomycetes; order Streptomycetales; family Streptomycetaceae; genus Streptomyces; species Streptomyces afghaniensis. The sequence goes on from KE354211.1 coordinate 37,960, forward strand.
TTCACCACGGCGGAACGCTGCATCGGCGCGCCGGCCGACTGTGAGCCCGGAGACCTCACGGATGCCACGGCCGCCAATTGGCCGGACGTGCCCTGGGATCAGAACTGCAAGGCGAGCACCAAGTGCGCGGGTCAGAACTCGCCCACCTTCTGGACTCGCAAGAAGCTGACGAAGATCACCACGCGGATCCGTACCGGAGATGCCACGTACAGCCCGGTCGACGAGTGGAGCCTGGACCACATCTTCACCGATAACGGTGATGGCTCCAAGTCACTGTGGCTCGACCGGATCGACCACATCGGCAAGGTCGGCACGGACGCATCCGTCCCGTCCGTGAAGCTGTACGGCAAGCAGCTCCCCAACCGCGTCGACAAGACCAGCGACAACATCCAGCCCTTCCACCGGTTCCGCATGTCCGGGGTAGAGAACGAGACGGGCGGCGCGCTGAGCGTCAACTACGCGCCCAACGAGTGCACGCCGAGCAACCTGCCTGCCGAGGACGCCTCGACCAAGCGCTGCTTCCCGGTGAAATGGAACCCGCCGGGCGAAGAGGATCCGATCGTCGACTGGTTCCACAAGTACGTCGTCGAGTCCGTGATTGAGACCGACCTGACCGGCGGCAACGACGACCAGGTCACGTCGTACACCTACGTCGGAGATGCGGGCTGGCGCAAGAGCAAGGCTGACGGCATCAGCAAGGCCGAGTACCGCTCCTGGGGCGACTGGCGCGGGTACGGCAAGGTGCGCGTCGCCACCTCGAACGGAGCCAACTCTCCCTCCAACACCAAGACAGAGCACGTCTTCTTCCGCGGCCTCCACGGTGACGTGAACGCGAGTGGCGCAACGCGCTCGGCATCCGTGACCGACTCGAACGGGACCTCTTACGAGGACACGGAGTGGAAGGCAGGTCAGGAACTCGAAACCCTCACGTACAACGGCGCCGATGTCACCGAGAAGTCGGTAGCGGTTCCGTGGACCGCTGTGACGGCGACGAGCACCAAGGACTGGGGAACGCGCAAGGCGCGCTACATCGCGAACGGTACGACCGACACATATGTCGCGCTTGCCACGGGCGGCTGGCGTCGTACGAGGGCGACCACCCAGTACGACGCGGAGACCGGACGGGTCCGTCAGGTCGACGACTACGGCGAGGTCGGCGTCGCCGACAATCAGTGCGTCCGCACCGAGTACGCGGACAGCGAGAGCCGGCACATGTACGCGTACGTGTCGCGGGTGGAGAAGGTCAGCGTCGAGTGCGCCGCGACTCCCGATCGGCGCACCCAGGTCATCTCCGACGACCTGACCTACTACGACGGCTCCACCACGCTCGGCGCGGCCCCCACCAAGGGTGAGGTGACCACGACCAAACGCCTGGAGTCCCACAGCGGCACGACGGCGAGCTATCAGACGACCGCCGTCACGACGTACGACGACTTCGGCCGTCCGCTCGTGGTGAAGGACGCGGAGACGGCCTCGTCACCGACGGAGTACGCCTCCTCGACCACGTACACGGAAACGTACGGACTCGCCACGAAGTCGGTGGTGACCAACAGAGCGGGCTGGACGGCCACTACCGAGTACGCGCCGCAGTGGGGCGTGCCGACCGCCAAGGTCGACCAGAACAACCGGCGTACGAAGCTGGCATACGACGGGCTGGGCCGCCTTACGTCGGTATGGCTGCCGGACCGCATCGGTGCGAGCGAATCGATCAAGTACGAGTACCTGGTGCGCGGTAGCGCCGGCCCGACCGCCGTGCACACCCAGAAGATCGAGAAGGGCGGCCAGTCGTACGGCAGTGAATGGACGCTGTACGACGGTCTGCTGCGGCCCCGGCAGGAGCAGACCGAGGGGCCGGGAGGCGGCCGCATGGTCGCCGACACCCTCTACGACGGCTCCAACCGCGTGGTGCAGGTCAACGACACCTACTACGCCGCGGGTGCCCCGTCCCCGAAGCTCTTCGAACCGGTCAACGGTGATCTCACCGGGCAGACGCTGACGGAGTACGACGGGGCCGGCAGGGTCACCGCCTCGATCTTCAATGTGCAGGGCGAGGAGAAGTACCGCACTACGTACGTGCACGGTGGCGACCGTGTCACCACAACCCCGCCGACGGGCGGTGCGAAAACCACGGTCGTCAAGGATGCCCGGGACCACACCACGACCCAGATCCAGTATCCCCAGGACGCGGACGCGGTCACCACGTCTTATGGCTACACCCCTGCCGGTCAGCTGCAGAAGGTGACGGACGACGCCGGAAACGCATGGACGTACACATACGACCAGTTGGGACGTAAGAAGAAGGCGGTCGACCCGGACACGGGCACGTCGGAGTTCGCCTACGACGCCCTGGACCGCCAGATCTCGGTGACGGTCAACGGCAACAAGACGTCCACCAAGTACGACGAACTGGGCCGTCCCGTCTCCACCTGGCAGGGTGAGCCGGACACCGGCACGAGGCTGTCGGTGACGAAGTACGACACGGTCGTCAAGGGCGAGCTGTACGGCGTCTACAGCTACAAGGACGGCGCGGTCCATTCGTCGGTCACCTATCCGACCCTCGACGCGAACAACGACTACAAGCCGGTCTCGACGAAGTACTTCCTGTCGAAGACGGCCGAGCCGCAGCTGGGCGGGACCTACGAGTTCACCGCGCAGTACAACGACGACGGGACCGTGCAGGGTCAGGGCCTGCCGGCGGCGGGAGACCTGCCCGCCGAGGCCGTCGGCTACACGTACGACGAGCTGCAACGGCCGACGGGCCTGAACACCTCGCTGGGCGGACTGAAGTACGTCACCGACGTGTCGTACTCACCGACGTCCGACCTGGAGCAGGTGGAACTGTCCACCGGCGAGTCGACTGCCAAGAAGACCTGGCTCAACAACACGTTCGAGGCGGGCACACACCGCCTTGCCAACGCCAGTGTCAGGGTGGAGGGCGCGTCGAGCGCCGCCTACGACGCGGACTTCACGTACAACGCCGTCGGCGACGTCCTCTCGATCGCGGACACACCCACCAACGGCACGAGCGACGTTCAGTGCTTCAGGTACGACGGCCTGCGTCGTCTGACCGACGCGTGGTCCTCGTCGGTGAGCTCCAACGGGGCCAAGGGCACCGGCAGCGCGGATGCGGCCTGCACGTCGGCGGCGTCGTCCTCGACGGTCGGTGGGGTGTCTCCCTACTGGACGGAATACGGCTACGACGCGATCGGCAACCGGAAGAGCGAGACGCGGCACGGCCTGAACGGGGCCCCGACCTCCACCCGGACGTACACCTACGGGGAGAAGTCCGGCCCCAACGGGACCAACTCCGGTCCGCACACGGTGTCGTCGGTCGTCGAGAAGACGGCGGCCACGAGTACCACGCCCGAGGTCACCTCTCAGGACACCTACACCTACGACGTCACGGGCAATACCAAGACCCGTGTCCTCAACGGGGACACCCAGTCCCTGGACTGGGACAAGCAGGGTGAGCTGACCAAGGTCACCAACGCCGACGGCACGGTGACGCAGTACACGTACGACGCGTCGGGCGAGCGGATCCTCCGGGACACCTCCAGGGAGAAGACGTTCTACCTGCCGGGCATGGAGCTGCACCTGGACAAGTCGACGTCCAAGGTGACGACGACCCGCTACTACTCGTTCGGCTCCATGCAGATCGCCATGCGGGACGCGTCCGGTGTCCACTTCCTGGCGTCGGACCACCAGGGAACGGCCCAACTGGCGATCAATGCCAAGACCGGTGAGACGACGCGCCGCCGCACGGACCCCTTCGGAAACCCCCGCGACGAGTCCACGGCGTCCACCTCGTCGCCCGCCTGGGTCAACGACAAGGGCTTCGTCGGCGGCACGGTCCAAAAGTCCACGGGCCTGACCACCCTCGGGGCGCGTGAATACGACTCCGACACGGGCCGCTTCATCTCGGCGGACCCGATCATCGACTACTCCGACCCGCAGCAGATCAACGGCTACTCGTACAGCAACAACAACCCGGTCACCTTCTCCGACCCCAGCGGCCTGAAGCCCGACGACTGTGTGAACGTCGGGATCACCTGCACCCTCGAGCGTGACGGTGGGTGGGAGGTCAAGGCGACCGACACCTACTACACGTACTACGGCGTTCAGAAGCCGAAGGAGTCGCCGGCGCAGTACCGGGCGCGCCAGCAGAAGGCGCAGGCGAACGCGGCCAAGCAGCGGGCCATCGCCGTCGCCAAGGAACTGGCGAAGATCGTCGCGGACGAGCTGGGCATCACGGACGCGCTGGACTGCTTCACCACGGGGGCGTTGGGCTCCTGCGGGGCCACGGCACTCAACGTGGTGTCGTCGCTCGTGGCCGGTGGGCCGCTGGCGCGGCTGGCCGCGAAGTACTGGAACAAGATGGACAAGGCCTGGGCCCTGATCAAACGGATCGGGGGCCTGAGCCGCAGGCTCTGGGAGAACTTCCAGGACTGGCGCAAGAGCAGCAAAGCGGCCGACGAGGCGACGCAGGCCGTGACCTGCGAGACGGACAACAGCTTCACTCCGGACACCAAGGTGTTAATGGCCGACGGTTCCACGAAAAAGATCAAGGACGTCGATACAGGCGACAAGGTCTTGGCGACCGATCCGGAGACGGGCGAGACCAAAGTCGAGACGGTCACAGCCGAGATCAAGGGCAAGGGCGTCAAGCACCTCGTCAAGCTCAGCGTGGACATTGACGGCAAGAAGGGAGCCAAGGCCGCTTCAGTCACGGCGACCGATGGTCATCCTTTCTGGGTTCCTGAGCTCGGCATGTGGGTCGACGCCACTGACCTGAAGGTGGGGGAGCGGCTACGGGCGAACGTGGGGAACCGTGTCGAAATCGACTCGATAGAGCGGTGGACGACTCGATCGGCCACGGTGCACAACCTTACGGTCGGCGATCTGCACACGTACTATGTGCTTGCCGGTGACACCCCTGTACTAGTCCACAATGCAACGCCAGGACAGAAGTGTGATCTTACGCTGGGGGCAGGTCCCAACGCTCGAGAGGGGGTAGCCCTGGAGAACGGCGATATTGAGGCAGATGGGGTTCGTGAGCTCGTCAATGAGTCTGGCAATGCACATGGCTGTCATACCTGCTCCGCTGTGAAGCCTGGCACAAAGAACGGGGATTGGATCCCGGATCACCAACCGCCATCCAGCCTCGTCCCTCCCGGCTCACCTCAGACGGCGTATCCTCACTGTCTGCCCTGTGCTAGGCGGCAGGGCGGAGTTGTCTCGCAGCTTTCACAAGGAAAGAGTAAGAAGGAATGGTAGCTAGTGGCCCTGCGGTTGCATTCCTGGCGAAAGTCGAACACGGATGCCTGATCTTGCGGGACGTGGGAAGTGGCGACGATATCTCCGAATGGGACCCAGAGTCGAATAGTTGGCACAAGGAGGGAGCTTCGCTCATCTTCGGCGTTCAAGCCAGTGTTGACGGCCCCGTCCGATGCGAGGTATGGAAGTCGCCCCCTCCCGCCGTGCTGCCTGCCAGGCTTCTGAAAGCATCACTGCCGTGTCCGTCAGGGTGGTTGGTGCTGCATGACCCGAACGATTATGTCCGCTTTCAGTTTGCAGGCGTCCGTGGGTCTGTCCAGTGTTCAGTGATGGTGGACGACGTGCAATTCCCATCCGAGGTGCAGATCCTGCTGGAGAAGGCGGAGAAGTAGTTTCTTGACGTATGTGGGACTGGCGAGACTCGGTTGAAGTCGACTCTCGCCAGTTCTCCTATAAGGTTTTTCGGTGCGCATTCATGTTCCCCGGCGAAGCGCCGGAAGCGGGCCATGGAGTCGATCCCGCTTGGTGTGTGCGGCAGGGTGCCTTCATCCCACCAGCCCCAACTCCCGTGCGATCAGCATCCGCTGGACCTCGCTCGTGCCCTCGCCGATTTCGAGGATCTTGGAGTCGCGCCACATGCGGGCGACCGGGTACTCGTTCATGAAGCCGTAGCCGCCGTGGATCTGGGTGGCTTCGCGGGCGTTGTCCACGGCGATGGTGGAGGAGTAGAGCTTGGCCAGGGCCGCTTCCTTCTTGAAGGGGGCGCCGGACACCAGGCGGGCCGCCGCGTCGCGCCAGGCGAGGCGGGCCGTGTGGGACTTCATCTCCATGTCGGCGATCTTGAACTGGATCGCCTGGTTGGCGGCGATCGGCTTGCCGAAGGCGTGGCGTTCCTTGGCGTACTTGACGGATTCGTCCACACAGCCCTGTGCCAGGCCGGTGGCCAGCGCCGCGATGGCGATGCGGCCCTCGTCGAGGATGCGGAGGAACTGGGCGTAGCCGCGGCCCTCCTCGCCCAGGAGGTTCGCAGCCGGGACCCGCACGTCCGAGAAGGACAACTCGCGGGTGTCCGAGGCGTTCCAGCCGACCTTCGAGTACGGGGCCGCGATCGAGAAGCCCGGCGTGCCGGACGGGACGATGATCGAGGAGATGAGCGGCTTGCCGTCCGGGGTGCGGCCCGTGACCGCCGTGACCGTCACCAGGCCCGTGATGTCCGTGCCCGAGTTGGTGATGAAGCACTTCGTGCCGTTGATCACCCACTCGTCCGTCGACTCGTCCAGGCGGGCCGTCGTGCGGGTCGCGCCCGCGTCGCTGCCGCCGTCCGGTTCCGTCAGGCCGAACGCGCCCAGGACCTCGCCGGAGCAGAGCGGGGGAGCCACTCCCGCTTCTGGGCCTCCGTGCCGTAGCGGAACACCGGCATCGCGCCGAGCGAGACGCCGGCTTCGAGCGTGATCGCGACCGAGGAGTCGACCCGCGCCAGCTCCTCCAGGGCGACGCCCAGCGCCAGGTAGTCGCCGCCCATGCCGCCGTACTCCTCGGGGAACGGCAGCCCGAACAGGCCCATGCGGCCCATCTCCCGGACGATCTCGTACGGGAACTCGTGCCGCTCGTAGAAGTCGCCGATCTTCGGCGCCACGACCTCGTGCGCGAACTCCTCGACCGTGCGGCGGAGTTCCTCCAACTCGGGGGAGAGGCGGTAGTCCATGGTGATCACTGCTCCTCGGTGTCCTCATGGGACAGGGCTCGGACGGTGCGGGACGGGCTGGGTCGGCCCAGACGGTTGGCCATCCACGCGCTCGTGGCGACGAGGCGGCCGAGGTCGATTCCGGTGTCGATGCCGAGGCCCCGCAGCATCCACACGAGGTCTTCGGTGGCGAGGTTGCCGGTCGCCGACTTGGCGTACGGGCAGCCGCCCAGGCCGCCCGCGGAGGCGTCGACCGTGGTGACGCCCTGCTGGAGGGCCGCGAGCGTGTTGGCGAGGGCCTGGCCGTAGGTGTCGTGGAAGTGGACGCCGAGGACGGACGGCGGGATTCCTGCTTCGTCGAGGGCCGCGAGGAGCGCGACCACATGGCCCGGGGTCGCCACGCCGATCGTGTCGCCCAGGCTCAGCTCGTCGCAGCCCATGTCCAGCAGGGCCTTGCAGACCCGGACCACCTGGGGGATGGGGACCGCGCCCTCCCAGGGGTCGCCGAAGCACATGGAGAGGTAGCCGCGGACGTGGACGTCGTCCGCCTTCGCCCGGGCCACCACCGGGTCGAACATCGCCAGTGCCTCGTCCACCGTGCGGTTGAGGTTGGCCTTGGCGAAGGACTCCGTGGCGCTGGCGAAGACCGCGACCCGCCGGGCACCCAGGGCCAGGGCGCGGTCCAGGCCGCGTTCGTTCGGGACCAGGACCGGCAGTGCCACCGGGAGGTCGGCGACCAGGGGGTAGAGCTGCTCCGCGTCCGCCAGTTGGGGGACCCACTTGGGGTGGACGAAGCTCGTCGCCTCGATCGTCGTCAGGCCCGCTTCGGCCAGACGGCGGACGAACTCCGCCTTGACCTCCGTGGGGACCGTCGCCTTCTCGTTCTGCAGGCCGTCGCGTGCGCCGACCTCGTGGATGCGGACGCGGGTGGGCAGGTCCGTGGTCGGGACCACCATCGGGAGACCGTCGACTGTCATTCCGCCGCCTCCTCCTGCGGTGCCTCCTGGGGTGCGATGACCGCCAGTACCTGGTCCATGGCGACTGTCGAGCCCGGGGTCACGTCCAGTTCGGTGACCTTGCCGGCGTGCGGGGCGGAGATGACGTGCTCCATCTTCATCGCCTCCACCACCAGCAGGCTCTGGCCCGCGGTCACCTCGTCGCCGACGGCGACCTTCACCACCGTCACGGTGCCCGGCATGGGCGCGGTCAGCGAGTCGGAGCCCGCGTGGGCCGCGCGGCTCAGGGAGGCGGCCACCGGGTCGTGGTCGCGTGCGTGCCAGGCGTCGCCGTCGCGGCCGAGCCAGTCGGCGGCCCGGTGGAAGGTGTGGCGGACGCCGTCCAGCGTGACGGAGACCCGGTCGCCGGTGACCGTGGCGGTGCCGCGCGGGGTGTACTCCAGCGGGTCCTGGACCCTGAGGTGGAATGCGGGCGGTTTCCGTCCCCCGCCGAGCCGCCAGCCGCTGGGGACCGAGAAGGGGTCCGTCCAGCCGCCGGGCTCGGGCGTCAGCGCGTCCAGGCGTACGGCCGCCGCCGCCTCGTACACCTCCTCCGGCACGTCCGTGGGGACCAGACCCTCGACCTCCCGCTCGACCAGGCCGGTGTCCAGGTCGCCGGCGACCACCGCCGGGTGGGCGAGCAGCCGGCGCAGGAAGCCCGCGTTGGTCTGCACCCCGAGCGTGACCGTCTCCGCCAGGGCCGAACGGAGCTTGCGCAGGGCGGTCGCGCGGTCCGGGCCGTACGCGATGACCTTCGAGAGCATCGGGTCGTACAGGCTGCCGACCTCCGTGCCCTCCGTGAGGCCCGAGTCGGTGCGGATGCCGTCGCCCTGCGGTTCGCGGAGCTTCAGGACCGTGCCGCCGGAGGGCAGGAAGCCGCGCGCCGGGTCCTCGGCGCAGATGCGGGCCTCCACCGCGTGACCCGTGAGCCGTACGTCCTGCTGGGTGAAGCCGAGGGGCTCGCCGGCCGCCACGCGCAGCTGCCACTCGACCAGGTCCAGGCCGGTGATCAGCTCCGTGACCGGGTGCTCCACCTGGAGGCGGGTGTTCATCTCCATGAAGTAGTACGACGACGGGTCGGTGCCGGGGACGATGAACTCCACCGTGCCCGCGCCCCGGTAGCCGCAGGAGCGGGCCGCCTGGACCGCCGCCTCGCCCATCGCCGAGCGCGTCTGCTCGTCGAGGAGCACGCTCGGCGCCTCCTCGATGATCTTCTGGTGGCGGCGCTGCAGGGAGCACTCGCGCTCCCCGAGGTGGACGACGTTCCCGTGGCCGTCGGCCAGGACCTGGATCTCGATGTGGCGGGGGCGGTCGATCCAGCGCTCGACCAGGAGCGTGTCGTCGCCGAAGGAGGCGCGGGCCTCGCGGCGGGCCGCGGCGATCTCCTCCTCCAGCCGGGTCAGGTCCCGCACCAGACGCATGCCCTTGCCGCCGCCGCCCGCGCTCGGCTTCAGCAGCACGGGCGCGCCCAGCTCGCGGGCCGCATCGGCCAGGCCCGGGTCGCGTCCGCCGGGGACGACCGGCACTCCGGCGGCCTGGACCGTCTCCTTGGCGCGGATCTTGTCGCCCATGAGGGAGATCGCGTCCGCCGGGGGGCCGATGAAGACCAGGCCGGCCTCGGCGCAGGCGCGCGCGAAGGCGGCGTTCTCGGCGAGGAAGCCGTAGCCGGGGTGGACGGCCTGGGCGCCGGTGCGCGCCGCCGCCTCCAGCAGGCGCTCCACCGACAGATAGCTCTCGGACGCCGGGGCCGGTCCGATCCGGACCGCGGTGTCCGCCTCGCGGACGTGCCGGGCGTCGGCGTCCGCGTCGGAGAAGACGGCCACCGAGCGCACGCCCATCGACCGCAGCGTCCGGATGACGCGTACGGCGATCTCGCCCCGGTTGGCCACAAGCACTGTCTCGAACATCGTCGTCCGTCCCCTCACATCCGGAAAACGCCGAACTGGGGGTCGCCCAGGGGCGCGTTGGCGCACGCGGTCAGGGCCAGGCCCAGGACCTGCCGGGTGTCCAGCGGGTCGATCACACCGTCGTCCCAGAGGCGGGCCGTCGCGTAGTAGGCGTTCCCCTGGCGCTCGTACTGGGCGCGGATCGGGGCCTTGAAGGCGTCCTCGTCCTCGGCCGGCCAGGACTCGCCGCGCGCCTCCAGCTGGTCACGCTTGACGGTCGCGAGGACAGAGGCGGCCTGCTCGCCGCCCATGACGGAGATCTTGGCGTTCGGCCACATCCACAGGAAGCGGGGGGAGTACGCCCTGCCGCACATCGAGTAGTTGCCGGCGCCGTAGGAGCCGCCCACCACCACCGTGAGCTTCGGCACGCGCGTGCAGGCGACGGCCGTGACCATCTTGGCGCCGTGCTTGGCGATGCCGCCCGCCTCGTAGTCCTTGCCGACCATGAACCCGGAGATGTTCTGCAGGAACACCAGCGGGATGCCGCGCTGGTCGCACAGCTCGATGAAGTGGGCGCCCTTCTGGGCGGACTCGGAGAACAGGATGCCGTTGTTGGCGACGATGCCCACCGGGTGGCCGTGGATCCGGGCGAAGCCCGTGACCAGGGTCTGGCCGAACTCGGACTTGAACTCGGCGAAGCGGGAGCCGTCGACCACGCGCGCGATGATCTCCCGTACGTCGTAGGGGGTGCGGGAGTCGACCGGGACCGCGCCGTAGAGGCCGTGGGGGTCGACCTTGGGTTCCGTGGGTTCCGTGACCTCCCAGGGGAGCTTCCCGCGCGCGGGCAGGGTGGAGACGATGGTGCGGACGATGCGGAGCGCGTGCGCGTCGTTCTCCGCGAGGTGGTCCGTGACGCCCGAGACGCGGGAGTGGACCTCGCCGCCGCCGAGCTCCTCCGCCGTGACGACCTCGCCCGTGGCCGCCTTCACCAGGGGCGGGCCGCCGAGGAAGATCGTGCCCTGGTTGCGGACGATCACCGCCTCGTCGCTCATCGCCGGGACGTACGCCCCGCCGGCCGTGCAGGAGCCGAGGACGGCGGCGATCTGGGGGATGCCGGCGCCGGACATGCGGGCCTGGTTGTAGAAGATCCGGCCGAAGTGGTCCCGGTCCGGGAAGACCTCGTCCTGCATGGGGAGGAAGGCGCCGCCGGAGTCCACGAGGTAGACGCAGGGGAGGCGGTTGTCGAGGGCGACCTCCTGGGCGCGGAGGTGCTTCTTGACCGTCATCGGGTAATACGTGCCGCCCTTGACCGTGGCGTCGTTGGCGATGATCACGGTTTCGCGGCCGCTGACCCGGCCGATGCCGGCGATGACGCCGGCGGCCGGGGCCTGGCCCTCGTACATCCCGTCGGCCGCGAGCGGGGCCAGCTCCAGGAAGGGCGAGCCCGGGTCGAGGAGGGTGTCGACGCGGTCGCGGGGGAGCAGCTTGCCGCGCGCGGTGTGGCGGGCGCGGGCCTTCTCGCCGCCGCCCTGCGCGGCTGCGGCCAGCTTGGCGCGCAGCTCCTCCACGAGGGCGTGGTGCGCCTCCTCGTTGGCCCGAAAGGCCTCCGACGCGGGGTCTGCCGCGCTCGTGAGCTCCGGTGCCTCGTGCATCCTGCGGTCCCCTCACCTTGTTAATGAGCGTTAACGCATTTCCTTCAGGTTAACGACCGCTAACCTCCCTGTCTAGAATTGTTTTCATGGCCACCAGAACCGACGCCCCCACCCGACGCGAGCAGATCCTCAAGGAGGCTGCCCGGCTCTTCGCCGAGCGGGGCTTCCACGGGGTCGGAGTCGACGAGATAGGCGCCGCTGTCGGGATCAGCGGGCCCGGGCTGTACCGGCACTTCGCGGGCAAGGACGCGATGCTCGCGGAGCTGCTGGTGGGGATCAGTGGGCAGCTGCTGACCGGGGCGAAGCGGCGGGTGGCGGAGGCGGACGGGGGTGCGGGTGCGGAGGCGGTCCTCGACTCGCTGATCGAGGGGCACATCGACTTCGCGCTCGACGACCGGCCTCTGATCACCCTGCACGATCGCGAGCTGGACCGCCTCCGGGACAGCGACCGGAAGATGGTGCGGCAGCTCCAGCGGCAGTACGTGGAGCTGTGGGTGGGGGTGGTGCGGGAGGTGTATCCCGGGCTGGGGGAGCCCGCGGCGCGGTCGGCTGTGCACTCGGTGTTCGGGCTGCTGAACTCGACGCCGCATCTGGGGAGGGCGGGGTCTTTGCCCGGCCGGGGGGCCACGGCGGAGCTGTTGCATCGGATGGCTCGGGGGGCGTTTGCGGCGGTGGGCGTATAGCGGGGAGTTTGCCCACCCGCCCGCCCGAACCAGTTGGGCAAGAGGTGCCCTCGCCTCGGGGCTCCGCCCCGGACCCCGGCGGGGATTCCGGCCTCCCCCGCCCTCGGCGGATCCGGAGCCGCCGCCTGCCCCCACGGAGTGGATCAGCGACCGGCGTCGCCGACCCACCCGGCCGGGCACCTTGGCGATTCGGTCGGCGTGGCCTTTCTCGTCGTGCTGGAGGCGAAGGCCCCCGGCCGAGCCGGCTCAGGTGGTCGGCTCGGCACGGGCGCGCTCCGGCTCGGGCCCGACGAGGTTCGGGCTTGGACTGCCGGGCGGGTCTAGGCGGTCGTTCTCACCCGCAGGGCGTAGAAGCGGGTCGTCTGGGTCTTGTTCTCGTTGTCGTCGCTGGCCAGGAGGACCTTCAGGGTGTTCTTCGTCCGGCCCGTGATCGTCATGGCCTCGATGTTGTCGAGGAGAGGGTTCGGCTGGGGTTGCTTGGCCGTCGCTCCCAGGGAGGGGCAGGACGCCAGGTCGGTCAGGAGGGTCTTCCCGATCAGGCGGGCCTCGGGGCGGGCCGGGAGGGTCTCGATGCCGCTCGTGTCCGTCGCCCCGCGGGGGTCGGCCAGGTAGAGGCGGACCGTGTTGCCCACGCCGGAGGTGAAGCCGCGCTCCAGGACCAGGAGGCGGCCGTCGGGGGTCGCCTGGACCTCGGGGACGCCCAGGCCGGGGTCCGTGCGGTAGGCGTACTGGGCGCCGAGGGCGAAGTGGCCGTGGGCCGTCCTGCGCCAGGTCTGGAAGCGGACGATCGTCGAGTCGTCGCCGGAGAGCGCGTACTCCATGGAGGCGAGCAGGGTACGGCCGCCGGGGAGCAGGGTCAGGCCCTCGAAGGTGCCGTTGGGCTGCGCGCGGCCCGCGGGGCTCACGCGCAGGGCGTCCGGGACCGGGAGGCGGTCGAGGAGCCTGCCGGTGCGGGAGTAGCGGCGGATGGAGGGCTCCGTCTCGGAGGAGACGAGGTACGTGCCGTCGCGGGCGACGGCCAGGCCCTCGGAGTCGAGCGCGGTGCCCTGCTCGTCGGCGAGCGGGACCACGGACCGGGGCTTCAGCGTCCTCGCGTCCAGGCGGAAGAGCGACGAGCGGTCGGAGAGGGCGGCCAGGGAGCCGTCGCGCTCCATGGCGAGGGCCGAGAAGTTGCCGACGTAGGTGTTCTCGTACGTCGTCTTGTCGAGCGCGTCGGAGAAGCCGTCGATGGAGACGGCCGGCGAGCAGGCGTGCCCGGTGTCGTGCGCCTGGGCGGGGCCGGCGGCACTCAGGCAGGTGGCAGCCGCCAGGCCTGCGGTGAAGAGGGCGAGATGGGTTCTCAGGGGCATGGGCGTCACCGTAGGGCGGGCCGGTGACGCCGGGTAGGACGCGTGGTGAAGGGTCAGCTCGCGGCCAGGTCCTTGTGGATGACCTTGGCCACGGCCTGGATGGTCGCGATGCCGTAGTTCATGGTGCTGTTGCCGTGGGTGAGCACGGTCATCACGTAGTCGTGGCCGCCGCCCTTGAACGCGCCGACGCTGTGCACCCGCCAGCCGTTCGTGGAGCGTTGCAGCCAGCCGTTCTTCACGGCCACGGTGACGCCGGACGGCACTCCGTACGGCGTGCCCCAGCGCTGGGACGAGACGACCTGCCCCATCAACTTCAGGATGTAGGCACGGGAGTTGTCGCTCAGGACCGCGTTCTTGGCGGTGAGGAGCTTCAGCAGCTTCTGCTCGTCGGTGACGGTGATCTGCGTCAGGCCCCAGTAGCCGTTCGCGCCGGGCTTGGTCTGGGTCATGCCGGCGGCGGTGAGGAAGCCCTTGATCTTCGTCATGCCGAGCTGCTTCCACAGGGTGGAGGTCGCGGCGTTGTCCGACTTGGTGATCATGGCCTTGGCGAGGGTGTTCTCGCGGTCGGTGAGATACCGGTTCGTCTTCTTCGCGTCCCACAGCAGCGTCGCGAGGACGGTGACCTTGACGACGCTGGCCGAGTCGTAGGCGGAGCTCGCCCGCAGAGTGCAGTTCGTGTTGGTACTGCGGTCGTAGAGGCCGACGGCGACGGTGCCCTTGCGGGTGGCGAGCGCGGCGGTGATGTCCTTCTTCAGCTTGGCGGCGAGCCCGGCCTTGGCGGACGTGCAGGTCACGGCCGGAGTGGCGGCGGCTGCGGGCGTGGCGGCGGCGACGAGCGGCACGAGCACACCCGTACCCACGGCCGCCGCCAGCACTCTCGCGCGGCGGGATATCCCAGAAGTCATGCACACCATGACTCACCGGAAGGGGGCAAAGGTTGTAGCGATTGACGAAGACTTGTGCGAGTCGTTACCGGGCGCCGTGCGGTTTCACAGGACGCGGCCAGTTTCGTCACAGCGGCCACAAACCAGGTCTGTTCACGATGCCGGGGTGACGTCTGCCACCGAACCCCAGCTCCGCGCTCCCGTGCCGCCCTCACCCCAGCAGGCTCCTGGAACCTGTCCGGCTCAAGCCTGAACAGCTTCTACAGCGCCGCCGTGCTGAGCGGCACGCAGAGCTGGAAGGCCTGGTTCTTCGGCTCGTTGGACGCCGGGAACTTCCTCCGTCCTGGCCGAGGGCACGATGCACCCGTACTGCACGACCGCGCTCGCCCCGGGCGTCGCGGCGCTGTGCGCAGGCGGCGGTGTGCTGTTGCTGCGGGCCTTCCGCACGGACCGGCGGTGGGTGTGGGTGCTGCCCCTCGGGCTGGGCGTCACGGCTGTCTGGGCGGCGGTGCTGCTGCGGCGGGCCTCCGGCTGGAACACCTGGCTGTGGCCTTCGATCCTGGTCGTCATGGCCCTCGCTCTCCTGGGCCTGTTCGTCTTCCGCTCGGGCGCCTCGGGGCTTCGGCTGCGGCTGCTGGCCGTGTCCGTGGCCGCGGCTGTGGTCGCGGCGGTGGCGGGACCGGCCGCGTACGCCTTTTCGGTGCCGTCCGGGTCGGGCGGTGGTGGCATGGCCGGTACGAACCCGACGGCGGGGCCGTCGACGGGCAACGGCTTCGGCGGGCCCGGGGGTGGTGGCGGTGGGGGTCGGGGATTCCCTCGCGCCGAGCGCAGTGGCGGCGGCTTCCCGGGAGGTGCGGCGCCCCCTGGTGGGCAGAACGGGCAGAGCAGGCAGGCCCCCGGCGGGACCAGCGGCTCCGGGGTCGGTGCCCGGCCCGGCGGCATGGACGCAGGCGCCGACAGCGAGCTCGTGGCGTACCTGAAGAAGCACCAGGACGGCGCCAAGTGGCTGCTGGCCGTGTCCAGTTCGCAGAGTGCCGCCCAGCTCATCATGAGCAGCGGGGAGCCCGTCATCTCCATGTGGGGCTGGTCCGGCAGCGACAAGGCGATGACGCTCGCCAAGCTCAAGGAGCTGGTGAAGAAGGGCGAACTGCACTACGTCCAGCTCGGCGGAGGCATGGGCGGGGGCCCCGGTGGTGACTCCTCCCTCAGCTCCGAGGTCACCGCGTGGGTGCAGAAGCACGGCACGGCCGTGAAGTCGACGGTCTACCGTCTCGACCCGTCCGACGTCGGCTGATCCCCGCCCCACCGGCGAACGGCCCCTGACTCCACGGTCGGGGGCCGTTCCACTGCCCCCTGCCGAAACTCTTGACGCCGCCTTTCCCACCGGGATACTTGCGGTCGACAGCGCGCCAACTGCCGTGTCAGCGAAGAGACTTCGTTGCCTCCGATCTGATGTCGAACAGCGGCTTCGCATGTCCGAGATCCCGAACGTCGTACGAGGTTTCGCAACCTTTGTCACGGCCACCCCCACAGGAGGATCCGCAATGAGCCCACGCAAGGCAGTCATAGCCGCCCTCACGGCCGCACTGCTGACCGGCCCGGCCGTCGCCCAGGCCGCCACCCCCCAGGCCACTTCCCAGGCCGCTCCCGCCCCGGCCCGCGAACGCGCCGCCGCGGCCACCATCACCTGGTCCCTCGTACGGGCGAGCAACCCCACCGAGGACCAGCGCACCGCCTACGACGCCATCACCCGGGCCATGAACGCGGCGGTGGCCCGCTACAACAACCTCAGCGACCTGGGCAAGACCATCACCGTCCGCTACGAGCCGGGCGTCCCCACCGCCGACGGCAACATCAACGGGACCATCCGCTTCGGCAGCAACCGCAGCTACATGAACGAGCGGACGGCCCTGCACGAGATCGCCCACACCATCGGCGTGGGCACCAGCTCGGGCTGGTCCCGCCTCGGCGGCAGCGGCACCTGGACCGGCGGACAGGCGACCGCGCTGGTCAAGCAGTACGACGGCTCCGGCGCGAAGATCTCCACCGGTGGCGGCCACTTCTGGCCCTACGGCCTGAACTACGACAACGAGTGGTCGAACACGGCCGCGGACCGCCACGTCCACATCGTCGCCGCGATGGTCCGCGACGGCCTGTAGGCCGTGTTCGACCCGTACTTGAGGAATAACTGGCGTGTGGGGTGGGCCGACCCGGAAAGTCGCGGGCGGCCCACCGCATCGTGTCTGTTGAGGAGGGCGCCGGGTACCCGGTTCATGCACGTGTGTGGGCCGAGGGAGAGGAGGCCGGGGCGGTGGCGGTGAAGGCGATGGGATGGGCGCACTCGTTCCCCATGTCCGAGGGAGTACGCGCCGGGCGGGAGTGGACACGCAGGCGTCTCGAATCCCTGCCCTGGGCCGCTGCGGAGCCGGACACGGTGGACGCCATCGTGCTGGCCGTGTCCGAGCTGATCACCAATGCGCACATCCACGCGCACAGCGACGCCCACCTGGTCCTCACCTGGGACGGCGACTGCCTTCATGTGAGCGTCCACGACGAGGACCCGACGCTGCCGCGCCAGCGCGAAGCAGAGCCGGGGGATGTCTCCGGCCGCGGAGTTGCGATCGTGCAGAAGCTCGCCGATGAGTGGGGGATGCGGTGCCAGCGGAACGGCAAGACGGTGACGGCATGCTTCTGCCCCGCTGACACCGGTACCGGAAACGACCGGCAGGACGGCAGCAGTAACTGAGTTCTGCTGATCAGAAGGGCATGCGGCCGCGGGAGCGACGACCTGCCGAACCGCTGCGGCTCACCGCGCGCGAACTGGTGTGGAAGGGCTTGCTGAAGAGCCGGCCCAGAATGCCGGGCGCCTTGCCGCCGACCCGGGCCCCGGCGCCGAGCGTACGTTGCGTGCCGCGTTCGGGGTGGCGGGAGAGACGGGGGACGAGGAAGGCCAGGACGGCCAGGACCACACACCCGACGATGACGGCGGCGACTACCATGATCAGCTCCCCTTCGCTGGTGGACGGATACATGGGTGCCCCGCTTTGTCCCGCCCATGTGAGGAGCGAAGGTGTGACCTTTCTCGAACGCGGCCCGGCCGGACCGGCCGGAGCTCAGTCCAGGTGCGTCGGCGCGAACATCCGCAGCACGGCCGGGAGCAGGACCACCGAGGGCCCCGGCGACGCGAGTTGCTTCGCGAGGTCCTGCTCCAGGTTCTCCGGGGTCGTACGGACCCCGGGGACGCCGAAGGACTCCGCCAGTGCCACGTAGTCCGGCCGGGTCAGTTCCGTCGCCGTCGCCTCGCCGAACGCGTCGGTCATGTACTCGCGCAGGATGCCGTAGCCGCCGTCGTCGACGATCAGCCAGGTGACGTTCAGGCCGTACTGGCGGGCCGTCGCCAGCTCGGCGATCGAGTACAGGGCGCCGCCGTCGCCGGAGACGGCGAGGACCGGCCGGGTCGGATCGGCCACCGCAGCCCCGAGTGCCGCCGGGAAGGCGTAGCCGAGGCCGCCCGCGCCCTGGGCGGAGTGCATGTGGTTGGGGCCCTTGGCGTCGAAGGCCGACCAGGCCCAGTACGCGAGGATCGTCATGTCCCAGAAGGACGGGGAGTCGGCGGGAAGGGCCTTCCGCACCGACGCCAACACCTCCTGCTCCAGCGTGAGTTCCTGGGCGCTGATGCGTTCGGCGACCTTGGAGAGCAGCGCGCGGACGCGCTCAGGTGCTGTCGGGTCCTCCCGCTCGGAGACCGTCTCCAGCAGCGCCTGCAACGCGAGGCGGGCGTCCGCGTGGATGCCCAGGGCCGGGTGGTTGGACTCCAGTTTGCCGAGGTCGGCCTCGATCTGGATGACGCGGCCGCGCGGCTTGAACGTGTGGTAGTTGGAGGAGAGTTCGCCGAGGCCCGAACCGACGACGAGGAGTACGTCCGCGTCCTCCAGGAAGTCCGTGGTGTGGCGGTCCTCGATCCAGGACTGGAGCGACAGGGGGTGCGTCCAGGGGAACGCGCCCTTGCCGCCCGGTGTCGTGACGACCGGCGCCTGAAGCGTCTCGGCCAGTCGGCGCAGCTTCTTCGACGCGTCCGCCCGGACCACACCGCCGCCCGCGATGATCGCCGGACGGGCCGCCTTCGACAGCAGGTCGGCGGCCACGGCGGTCAGTTCGGGGCGCGGCGGCAGCTCCTCGGGGAAGGCGTCGCCACCGGTCACCACCGGGATCGCCGTCTCGGCGAGCAGCACGTCCTGCGGGATCTCCACCCACACCGGCCCGTGCGGGGCGCTCAGCGCCGACGTCCAGGCCGCCTCGATCGCGGACGGGATCTGCGACGGGGTGCGGACGGTGTGGACCGACTTCACCACGCCCCGGAACGAGGCCGCCTGGTCGGGCAGTTCGTGCAGATAGCCGTGGCGGCCGCCGCCGAGCCCCGCCGTCGGGACCTGGCTGCTGATCGCCAGGACGGGGGCGCTGGCCGCGGCCGCCTCCTGGAGCGCCGCCAGCGAGGTCAGCGCTCCCGGCCCCGTCGACAGCAGCAGGGGCGCCGCCTCACCCGTGATCCGGCCGTACGCGTCCGCCGCGAACCCGGCGTTGTTCTCCACCCGCAGGCCGATGTACCTGAGGTCGGAGCGGCGCAGCGCGTCGAACATGCCGAGCGCGTGCTGGCCGGGCAGTCCGAAGACGGTCGTCGCGCCCAGCCCGGCCAGCGTCTCCACGACCAGGTCTCCGCCGGTGCGGCCGGGGGAGGGTTCAGGGCGGCCTCCGTCTGGGCGGGCGTCGGGCGGAGCACCAGGTCGTGGTCGTGAGTCACTGCGCTTCCGAGTCCTTCCGGGCCGCGGCGATCTGGCGCGACATGATCGTGGTCAGTTCGTACGCCGTGTGGGACGCGGCCACCGACGTGATCTCCGCGTGATCGTACGCGGGGGCCACCTCGACGACGTCCGCGGAGACCAGGTTGCAGGACGCCAGCCCGCGCAGGATCTCCAGCAGTTCCCGCGAGGTCATGCCGCCGGCCTCGGGCGTGCCCGTGCCGGGCGCGTGGGCCGGGTCGAGGCAGTCGATGTCGATGGAGATGTACAGCGGCCGGTCGCCGATGCGCTGGCGGAGCTGGTCGGCGACCTCGTCGGCGCCGCGCCGGTAGACGTCCGCCGAGGTGACGATGCCGAAGCCCATCTTCTCGTCGTCGGTCAGGTCCTGCTTGCCGTAGAGCGGGCCGCGGGTGCCCACGTGGGACAGGGCGGAGGTGTCGAGGATGCCCTCCTCGACCGCGCGGCGGAACGGGGTGCCGTGCGTGTACTCGGCGCCGAAGTACGTGTCCCAGGTGTCGAGGTGGGCGTCGAAGTGGAGCAGGGCCACCGGGCCGTGCTTCTTCGCCACCGACCGGAGCAGGGGCAGCGCGATGGTGTGGTCGCCGCCGAGGGTCATCAGACGGGCGCCCGTCCCGAGCAGGTCGTCCGCCGCCGCCTCGACGGTCTCGACGGCCTCGTTGATGTTGAACGGGTTCACGGCGATGTCGCCGCCGTCCGCGACCTGGGCGAGGGCGAACGGGGAGGCGTCCTGCGCCGGGTTGTACGGGCGCAGCAGCCGGGACGCCTCACGGATCGCGTTGCCGCCGAAGCGGGCACCCGGCCGGTACGAGACACCCGAGTCGAACGGCACGCCCACCACGGCGACATCGGCCCGTCCGCCGACCTCGTCCAGCCGGGGCAGCCGGGCGAAGGTCGCGGGGCCCGCGTACCGCGGAACGCGGGAGGAATCGACGGGTCCGCGGGGGGTCTCGTTGCTGCTCATGAGGAAATGCCTTCTCTCCTACGCTTCATCGCGTATGTACTGCCATGCACTGCTATGTACTGCTTGCTCTACGACTCTACTGGGGAGCCGTGACCCGTTCGGACGGGAGTTCGGGGGACCGTCCGGCGAGCCGCTCGCGCCAGGCGGCGAGGACGGCGGCGTCGGTGGCGGGCGTGGCCAGGGAGACGGCCAGATAGGCGGCGAGCGAGGCGAGCAGGCCGTAGTAGACGGGCTCGTTGGCGAGGATGCCGTGGGTCGCCATCAGCACGATGACCGCGAGTCCGCCGACCACGACGGAGGCGAGGGCGCCGTACACCGTGCCCCGCTTCCACACCAGCCCGCCGAGGATCGGCACGAGCAGCCCGCCGACGAGGAGGTTGTAGGCGACGGTCAGCGCCTCCACGACGTTGTCGATCGCGATGGCCGTGCCGATCACCGCGAGGCCCATGATCAGGATGAAGGCGCGGTTGCCGCGCACCTCGTCGTGATCGGCGGAGGGCGCCTTGGCGAGCCCGCGCAGCCGGGACCAGATGTCGTTGTTGGCGACGGTGGCACAGGCGATCAGCGCGCCGGACGAGGTCGACATCACGGCGGCCAGGGCGGCGGCCAGCACCAGCCCCCGGACTCCGACGGGCAGTTCCTCCTTCACGATGGTCGCGAAGGCGTCGTCCGCGCTGCCGAGCTTCGGGTACAGCACCTTGGCCGCCGTGCCGATGACGGCACCGGCGAGGGCGTACGCGAGGCAGTAGGTGCCGGCGACGGTCCCGCCCCACTTGGCGGTCCGGTCGCTGCGGGCGGTGAACACGCGCTGCCAGATGTCCTGCCCGATGAGCATGCCGAAGGTGTAGATCAGCACGTAGGTGAAGATCGTCTCGCCGCCGATGCCGAGCGGGTCGAAGTAGCCGGTGGGCAGCCGGTCCTTCATCTCGCCGAACCCGCCCGCCTTCACGACGGCGATTGGCAGCAGCAGGAGCAGCACGCCGATGGTCTTCACGACGAACTGCACCATGTCCGTCAGGGTGATCGACCACATCCCGCCGAGGGTGGAGTACGCCACGACGATCGAGCCGCCGAGGACGATCGCGAGCGTGCGGTTCATGTCGAACAGGACGTCGAAGATCGTGGCGTAGGCGATGGTCGAGGTCACCGCGAGCATGAGGGTGTAGGCCCACATGACGACCCCGGAGATGATGCCGGCCCGGCCGCCTCCGTACCGCAGGTCGAGCATCTCGGAGACGGTGTAGACCTTCAGTCGGGCGATGCGGGCGGAGAAGAAGACGGAGAGGGCGAGCAGGCCGAGGCCGATGGTGAAGACCATCCAGGCGCCGGACAGGCCGTACTGGTAGCCGAGCCCCACACCACCGATGGTGGAGGCGCCGCCGAGGACGATCGCCGCCATGGTGCCGGAGTACATGGCCGGGCCGAGGCGGCGGCCGGCCACCAGGAACTCGCTCTTGGAGCGGGCGCGGCGCATGCCCCACCAGCCCATGGCGAGCATCCCGGCCAGGTAGACGACGATCACGAGGTAGTCGACGGCCATGGGGCCTCCTTCGCGCACGCTCGCTCGGTGGGGACGAGGTTGACGAGCACTGACCCTAGGTGGCCGGAAAGCGACTGCGAAGTGTACGTTTCATCCACTGGAGCGGCGCTGGCCGGAGGGAACGCACATATGCCGGATTCGACGGTTCCCCCCACGCCCCCCGTTCCGCTGTCCGCTCTCCTGGCCCGCGAGGACCTGGCCCTGCGCCGGATCGCCGGCCCGGACGACCCCGGCACCGTCGTGCACTGGGTGCACACCTCGGAGATGGCGGACCCGTATCCGTATCTGCTGGGCGGGGAACTGCTGCTCACGGCGGGCGTGCACATCCCCGAGGCGGCGGGGTCCGGCACCTACTTCGACGACTACGTGTCCCGGATCGTGGCGGCGGGCGGCGCGGCCCTCGGCTTCGGGGTGGCGCCGGTGCACGACACCGTGCCGAGGGCGCTGGTCGCGGCGTGCGAGAGGTACGGCCTGCCGCTGCTGGAGGTGCCGGAGCAGACCACCTTCTCGGGCGTGGCCCGCGCGGTCTGGCAGCTGATGGCCCAGGCCCGCCTTTCGGAACTCCGCCGCGTGACGGAGGCCCAGCAGAGCCTGGCCTCGGCCGCCTCCCGCCCCGACCCGGTCCCGTCGGTCCTCCGGCAGCTCGCCCAGCGGCTGGGGGGCTGGGCTGTGCTGTACGGCCCGGAGGGGGCGGAGATCGCGAGCGCGGGCCGGGAGCCCGGGGAGAGGCCGCCTCCGCGCTGGCGGAGCTGGGCGGGGTGGTGCGGCCGGCGGGACGGGGGAGCCGGACGGCCCGCGGCCACTCCGAGCGCGCGCCC
>KE354212.1 GCA_000415505.1 Streptomyces afghaniensis 772
AGCGCACCGCCTCGCGCAGGGCGTCGGTCAGCCCCCGGCGCAGGCCCGGGCCGGTCGGCTCCAGGTGCAGGTCGATGCCCAAAGTGGCCCAATGTTCCGCCATGGAAATGGACCATACCCCTGGGCTGCTTTCTTCCTAGGGTCGAGGACATGACGACGCACAGCGATGACACGACCGACACGACGACCGTGGAGTACGCCCCCGAGGAGCCCGCCCGCCTGGACTGGGCCAAGCACGCGCCCGAGGTCTACAAGGCGATGGTCCGGCTGGAGATCGCCGCCCGGCAGGGCCTCGACCACAAGCTGTACGAGCTGGTGAAGATCCGCGCCTCCCAGATCAACCACTGCGCCTTCTGCATCGACATGCACACCAAGGACACCCTCGCGGCGGGCGAGAGCGTCGAACGGATCCTCCAGCTCAGCGCCTGGGACGAGTCGCGGCACTTCTACACCGCGAAGGAGCTCGCGGCCCTGGAGCTGACGGAGGCCGTGACGGTCCTGACGGACGGTTTCGTGCCGGACGAGGTGTACGAGAACGCCGCGAAGCACTTCGAGGAGGCCGAGCTGGCGCAGCTCATCGCCGCGATCACGACGATCAACGCCTGGAACCGGTTCGGGGTGACCTGCCGGATGACGCCGGGCCACTACCAGCCGGGCCAGTACAAGTGACGGCTCGGACGCGGGCGCTCGACCCGGCGGTCGGCCGCGCCCTGTCAGCGCTGAGCGCCACAGCGAAGAAGGGCCTCGGCGACCCGGCCCTGGCCGAACTCGTGGTGATCCGCGCCTCGCAGCTCAACCACTGCGCGTTCTGCCTCGACATGCACCTCGCGATCGCCCGCGAGCACGGCGTGAGCGAGAAGCAGCTCGATCTGCTGGCGGCCTGGGAGGAGGCGGGGGACGTCTTCGACGAGCGGGAGCGGGCCGCACTCGCGCTGACGGAGGCGGTGACGGTCCTGACGGACGGTTTTGTGCCGGACGAGGTGTTCGAGCAGGCCGCGAAGCACTTCGACGAGGCCCGGCTCGCCCATCTGATCGGTCTGGCCGTCGCCATCAACAACTGGAACCGGGTGATGGTCAGCCGCCGGATTCCGCCGGGAGGTCACACGCCATGAGCAAGGCCGAGAAGTTCCGCGCCCTGCACCACCACCGGGCGCCCGGCGATCCCCTGGTGCTGCCCGGACCCTGGGACGCGGCCAGCGCCCGGGTGTTCGCCGAGGCCGGGTTCCCGGCGCTCGCCACGCCCAGTGCCGGGGTCGCCGCCTCCCTCGGGTACGAGGACGGGCAGGTCCCGGCCGACGAGATGTTCGCGGCCGTCGCCCGGATCGTCCGGGCCGTCGACGTGCCGGTCTCGGCGGACGTGGAGGGCGGGTACGGGCTCGCGCCGAAGGAGCTCGTGGAGCGGCTGCTGGAGGCGGGGGCGGTGGGCTGCAACCTGGAGGACTCCGAGAGCGGGGTGCTCAAGGACCCGCACGCGCACGCCGACTGGCTGGCCGAGGTGCGGGAAGCCGCCGGTGACCGGCTCTTCGTCAACGCGCGCGTGGACACCTTCGCCTGCGGGGTCGCCGATCCCCAACGGGCCGTCGAGCGGGCCGCGTTGTACGTCGCCGCGGGCGCCGACTGCGTCTATCCGATCGGGGCCCCGCCTGAGGTGCTGCCGCTGCTGCGGGCCGGAATCCAGGGGCCGATCAACGTGGGTGCCCCGACCGAGGGTGGCCCCACACCCGCCGAACTCGGCGCGCGAGGGGCCACCCGGATCACCTTCGGGCCGGGGCTCCAGCGGCGGGCCGCCCGCGCGCTGCGGGAGATCGCCGCCGGCCTGCGACCGTAGGGACGCTCAGGACAGCCACTTCTTCCACGTGGAGCGGTGGCTGTCCACCCACTTCTTCGCCGCGTCCTCCGGCGTCATCTTCTTGTCGGCGATCATCAGGGAGACCTCGTTCTGGTCCTCGGTCGTCCACTTGAACTTCTTCAGGAAGGCCGCCGCCTTGCCGCCGTTCTTCGCGAAGCCCGAGTTCAGGTACTTCTGCAGCGGCGTGTGCGGATAGGCGCAGGCGACCTTCTCCGGGTCGGCGTCGCAGCCCTCCTTGTACGGCGGCAGCTTCACCTCGGTCATCGGGACCTTCTTGAAGAGCCACTGCGGCGAGTACCAGTAGGTGAGGAAGGGCTTCTTCTCCTTGGCGAACTGCCGCATCTGCGTGATCTGCGCGGCCTCGGACCCGGCGAACACCACCTGGTAGTCCAGCTTCAGGTTCTTCACCAGCGCCTTGTCGTTGGTGACGTAGGACGGCGAACCGTCCATCAGCTGGCCCTTGTCGCCGCTCTCCGGGGTGCGGAACAGGTGGGAGTACTTGTTGAGGTTCTTCCAGTTCGTGATGTCCGGGTGCTGCTTGGCGAGGTACGTCGGGACGAACCAGCCGATGTGTCCGGTGACGCCGAGTTCGCCGCCGGCGGTGATCGTCTTCTTGTCCTTGACGTACCGCTGCTCCTGCTCGGGGTGGCCCCAGTCCTCCAGGAGCGCGTCGACGCGGCCCTGGCTGAGGGCGTCCCAGGCGGGCACCTCGTCGACCTGGACGGTGTCGACACGGTAGCCCAGCTCGTGCTCCAGGATGTACTGGGCGACGGCCACGTTGGCCTGGGCGCCCACCCAGGACTGCACGGACAGGGTCACGGTCTTGGCGCCCTGCGCGTTGGCGAAGGGCGAGGCCTGCTTGGTCATGTCGGCGGCACCGCAGCCGGTGAGCAGCGCCAGGGAGCTCACCGCGGCGACCGCGGCTGTCGTACGGACTCGCATGTCACGCTCCCTTCTTCGCGCGGCGTTCGGTGGGCTGGGTCACCCGGTCGAGCATCAGTCCGAGGCAGACGATCGCCGCGCCGGCCACCAGACCGGTCGCCAGGTCGCCCTGGGCGAGGCCGAAGACGACGTCGTAGCCGAGCGCGCCTCCGCCGACCAGGCCGCCGATGACGACGACGGCGAGGACCAGGACCAGGCCCTGGTTGACGGCGAGCAGCAGGGCCGGGCGGGCCAGCGGGAGCTGGACCTGACGCAGTTGCTGCCAGCTGGTCGCGCCGAGCGAACCGGAGGCCTCCAGCGCGGCCGGGTCGACCTGGCGCAGGCCCTGGGTGGTGATGCGGACGACGGCCGGGAGGGCGTAGACGATCGCGGCCGCGACGGCCGGGGCGCGGCCGACGCCGAACAGGGCGACGACCGGGATCAGGTACACGAACTGCGGCATCGTCTGGAAGACGTCCAGGACCGGCCGCAGCAGCCGTTCCAGGCGGTCGCTGCGGGCCGCCGCGATGCCGGTGGCGAAGCCGACGACGAGGGTGACGGCGACGGCCGCGAGGACCTGCGACAGGGTGTCGAGGGACGGCTTCCAGACGCCGAGCGCGCCGATCGCGGCCATGGCGAGGACGGCGGTCAGCGCGGTGCGCCAGGTGCCGATCACCCAGGCCAGCGCGGCGACGATCAGCAGGACCGACCACCAGGGCAGCCCCTGCAGGCCGTCACGCATCGGGTCGAGGACCCAGGTGGTGAAGTGGCCGGCCCAGTCGGCGGTGCCGCCGATCACGGGGACACCCGAGTACAGGTGCGCGGTCATCCAGTCGACCACGCGGTTGACCGGCTCGGCGATGCCGACGACCCAGGAGTCGGGCCAGTCGAGCCGGCCCGCGAGACGCCCGGCGACCGCCACGGCGACGACACCGAGCAGGGCGTACAGCCAGCCGAGCCCGCGCCGGGGCTCCGGGTCGGCGCCGAGCCGCTCCCCCGCCGCGCCCGTGACGCGGTCCAGGACGACGGCCAGCAGCACGATCGGGATACCGGCGGCGAGCGCGGCGCCCACGTCGACCGAGGCCAGCGCCTGGTAGACGCGGTCACCGAGACCGCCCGCGCCGATGACGGCCGCGATGACGGCCATGGACAACGCCATCATGATCGTCTGGTTGACGCCGAGGAGGAGTTCCTTGCGGGCCAGCGGGAGACGGGCGGTCAGCAGCCGCTGCCGTGCGGTGGAGCCGAGCGACGCGACGGCCTCCAGCACCTCCTTGTCGGCGCCGCGCAGCCCGAGCGAGGTGAGTCGCGCCATGGGCGGGGCGGCGTAGATGACGGTGGCCAGGACGGCCGCCGGGACGCCGATACCGAAGATCAGCACGACCGGCAGCAGGTAGGCGAAGGCCGGGAGTACCTGCATGGTGTCCAGGACAGGGCGCAGGACGCGGTCCATCCGGTCGGACAGCCCGGCGGCCAGCCCGAGCAGCAGGCCCACCACGACCGACGCGACGACCGCGACGACCATCAGGGCGAGCGTCTGCATGGTCGGCACCCACATGCCGAGCAGGCCGCAGGCCAGGAAGGCGGTGCCCGTGCCGAGGGCGAGCCGGATGCCCGCGACGCGCCAGGCGACCAGCGCGCCCAGGGCCGTGACGCCCGCCCAGCCCACGGCCAGGAGGGTGAGGTAGACGGCCCGTACGGCGATGACGACGACGTTGCTGACGTGGCCGAGGAAGTACAGGAACAGCGGGTGGCTGTCGCGGTTGTCGATGATCCAGTCGCTGGCCTTGGCGAGCGGCTCGGAGAAGTCGACGGTCAGGGCGCTCGGCCAGGTGCCGCTCGCCCAGCGGGCGTTCGCCAGCGGGACGAGGATCGCTGCCGCGAGGGCCAGGAAGAGAAGCTTGCGGACAGCCGGGTGCTTGAGGAGGCCGGGCAGGCCGATACGCGGCGGGGAGGCGGTGATGGTCGCCATCACACCGCCTCCTTGGGCTGCTCGGTCCCCGGCGGGGCGGGCTGCTCCGTGCCGGCGACGACGCCGAGCAGGGTGTCGGAGTCGACCACGCCCACGCAGCGGCCCTTGTCCATGACACGGGCCGGTGCGCCGGCGCGGGCGACCGCCTCGATCGCCTCGGAGACCGTCGCCTCGGGCCGGACCGCCGGCCCGCTGCCGTCCTGGTCCGCCGCGGGGCGGCGCATGGCCGTACGGACGGTCATGACCTGCTCGCGCGGGACGTCCCGGACGAACTCGCGGACGTAGTCGTCGGCGGGCGAGCCGACGATCTCCTCGGGCGTGCCGAGCTGCACGACCTGCCCGTCGCGCATCAGGGCGATGCGGTCGCCCAGCTTGAGGGCCTCCTGGAGGTCGTGGGTGATGAAGACCATGGTGCGGCCCTCCTCGTGGTGCAGCCGGACCACCTCTTCCTGCATCTCCCGCCGGATGAGGGGGTCGAGCGCGCTGAACGGCTCGTCGAACAGCAGGACTTCGGGGTCGACGGCGAGCGCGCGGGCGAGGCCCACGCGCTGCCGCTGGCCGCCGGAGAGCTGGCCGGGGCGGCGGTGCTCCATGCCTTCCAGGCCGACCTTGGCGACGACCTCGGCGGCCCGCTCACGCCGCTCGGCCTTGCCCATGCCCTGGATCTCCAGGCCGTAGGCGACGTTGTCGAGGACCGTGCGGTGCGGCAGCAGGCCGAAGTGCTGGAAGACCATGGCGGCGCGGTGGCGGCGCAGTTCGCGCAGCCGGGAGCGGTCCATGGCGCGGACGTCCTCGCCGTCGATGGCGATGGTGCCGGCCGTCGGCTCGATCAGCCGGGTCAGACAGCGCACCAGCGTGGACTTGCCGGAGCCGGACAGGCCCATGACGACGAAGACCTCGCCCTTGCGCACGTCGAAGCTGACGTCCCGGACGGCGGCCGTGCAGCCGGTGCGGGCGCGCAGTTCGGCGGGGTCGAGGGCGGTGAGCTCGGGGTCGCCGGGAACGCGGTCGGCCTTGGGGCCGAACACCTTCCACAGGCCCTCCACCGAGAAGACGGGGGTCGTGTCCATGGTCTGCTCCGTGGGGGGTTCGAGGGTCGCGGTCACTTGGCACCACCACCGATCAGCTCGGCGGCACGCTCCCCGACCATGAGCACGCCGATCATCGGGTTCACGGTGGTCATCGTGGGGAACACGGAGGCATCGGCGACGCGGATGCCCTCCAGGCCGCGGATGCGCAGCTCGGGGTCGACGACGGCCAGCTGGTCGTCGGCGTCGCCCATCTTGCAGGTGCCGGCGGGGTGGTAGACGGTGTGGGCGACCTTGCGGGCGTACTCGCCGAGCTCCTCGTCACCGGTGACGTCCGGGCCGGGGGCCACCTCGCGCTTGAGCCAGCCGGCCAGCGGTTCGGTCTTGGCGATCTCGCGGGCGATCTTGATGCCGTCGACGAGGGTGCGGCCGTCGTAGTCGTCCTCGTCGGTGAAGTAGCGGAAGTCCAGGGCGGGCTTGACCTCGGGGTCGGCGCTGGTCAGGTACAGCCGGCCGCGGCTCTTCGGCTTGGGGATGTTCGGGGTCATCGAGACGCCGAACTCCGGCCGCTGGTAGCCCAGTCGCTCCGGGTTGTCCGTGAACGGGATCTGGTAGAAGTGGAACATCAGGTCCGGGTGCGGCAGTTCGGGGTCGCGGCGCACGAACAGCCCCGCGTCCGAGTCCATCGCCGAGTTCTCCGGGATGGGGCCGTTGGTCTCCCAGACGATGACCGACTCGGGGTGGTCGAGCAGGTTCTCGCCGACGCCCGGCAGGTCGTGCGTGACGGGGATGCCGAGCTTCTCCAGGTCCGTCTTCGGGCCGATGCCGGAGTGCATCAGCAGCCGGGGCGAGTCGACGGCGCCGGCGCACAGCAGGACCTCGTTACGGGCCTTGACGAGGATCTCCTCGCCGTCCTTGGTGCGCACGTGCACGCCCTCGGCGCGGTTGCCGTCCAGCTCCAGCTTGTACGCCCAGGTCTCCAGCAGGATCGTGAGGTTGGGGCGCTCGTCCATCACCGGGTGCAGATACGCCACCGACGCCGAGGACCGCTTGTTGTTCTCGGGGTGGTAGGCGAGGTCGAAGAAGCCGACGCCCTCGGTGAACGGCTTCTGGTTGAAGCCCTCCACGCGCGGCACGTCCAGCGCCGCCTGGGCCGCGTCGACGAAGTCGCGGGCGATGGCGTTCCGGTCCTGCTCGTCTACGGGGACGATGTTGTTGAGCAGGCGTGCGAAGTACGCCTCCATCTGCACCGCGCCCCAGCCCTTGGCGCCGGCGGCCTCCCACTCGTCCCAGTCGGCGGGCAGCGGCTTGAACGCGATCAGCGTGTTGTGCGAGGAACAGCCGCCCAGCACACGTGCCCGGCTGTGCCGGATATGCGAGTTTCCGCGTGGCTGCTCGGTGGTGGGGTAGTCGTAGTCGAGCTCGCCGCCCAGCAGGCCCATCCAGCGGCGCAGGGTCAGCACGTCGTCGCGGCCGACGTCGCTGGGGCCGCCCTCGATGACGGCGACGGAGACGTCGGGGTTCTCGGTCAGGCGGGAGGCGATGACGGAACCGGCTGTTCCGCCGCCTATCACGACATAGTCGTACTCATGGTTGTGGGACATGGCGTGCTTGCTCCAGAGGGGATGAACCAGAGGGGACGAAGGGATCGGGCTCGGAGGGTGGCGGGGTCGGCCCTGGGGAGGGAGGTCAGCCCGCGAACCAGCGCACCGGCTTCGGCGCGAGGTTCTGGTAGACGTGCTTGGTCTCGCGGTACTCGGCGAGGCCGGCCGGGCCGAGTTCGCGGCCCACACCGCTCTTGCCGAAACCGCCCCATTCAGCCTGCGGCAGGTAGGGGTGGAAGTCGTTGATCCAGATCGTGCCGTGCCGCAGCCGGCCGGCCACGCGCCGGGCGCGGCCCGCGTCGGTGGTCCAGACGCCGCCCGCGAGGCCGTACTCGGTGTCGTTGGCGAGCGCGACGGCCTCGTCCTCGGTGCGGAAGGTCTCGACGGTGACGACCGGCCCGAAGACCTCCTCCCGTACGACGCGCATCTCGCGGTGGCAGTGGTCGAGGACGGTCGGCTCGTAGAAGTAGCCGTTCTCCGGGCGCTCGGGGGACGGCTCGGGGCGCTTGCCGCCGGAGCGCAGCACCGCGCCCTCCTTGAGGGCGGACTCGACGTACGTCTCGACCTTGGCGCGCTGCTGCTCGGAGACCAGCGGGCCGCACTCGACGCCGTCTTCGGTGCCGCGGCCGAGGCGGATCTTCTCGGCGCGCCGGGCGAGTTCGGCGACGAAACGGTCCCGCACGGACTCCTCGATGATGAGGCGGGCGCCGGCCGAGCAGACCTGGCCGCTGTGGATGAAGGCGGCGTTGAGGGCCTGGTCGACGGCGGTGTCGAAGTCCTCGTCGGTGGCGCAGGCGTCGGCGAAGACCACGTTGGGGTTCTTGCCGCCGAGTTCGAGGGCGACCTTCTTCACGGTCGGCGCGGCGGCCTGGGCCACCTTGGTGCCGCTGATCAGGCCGCCGGTGAAGGAGACCAGGTCGACGTCGGGGTGTTCGGAGAGCCGGGCGCCGACCGAGTGGCCCGGCCCGGTGACGATGTTGGCGACCCCGGCGGGCAGTCCGGCCTCGACGAGCAGCTCGATCAGCGCGATGGTCGTCATCGGGGTGATCTCGCTCGGCTTGACGACGAAGGTGTTGCCGGCGGCCAGGGCCGGGGCGATCTTCCAACTGGCCTGGAGCAGCGGGTAGTTCCAGGGCGTGATCATCGAGCAGACGCCGATGGGCTCGTGCACGACGACGCTGTGGATGTCGGGCGAGCCGGCGTCCACGACCCGGCCCGGGCTCTCGGCCGCGACCAGGTCGGCGAAGTACCGGAAGGCGTCGGCGACGCAGTCGATGTCGACGCGCCCTTCCTCGACGGTCTTGCCGGCGTCACGGCTCTCCAGCAGCCCGAGCTGCTCGCGGTCGCGCACGAGCAGGTCGGCGACGCGGCGCAGCAGCGCGGCCCGCTCGGCGGCGGGCGTGCGCGGCCACTCCCCCTCGTCGAAGGCGCGCCGGGCGGCGGCGATCGCCAGATCGGTGTCCTTCTCGTCACCTTCCGCGACCACGGCGAACGGCAGGGCGTCCGCGGGGTCGAGGATCTCGCGCGTGGCGCCGGAGACGGCCGCACGCCATTCCCCTCCCGCGTGGATGGTGCTGCGCGCCTGCAGTTCGTTGCTTTCCGCCATGATCGCTTTCGCCTTCCGTTCCTGATCAGCGCCCCTGTGTCACACATGTGTCACTAAGAGACCGAGTGCGCCTGCCCCCCTCCCCCGGATGCATGCGCGATCCGTGGCCGAAAGTGCGCTGTGTCACTGGAGATGCGGGCAATCATGGGCAAAGCGGGCGCGGAGCGGGGTGGATGATGCGGCTAGAGGGCGTCCGACCACTCGGCGAGAATTTCCCGCACCGCCCCCCGGAGCCAGCCGTGAGCGGGGTCGGCGTCGTGGCGCGGGTGCCACGCCAGTCCGACGTGGACCGGTGGGAGCCGCAGGGGGACGTCGAAGGTGGTCAGACCCAGGGCCCGCGCCAGCGGCACGCTCCAGGAGTTGATCAGACCCGCCAGGTCGGTGGCCCGCAGGACGAAGAGGGAGGCGGGAAAGGTACCCACCGACCCCACCACCCGCCGGGCCAGGCCGAGTCCGGCGAGCGCCTCGTCCACCGGCCCGTGCAGCTTCCCCCGCCGGGAGACGGTCAGGTGATCGGCCTCCAGGGCGAACCGCTCGGGCGTCAACTCGCCCTCCAGCAGCGGATGCCCGGCCCGGACGACCCCCACCATCCGGTCCTCGTACAGCGACTCCACCCGCACCTCCGGCGCCACCGTGTCGATCACGCCGACCTCCAGATCGGCGGTGCCCTCGCGCAGGAAGGGCCCGTCCACATGGCTCTCGGTGAGGAAGCGGAGGCGGATCCCGGGGGCGTCGCGGGCCGCCCGGGTGAAGAGGTCCGGGCCGCAGGCGGCGGCGACGGCGTCGTGGCAGAGGACGGTGAACGTACGGGTCACCGTCCTCAGGTCGGTGTCGGCGGGCGCGAACAGCGCCCGGGCCCGTTCCACCACCGCGCTCACCTCGGCCCGGACGGCCAGCGCACGCGGCGTCGGCACCATCCGCCGCCCGGCCCGCACCAGCACCGGGTCAC
Source organism: Streptomyces afghaniensis 772 (assembly GCA_000415505.1). Lineage (GTDB taxonomy): Bacteria > Actinomycetota > Actinomycetes > Streptomycetales > Streptomycetaceae > Streptomyces > Streptomyces afghaniensis. Next base: position 9,930 of record KE354212.1, read on the forward strand.
CGAGCGCCTTGCGGATCCGCCCCAGGGTGCGGCTCATCGCGGGTTCGGACAGATGCAGCCGCCGTGCCGCACCGCCGACGCTCTGCTCCTCCAGCAGCACGTCCAGGGCGACCAGCAGATTCAGGTCCAGGCCACTTGATTGCGTCACGCGCATCGATCCCTTGCAAAGGTTGCACTGGAGTACGGGTACGGCCCGAGCCTACGGTGACGAGGCGATCCCCCCATCCACCGAGCTCCCGGGAGGAGCCTTGCCCCCGCACGCCCTGAAACGGCGGACCCTGCTCGCCCTGTGCGCCTGCGTCCTGGTCGCCCAGAGCATGGTCGCCGCCATCAACCTGCTGATCCCGCAGCTGAGTTCGTCGTCCCTGCACCCCTCGTCCAGCGAGATCCTGTGGACGGTCGACGCGTACGTCATCGTCTTCGCCGGGCTCCTCGTCCCGGCCGGCGCCCTCGGCGACCGGTACGGCCGCAAGGGCGCCCTGCTCACCGGACTCGCCCTGTTCGCGGCGGGCGCCGGCCTCAGCGCCCTAGCCCGGGACCCGGCGCTGCTCATCGCCGGGCGCGGTGTCTCTGGAGCCGGGGCCGCGCTGATCACACCGGCGACGATGTCGATCCTGCTGCACCTCGCCGGACCGCACGGGCGCGCCCGGGCCATGGCCTCCTGGACACTGGCGATCGGACTCGGCGGGCTGGCCGGCAATCTCGGCGGCGGACTGGCCGGCCAGTTCCTGTCCTGGCGCGCCCTGTTCGCCGTCATGGTGCCGCTGGCCGCGCTGCTCGCCCTCGCGGTGGCCGTCACCACCCCGCGCACCGACCGCTCACCGCACAGCCACCTCGCCCCTGGCGGCACGCTGCTCCTCACCGCCGGGCTGGTCGCCGTGCTCTTCGGCATCATCGAGGGCCCGGAGTACGGCTGGAGCGCACCGCGGATCCTGCTCGCGTTCGCGGCGGGCGCCCTGCTGATCGCCCTGTTCACGGTCCAGTCCCTGCGCTCGCGCACCCCGCTGTTCGACCCGCGTGTCTTCCGGGCGCCCCGGCTGCGCGCGGCCACCCTCGGGATGGCGACCGGCTTCTTCGGCCTGTTCGCCCTCTTCTACCTCAACTCGCAGTACCTCCAGGGCGTCAAGGGCTACGGCCCGCCCGCACCGGCGTCGCCATGTCCCGCTCATCGTCGGCATGGCGCTCGTGCCGAGGCTGGCGGCACGCTGGCGCCACCCCCGGCCGGTCATCGGCGGCGGCCTGGCCCTCATCGGCCTCGGTCTGCTCGGCGTGTCGACGGCCGGCGCGGGCACGCCCTACGCGGTGTACGCCTGCTGGCTGCTGGTCATCTCGGCGGGCACCGGGCTGTGCATGCCGACGCTGACCCTGGGCGTCGTCACGTCCCTGCCGCCCCACCAGACGGGTCTCGGGTCCGGCCTCGGCACCGCCGCCCGGGAGATCGGCGCGGCGCTCGGCGTCGCGGTCACCGGGACGGTCCTGGCCTCCCGCGGCGACCTCCACGAGGGCATGGCCCCGGCCCTGCGCACGGTCGCGCTGCTGGTCCTGGTGGCCACGGCGGCGGTGGTCGCCGGGTACGGGGGCTCGCGGAAGGGCGCCGGAAAGCCCGCAGGCCCCGCACCGGACGGAACCGGTACGGGGCCTGCGCGCGAACGCGGAGAGGCTCCGGTCAGATGAGGCCGAGGCCGCGGACCGCCTCGCGCTCCTCCTCGAGCTCCTTGACGGAGGCGTCGATCCGGGCGCGGGAGAACTCGTTGATCTCCAGGCCCTGGACGATCTCGTACTTGCCGTCCTTGCAGGTGACCGGGAAGGAGGAGATCAGGCCCTCCGGGACGCCGTAGGAGCCGTCCGACGGGATGCCCATCGAGACCCAGTCGCCGTCGGCGGTGCCGTTGACCCAGGAGTAGACGTGGTCGATCGCGGCGTTGGCGGCGGACGCGGCCGACGAGGCGCCGCGGGCCTCGATGATGGCGGCGCCGCGCTTGGCGACGGTCGGGATGAAGTCCTCGGCCAGCCACTTCTCGTCGTTCACGACCTCGGCGGCGTTCTTGCCGGCGACGGTGGCGTGGAAGATGTCCGGGTACTGAGTGGCGGAGTGGTTGCCCCAGATGGTGAGCCGCTTGATGTCGGCGACCGTGGAGCCGGTCTTCTTCGCGAGCTGGGTCAGGGCGCGGTTGTGGTCCAGACGGGTCATGGCCGTGAACCGCTCGGCGGGTACGTCCGGCGCGGCGGCCTGCGCGATGAGCGCGTTGGTGTTGGCCGGGTTGCCGACGACGAGGACCTTGACGTCGTCCGCGGCGTGGTCGTTGATGGCCTTGCCCTGCGGCTTGAAGATGCCGCCGTTGGCCTCCAGCAGGTCGCCGCGCTCCATGCCCTTGGTGCGGGGGCGGGCGCCGACGAGCAGGCCCACGTTCGTGCCGTCGAAGGCGACGTTCGGGTCGTCCGTGATGTCGATGCCCTGCAGGAGCGGGAACGCGCAGTCGTCCAGCTCCATGGCCGTGCCCTCGGCCGCCTTCAGGGCGGGCGTGATCTCCAGCAGGCGCAGCTTCACCGGCACGTCCGCGCCGAGCAGCTGACCGGAGGCGATGCGGAAGAGCAGGGCGTAACCGATCTGGCCGGCCGCGCCGGTGACGGTGACGTTCACGGGAGTGCGGGTCATGGCGTTCTCCGTATGACAGCTGGCGGTGGGGCGTCCCTGCCCCGGACGTTTGATCGATCTCTTGGCGTCAAGAGATCCATCCAGCGGTCAGGCTATCGCGCATCCGGGATCCCGGACGGCCGGGTCGGTGTGGCCCACCCCACAACCGACCGACACCCGTACAAAAAGGCGGCCGCCCGTCCGGGAGAGGAGGACGAAGGCGGCCGCCGGGGGGAACCGACCAAGCCGGACTCCCGTGGGGGTACGGTTCGCGTGCCCCCGATTCCCCCGGCCATGCCACCCTCCCCGAAATTCATCCCCGCCCGGCCCTGCCACCGACGCCTCCGGCCGCTGGCGGGACGCTGCGACCAGGCGCGATGAACCCCACCCGGTGCGAAACGCCCCGCGTTTCACCGGGCACCGACGGACCCTCGGACCTCCGGCCGGAGATCAGGCGCCCCACCGGACACAGACGGCCCCAACCGGCGCACAACGCCCCCGTTTACCGCGCATCCACGGCCCGCCGGACGTCCGGCGGAAGGCCAGGCAACCCACCGGGCCCAGGCGCCGGCTCCGGGCGCCAGGCGCTACCCGGTCCCACCCGTCCCACTCCCGGCCGGAAGCCACGCCCTCAGAGGCAAGGCGGCCCACCGCGTGCAGAGCACCCCGGATCCCAGCCCGCGGCCGGAAGCTCGACGCGCCGCGCCCGTCGAGACAGCCCTGGTCGGGCGCTGGGGCCAAGTGCTGGGTTCCCCCGGCGCGAGGCACCCGCCGGGTGACGGGCACTCGCGGGGTGACGGGCACTCGCCGGCCCTGAGGTTTCGGCCTGCAAGTCAGGCGCCCGCCGAGCACAGGGCAGCCCACGGCGCGCAGAGCACCACCGAGTCCCGACACCAGCCAGCAGCCACACGCCCCGCCAGGGCAAGGCAGCCCGCCCTGTGCCAAGCGCCCGCCGGACCCCCAGCCCCGGCCGGATCACCCCGCCGGATCGCCCCGGCCGGAAGCCACGGGCGCCCCGCAGCCACTCGTCCCGCCAGGGGCAGCCGGTCGTCCCCCTACTCCGTGCAGCCCTGGTCGCCGGAGGCCAGGATTGCGCAGGCCTTGGCGTCGGCGGCGTTCTTGACGGCGACCATCGGCGTGTACGCGATGGTGTCGCCCGTGGCGGTGATGCTCCCGGACTGCTTCGCCTTGCCCGCGCTGACCTGGACCTCGTCGCCCTGGGCCGCCTGGGTGATACGGCCCCAGGCCGCCTTGCAGGTCTCGCTGTAGCGGACCTCGACGACGGTCGTGCCGACGGTCGCGGTCTCGGCCGTGGTCACCAGGTCACCACTGCACCCCATGTTCTCCGCGTCCTTGCCCGTGCAGCTGTCGCCGCTGCACTTCACGCCGGGCGGCAGCTCCTGGTTCGTGCCGGCGGTCGGCGTCGGCGACTTGGTGCCGCCCCTGGCCTCGTCGTCGCCACCGCCACCGGTGAGGTAGAACGCGCCGGCGATCACCACGAGCACACCCACGACACCCGCGAGGAACGTCGCGGTCCGCCGCTTGCCGCCGGAGCCACCGGAGCCGGCAGAACCGCCGGTGCCGCCGGCACCACCCGCGCCCGCCGGGACGGCGTCCCGCGGCGGTGTGCCCTGCGAGCCCGCCCCGACGCCCGGCATCCGGGCGGTGCCTGGACCCGAACCGGGCGTGCCGGTCCCCGTTCCGGCGGGACGCCCGAGGCCCTGGGACGGGCCCTGGTACCCGGCCACTCCCCAGGAGTTGACCCCGGTCCACCGCTGCCGGTGGAGTCCTGCACCTCGGGGGCCGTCGGCTGCGCCGGCACGGTCGGGGCGACGCCCGCCGGCCCCGCGATCCCCGGCGTCACCGTGGCGCTGCCGCTTCTGCGGGCCGTCCCGCCACCGCCCGCGGAGGACGTCTTGCCGTCACCCTTGGAACCGGCCGGGGGACTCCCGAAGTCCTGCCCGCCGAACTCACCGAGCGCGGCACGCGCCTGGGAGATCCGGATGGCCTCCATCGTCATGTCGTGCCGCATCTCCGAGCGGCTCCAGGCGCGCTCGGCGAGCTCCCACATGGTGGTGAGGTGCACCGGGTTGGTCCCGGTGACCTCGGCCAGCGCCACGATCGCGCCCTTGGGCGCGAGCAGCCGGCCGTTCAGATAACGCTCCCACGACGTCTTGCTGTAGCCCGTGCGGTCCGCCACCGACGCGATGCTCAGACCGCTGCGGTCCACGAGTCTGCGCAGCTGGCTGGTGAACTCCCTGATCTGTGGATCGAGCTCCTCCGGCAAGGCCCTCCAACGAGGCATTGCTTCCCCCCTCTTCCCCCCGGTACGTGCTGTTCTGTCCCGCGCTGTTCGCCCCGCGCGTTGGCGGCCTTGGCCGAGTCCCCGTTCTGGCTACCCACAGGGATGCGCCCACCCAGGATCTCAGTTCCCTGACCGGGGGCGCACAGGAGCACAGCACCGGCGCGCGAAACACCCTGGACCGTCCCGATTGTCCACGCCAACCCCGAGGATGCACCACTTCATGCCGAATCTCCCGACGGACGTACCGGAACTGTCACTTCCGTGCCACAGCGCACTGACAGCCGTTGAACAGGCCGTTCGCCGTGCAGGAGGGTTGGCCGTGACGGCGGCCCGTCCTTCCTCGGGGGAGAGGACGGACCGCCGTCCGGTCACTCGCTGGTGACCGTGAAGTGCAGTGTGTCCTTCAGGAACGGGATCTGGAGCCAGGGATTCGGCTGCGCCATCATCGCCAGCAGAACGATCGCCAGGCCCATGATCCCGTACGTGACGATGTCCGTGAACCGGGAGCGGACGGCGAGCATACCGACGTCCGGCAGCAGCCAGCGCATCGCGCCACCGCCCAGCAGGGCGGTGCCGATCAGCAGCGTCCCGAGCCGGAACTGCCCGAACGCGGTCACGAGCAGCCCGAGTCCGACCAGTCCCAGCACGGCGAGGACGGGCCACTGCCGCGCCGGCGCGAACGCGTCCCCGGGCGCGGCCCGGCCACCGCCCTCGGGCCGCGCGGTGTCCTTGGTGAACAACGGAAACCGCCGGGTGACCCGCCGCGGCCGCCCCTCGGCATCGGGGGCGCTGACGGGATCCCGCACGGTGAGATCGCCGTCCTCGTCCCGCACCACCGCATCGGCGTCACCGTCGACCACACCAGGCGCATCCTGCTCGCCCTGCACGGCCTGCGCACTCGTGACGGCCGGGGCGCCCTCCGTGTCCCCGGCCTGCGAGGCGCTGCCCGCGCTCCGCTCAGCCGACACTGCGCTCCGCCGCCTCGACCACGTTGACGAGCAGCGTGGGCGCGGGTCAGTCGGGCCGACGTCCGGCCGGGGGTTCGGGGAGATCCAGCCGGCGACCTCGGCCACGTCGGGGTGGACGTCGCCCACGATCTTGCCCTCGGCGCTGCGGGAGACGCCGACGTCGAGGACGGCCGCGCCCGGCTTGACGTCCTCGGCGCGGATCAGATGGGCGGAACCGGCCGCGGCGACGATGATGTCCGCGCGCTTGAGGTGCGCCGACAGGTCACGCGTGCCGGTGTGGCACTGGGTCACGGTCGCGTTCTCGCTGCGCCGGGTCAGCAGCAGCGGCATCGGCCGGCCGATGGTCACACCCCGGCCGACCACCACGACCTCCGCACCCTTGATCTCCACGCCGTACCGGCGGAGCAGGGTGAGGACGCCGTTGGGGGTGCAGGGCAGCGGGGCCGGCTCGTTCAGGACCAGGCGGCCGAGGTTCATCGGGTGCAGGCCGTCCGCGTCCTTGTCCGGGTCCATCAGTTCCAGGATGCGGTTCTCGTCGATGCCCTTGGGCAGCGGCAGTTGCACGATGTAACCCGTGCAGGCCGGGTCCTCGTTCAGCTCGCGGACGGCCGCCTCGATCTCCTCCTGCGTCGCCGTGGCCGGCAGCTCGCGCTGGATGGAGGCGATGCCGACCTGCGCACAGTCACGGTGCTTGCCGGCGACGTACTTCTGGCTGCCGGGGTCGTCCCCGACCAGGATCGTGCCGAGGCCGGGCGTGACGCCCTTCTCCTTCAGCGCCGCCACGCGGGCGGTCAGATCGGACTTGATCGCGGCTGCGGTGGCCTTGCCATCGAGAATCTGGGCGGTCATGCCCCCATCCTCGCGGATGACCCGCCCACGGTTCCAATCCGGCCGCAATACGGGCACCGCGGTGCCCCTCCTCCCGTATCCGCCCATGATCAGTGATGTTGCACTTGCACAACACATCGGGAATGCGGCTGGACAAGCCCGTCTGTGGTGAAGAACGATGACCTGACAAGTGCCGCGGGCAGCTCAACGGGGGGACGGTCGCTGTCTGAAGAACTCTCCTCCGTGCGGATGCCACGCGCGTCCCCGCACTCGGAACAACGGAGGAAAGTCCCCCATGAGCTACGGCGATCCGAACAACCCCTACGGTGCTCCCCAGGGGCAGCCGCAGCAGCAGCCCCAGCAGGGCTACGGCTACCCGCAGCAGCAGGGGCAGGCGCCCGGTTACGGCTACCCGCAGGCCCCTCCGGTGTCCCAGTACGGCGGTCCCGCCGCGCCGACGACGATGCCCGGCTCGGTGGGCGCGGCCCGCGTGATGATGTGGGTCATCGTCGGCCTCCAGGTCATAGGCGTGGCGTTCTTCGCCTTCGCCGCCGCGGCCCTCAACGCCGCGAAGGACGACGAGTCCCTCAAGGACAACACCGCTTTCCAGGACCTGGTCGGCCAGTCGACCGGCGTGATCTGGGGTTACGTGGTGTTCGGCCTGGCCTGGCTGGTGTTCGCGGCCGTCCTGGCGACCAAGTTCAAGAACGGCGGCAACGGCGCTCGCGTCACCATCCTGGTCTTCGCCATCATCACCGCCGTCCTCGGCATCTACCCGTTCATCCTCGTGGGCCTGGTGCACACCGTCCTGGCCATCCTGGTCGCCGTGTTCGTCGGCAACGCCAATGGCAAGGCCTGGTTCAACCGTCCCCGTTACTGAACGGACCCCGGCGAGCGGACCAGTTCACGCCAATCACATCCAAGGGCCGTGTCTCACCCGTACGAGGGGGGCACGGCCCTGGTGCGTCGCCCTAGTCTGACGTCCATAGCCGTCAGGCACGGGGAGAGCACACCTTGTACAGCATCATCGTGGTACCTCCGCCGACCACGGAGGACGAGCGAGACCTGAGCCAGATCCGACTCGCGCCCGGTGAACGCCTCACGTTCGGCCGGTCCGCGCACGACAACGACCTGCGCATCACCCACGACGGAGTCTCCCGCCGGGCCGGTGAGATCACCGCGCAGGGCGCCTTCTGGATACTCAGCAACCTCAGCCGCGAACAGACCTACGTGGTGGAGAACCCGGAGGGCGCGGGCGAACACGTCAAGATCGCACCCGGGCGGCTGGACGCGCCCATCCCCTTCGAGTTCTCGCGGATCGTGCTGCCCGCCGCCGGCGACCTGCTGGCGCTCCAGGTGTGGGCGCCGCGCCACGACTACCTGAGCGGCACGGGCGGCCTCGACGGCGCCACGACCGCACCGGCCTTCTCCCTCGACCGCACCAAACGCTACTTCGCGGTCCTGGCCGCCCTGTGCGAACCGCGCCTGCGCGGTACCCCGCACGCCCCGCTGCCCACCGTCGACCAGGTCGCCGACCGCCTGCGCCCCACCTGGCCGGCCGCGTCCCGCACGTCGGTGCAGTGGAACATCGACTACCTCGCCGTGAAACTGCGCCTCAAGCCGGGCCCGGAGAGCGCGGACACCGGCCCGCGGCTCAACGGCAAGAAGGAGTCCCTGGTCTCGCTGGCGCTCCGCTTCGACCTGGTCCGCGAGGACGACCTGGCCGTCCTGGCAAGCCGGTCGTCGGGCCGGGTGCCCCGGTGACCGAGCCCTACGCCGTCGCGGTGCCGAAGGGCTACCGGGTCGGCGTCTGGGAGGTGCGCGAGCCGCTCGCGACCGGCGCTTTCGGCAGTGTGTACGCGGCCCGGCGCACGGCGGAGAGCACGGAACTGCCCCGGACGGCCGCCCTGAAGTTCCTGCCCACGGGCACGGCCACGCCCCGCCGGCTGACCCATCTGCGGGAGCTGGTCGAGCGGGAGGTCGAGCTGTACCGGCGGCTGAAGCAGCCGCGCCTGGTGCGGATGTACGAGACGCTGACGGTCGACGACCCGGACCGGCCGGAACTGGACGGCGCCACCGTCCTCGTCCTGGAGCGGGCCGAGGGCTCCCTGTCCGCCCTGCTCACCGCGGAGCCCCGGCCCGAGGCCGGTCCCGCGTTGCTCGCGCAGATCTGCGAGGGCCTGGCCCAGCTGCACGGCGCCGGCTGGGTGCACGGCGACCTGAAGCCGGCCAACGTGCTGCTGATGGACGACGGTTCGGTCCGCCTCGCCGACTTCAACATGGCCGCCGAGCTGGAGGGCACCCACGCCTACACCCCGGCGTTCTCCACCCCCGACTACACCCCGCCCGAGCTCCTGTGGACCGAGATCGGCGAACGGGGCCGCCGGATCCGCCCGTCCGCCGACGTATGGGCCTTCGGGGTCCTCGCGCACCTCGTCCTCACCGACTCCTTCCCGCTGCCCGGCGGGACTCCGACGGCCCGCCGCGACGCGGCCGCCGCCTACGCCCGCGGTACAGACGAGCTGCGTCTGTCGCCCGAACTGCCCGACGACTGGCGGCAGATCATCTCCGCCTGCCTCACCCGCACCCACCAGGACCGCGTCTGTGGCGAGGCCCTGCTCGACCGCGTCCGGGCGGCCGCCGGCACCGGCCACCGCTCCTTCCGCCTGCCGCGCCTGCGCCCGGCCCACCGCCGCTCCCGCCGCATCGCGGTCCTCGCGGCCGGTGCCGCGCTCGCCGCCCTCGGCTACGGCATCACCACCTGGACCGGTCCCGGCGACGACGGCGGGAGCAAGGCCGGCGAGACCCGCAAGGTGACGCCCGCCACCTACGGCGCCTCCGAACTGCGCACCGACAAGGGCGTCCCGGTCGCCTACCGGCGGCTCATCGTCGACTCGGCCCACGACTGCGTCCAGCCGGAGATCACCCCGGCGCTCATCGCCGCGATGCTGAAGGTGGAGAGCGACTTCGACCCCGATCTCTCCGACCCGGACGCGGGCGAGGAGGGCGAGTACGGCATCGCCCGCTGGACCCCGAGCATCCTGCGCTGGTGGATCCGCGCCGACGGCGTCCCCGCGAAGGAGACCCCCAGGCCGCCGCTCACCCCCTCCGAGTCCATCCCGGCCATGGCCCGCTACCTGTGCTTCGCCGAACCACGCCTGGAGGCCGGGCTGAGCGGCGACCGCCGGGTGCTGGTCGCCGCCGCGTACCGGACGTCGTACAAGAGCGTGAACAACGCGGGCGGTGTTCCCCCGAAGTACCGCGACTACGCCGCCCGCGTCGCCCACTACCTCAAGGAGTACACCCCGGCCGTGAAGAAGTGACCCTCAGAGTTCACAGGTACTCCCGGGGCGCCGGGCACGTAAGGCCGGCGGGCCTGCTCCGGTACCGTTTCCCGCATCGCTGCCAGGACCACAGCCGGGGGATCCATGTCAGACGCCGCCTTCGCGCAGACCGGTTGCGTGCCGCTGCGGCCCACCGATCCGGTGCGGGTCGGACCGTACGTACCGCTGGGGCTGCTCGGCAGGGGTGGCATGGGCCGGGTCTATCTGGCGCGGCACGGGGACGGGGCGCCCGGGCTCGCCGCGGTGAAGGTCATCCGGCCCGAGTACGCCGAGGACGCGCCCTTCCGGCGGCGGTTCGAGCGGGAGGCCACCGTGCACGCGCGCGTGGGCGCGCCCTACACCCCCGAGTTGCTGGGCACGGGCTTCGAGCCGGACAGCGAGCTGCTGTGGATGGCCACCGTGTACTTACCCGGTCTCAACCTGGCCGAGGCGGTGCGGGATTGCGGTGTCCTGCCACCGGACGACGCCTGGCGGCTGGTGGCCGATCTCGGGCGGGCGCTCGGCGCGCTGGCCGCCACCGGGATCGTGCACCGGGACTTCAAGCCCTCCAACGTTCTCCTGACCCGGCAGGGCGCACACGTCGTCGACTTCGGCATCGCGCAGGCCGTCGACGCCAGCGCGATCACCACGACCGGCAACCGCGTCGGCACACCCGCCTTCATGTCCCCGGAGTACCTCAGGGACGGCCGCTGCGACACGGCCTCCGACGTGTTCTGCTGCGCGAGCACCGTCGTCCACGCGGTCACCGGACACGCCCCCTTCGGCGACGGCACCGGCGTGGACGTCCTGCACCGCATCGCCTCGGAGGAGCCGAACGCGGAGGTCATGTCCGAGGTGCGGACGGCCGACCCGGACCTGGCCGACCTCCTCACGGCGTGCCTCTCCAAGGACCCGGCCCTGCGCCCCGGCCCCCAGGACCTGGTCGACACGGCCTCGGCACAGCCCCGGTCCGCCTCCTGGCAGGAGCCGCTGGGCAGCCGCATCCTGGTCCGGCAGGAGGCGTACGAGGCGCTGAAGGACAGTCCGTTACCGCCGCCGCGGGTGCAGCGGGCGGTGGGACATCCGGCTGCTGCGGGGCCGGGGTACGGGCCGCCGGGACCGGCGCCCGTATCCGGCGTACCGGCGGCGGGGCAGCCGGGCTTCGGGTCCCCGGAAGCGGGGAGTACGCCGGTGGCGCCACCGGCGGCCGGAACTCCCGCCCGGCGGCGGCTGAAGCCGTACGCCGCCCTCGCCGCCGTACTCACCGTGTGCGCCCTCGCCCTGACGGCCTTTCTGGCCACGCGCCCCTCGTCGGCCGGCGACACCGGCTCAGCCGCCCCCACGGCCGGTGCGTCCCGCGACGGTCACGACCGGACGTCCCTGCCGGGCTTCGACCGCCCGGACTCCGCCTCACCGACCAGGCAGGTCCCGCAGAGTGAGGGGGCGACGGGAACCTCGCCCAGCCCCTCGGGCGACGAGGCCGAGGCGGACACCCGTACCACCGCCCCCGCTCCTTCGCCGGAGACGACGAAGCCCCGGCCCTCCGCCACGCAAGCGCCGAAGACGCCGACCGCCCCGGCCGGGCCCCCGTGGCTCACCGACTGCACCTACTACTCCGGCACCGAACTCACCCGCCGCGGCGACAGCGGCCAGCGCGTCGTGCAGGTGCAGTGCATGCTGGCCAAGCGCGGCTACGACGTGGGCGGCGCGGGCGTGGACGGCCGGTTCGGCAAGGACACCGCCACGGCGGTACGCGGCTTCCAGCGCGCCAAGGGGCTGGACCCCGACGGCAAGGTCGGCCCCAGGACGTGGGCGGCGCTGCGCTCCCCGACCTGAAAAAGGGAGCTGCCTCGCGCGGCGGGGAATGTGAGGATGTCCGCACCGGGGCCCAGGCACCCGCCTGGCACCGCCCGGCTTCACCAACTCCCCTGACCCTGAGGAAGGTTCACGCATGAGACCCGCCCGCGGTGCCCTGATCGTCGCCGCCGCCCTGACGCCGGCCCTCCTGTTCACCACCCCGGCCCTCGCCGCCGGCCCGGCCCCGGCGACCCCCGCCGTGACCGCCGCCGCGGTGACGGACGGCACGCCGGTGGACGAGATGTCGGAGGACGATCTGCGGATCGCGATCCTCCGCATCATCGCCGACGAGGACAGCGGCCGCGGCGTCATCAGGGAGGCCAACGAGGCCCTCGACGGCACCGTGGAGGACATGCGGGAGTTCCTGAAGACGGGCTACCGCCTCGCCCAGGCCGAGGACGACCGCGTCGCCATCGCCCGCATCCTGGCCGACCCGGTCTCCGGCCGGGGTGTCAAGCGGGAAGCCGGCAAAGCACTCGACGTGAACACCCCGGAGGCCCTGCGCGCCTTCCTGGAGACCGGCTACCGCCTCGCCCAGGCCGAGGACGACCGCGTCGCCATCGCCCGCATCCTGGCCGACCCGACCATCAGCGCGGCGCTCCGGGCCGCCGCCGAGGAGGCCATCGACGGCACTCCGGAGGAGCTGCGGTACTTCCTGGAGGTCGGGCAGTACGAGGTCGACGGCTGAGTCGTACGGAGAGCGGGTCGGTGTTGATCACCGACCCGCTCGCCACCGTCAGTGGAAGAAGTGCCGCGTCCCGGTGAAGTACATCGTGATGCCGGCCTTCTGCGCGGCCTCGACGACCAGTTCGTCACGGACGGAACCGCCGGGCTGCACGATGGCCTTGACGCCGGCGGCGCCCAGGACGTCGATGTTGTCGGGGAACGGGAAGAACGCGTCAGACGCGACGTACGCGCCCCGGGCCCGCTCGGCCCCGGCCCGCTCCACCGCCAGCTTGCAGGAGTCGACCCGGTTGACCTGTCCCATGCCGACGCCCACCGAGGCACCGTCCTTGGCGAGCAGGATGGCGTTGGACTTCACCGCGCGGCAGGCCTTCCAGGCGAAGGCGAGCTGCTGGAGCTCGTCGGCGTCCAGCGCCTCGCCGGTCGCCAGCGTCCAGTTGGCCGGGTCGTCGCCGTCGGCCTGGAGCCGGTCGGTCACCTGGAGCAGCGCGCCGCCGTCGATCGGCTTGACCTCGACCGGGGCGGCGGGCCCGTCGGGGCAGCGCAGCACGCGGATGTTCTTCTTCTTGGTGAGGGCCTCCAGGGCGCCGTCCTCGTAGTCCGGCGCGACGATGACCTCGGTGAAGATCTCCGCGACCTGCTCGGCCATCTCCTTGCTGACCGGGCGGTTGACCGCGATCACGCCGCCGAACGCCGACAGCGGGTCACAGGCGTGCGCCTTGCGGTGCGCCTCGGCGACGTCCGCGCCCACCGCGATACCGCAGGGGTTGGCGTGCTTGATGATCGCGACGCACGGCTCGGCGTGGTCGTACGCGGCACGGCGGGCGGCGTCCGTGTCCGTGTAGTTGTTGTACGACATCTCCTTGCCGTGCAGCTGCTCGGCCTGGGCGAGACCGCCGCCCTCCGGGGAGACGTAGAGCGCGGCCGGCTGGTGCGGGTTCTCGCCGTAGCGCAGGGTGTGCTCGCGCTCCCAGGTGGCGCCGAGGAAGTCGGGGAACTGCCCCGCGGCGGAGCCGCTATCGGCCGCAGCGTCGACGGGCGCGTAGGAGGAGGCGAACCAGGAGGCGACGGCGACGTCGTAGGCGGCCGTGTGCTGGAAGGCCTCGGCGGCGAGCCGCTTGCGGGTGGCGAGGTCGAAGCCGCCGTTCTGGACGGCCTTGAGCACGTCGGCGTAGCGGGCCGGGCTGGTGACGACCGCGACGGACGGGTGGTTCTTGGCGGCGGCCCGGACCATCGAAGGTCCGCCGATGTCGATCTGCTCCACGCACTCGTCTGGCGAGGCGCCGGAGGCGACGGTCTCGCGGAACGGGTAGAGGTTGACGACGACGAGGTCGAACGGCTCGACACCCAGCTCGGCGAGCTGCCGCCGGTGGTCCTCCAGGCGCAGGTCGGCGAGGATGCCGGCGTGCACGCGCGGGTGCAGCGTCTTGACGCGGCCGTCCAGGCACTCGGGGAAGCCGGTGAGTTCCTCGACCTTGGTGACGGGGACGCCGGCAGCGGCGATCTTCGCGGCGGTGGAGCCGGTGGAGACGAGCTCGACCCCGGCCTCGTGGAGCCCGCGCGCGAGGTCCTCGAGCCCGGTCTTGTCGTAGACGCTGACGAGCGCCCGGCGAAGGGGCCGCTTGTTGCTCTCGGCGGTCACTGGATAACTACCTTTCGTCCCTCAATGCGATAGCCGTTGCGGGCGAGCCGCCCCACGACCTCGACGAGCAGCCTTCGCTCGACTTCCTTGATGCGCTCGTGCAGAGCGCTCTCGTCGTCCTCGTCCCGGACCTCGACCACGCCCTGGGCGATGATCGGGCCGGTGTCGACGCCGTCGTCGACGAAGTGGACGGTGCAGCCGGTGACCTTGGCGCCGTACGCGAGCGCGTCCCGCACGCCGTGGGCTCCCGGGAAACTGGGCAGCAGGGCCGGGTGCGTGTTGACGAACCGCCCGCCGAACCGCGTGAGGAACTCCTTGCCGACGATCTTCATGAACCCGGCGGAGACGACGAGGTCGGGCTCGAAGGCGGCGACGGCCTCGGCGAGCGCGGCGTCCCACTCCTCGCGGCTGCCGTAGTCCCTGACCTTCCGCACGAAGGTCGGCAGCCCGGCGCGCTCGGCGCGGGCCAGCCCCTCGATGCCCTCACGGTCGGCGCCGACGGCCACGATCTCGGCCCCGTACTCCTGCGCACCGGCGGCGTCGATCTCGTCGAGCAGCGCCTGAAGGTTGGTGCCGGATCCGGAGACCAGCACGACGAGGCGCTTGGCGCGCGGGGCCACGGGCTTGGCGGCCACGGTGGGGGCCTTTCTCGAAGGGAGCGTCTGTCCAGGTGGCCGGCCTTGGCGTTTGTACATTCATACGAATGCTTCGCGCCCCCGGATACGGGGAAGCCTACGAACCGGCCGACCGTCAGCAACGATACCGGCACACCGGGCAGCCCCCACGGGACGGGGGCTTGGCCGGAAGGTAGCGTCTGGGCGGAGCCGGTTCGGGAACGCCGTTTGGACGTGATGCGTTCAAGAGGTGGCGGGCCCGGGTCCGACACCGCTCGGTTCTGTCCACCCATTCCTGCTCAGCAACTCGTTCCTACTCATCAACGGGAAGACGCTCACTTGATGCCGGACCGCAGCCTGCGACTCCTCACGTTCCCCCACCTGTCGGCGCAGGGAGGGGAGCGCGGCAGCGTGCTGCTGCGGGAGCGCCCCAGCTCACCACCCGACGCGCCGTCGGACGGCGACCGCGGCGACGAGCGAGGGCGCGGGTCCCAGGAGGACAACCCGTTCGCCCCGCCGCCCGAGGGCACCCCGGACCGGCCCTGGCAGCCGCGGCGCCCGTCGGGCGACGACTCCCAGGACGACGGCGAGGACGACCGCGCGCCCTGGGGCAGGCAGTGGAGCGACCGGCAGCCCGGCCGCTCCTCCGGCGGCTTCGGCGAACGCCCCCGCGGTGGCCCCGAGGGCCCGGGCGGCCCCCAGGGCGGACCGAACCCGCGCTGGGACCCGACGGACCCGGCCCAGCGCCGCGCGCGCTATGCCCTGCTGTCGGGCATGTGGGCCTTCTTCTTCGCCCTCTTCAGCTGGCCGTACGTGGCACTGCTGCTCGGCGCGCTCGCCCTCTACTGGGGCATCAGCGCCCTGCGCGCCAAGCCCCGCAGGCCCGACCCGGACTCCCGGCCCCCGAGCAGCAGGGCCGCCCCCAGACGACCGCAGCGGTGAGCGGCCTGGTCACGGCGTCCCTGGCCATCGCCCTGGTCGCCGCGTCCTTCACGGCCCAGCTGGTCTACCGCGACTACTACACCTGCACGAACGACGCCCTCACGAACGAGGCGAAGCAGTCCTGCACGGAGCTGCTGCCGAAGGAGCTGCGGGGCTTCCTGGGCACGGACGGCTGACGGGCGGTCTGCTGCTTCAGGGGGTGTCCCGTTCAGGGGGTGTCCGGCTTGGGGGCGGGGTCGGTCGGGGGCAGGACGTCGTAGTGCTCGGGGGCCGGGTCGGCCGGCAGGAAGTCGTACGGTCCGAATGGGGGGTCGTCCAGGTCCTGGAGGCCGTAGGGGGCGTCGTGGTAGGGGGCGTAAGGGACGTAGGGGTCGTCCGGCGTGGGGGATGAGGTCCCCGGCTCCGTTGTCCCGTCGGGCGGGGAGGCACCGTCCCGGGAGGCTCCGGCGGCTCCCGCGCTTCCGGTGGGCCCGGCGCTTCCGGCGCTTTCCGTGCCGTCGGCGGGCCGGGCAGTCCCGGCGGGCCCCGCTGCCCCGGCGGCGCCGGCGCCCACCGAGAGCCCCGTGATCCCCGCACGT
>KE354213.1 GCA_000415505.1 Streptomyces afghaniensis 772
GGCCGACGACCGTGAGGATCCCGCCGGGGGCGATGTCCAGGTCGACACCGTCCAGGGCGGGCGCGCCCGGGCGGCCGAGACAGGCGCCGGACAGGGTGAGCCGGGTGCCGCGGACCGGCGCGCCGGCGGCGACGGCCTCGGACGAGGTGCTCACAACGGTCTCAGACGAGGTGCTCATCGCGTACCTCCTCGGATGCGGGCCCGCCGGGCACGGCGGCGGAGGCAGCGGGCGCGGGCTTCACGGACCGGACGAACCGGGCGGGCCTGGGCGGCCGGGCACCGGGTGCGTACGCGGTGCGGGGCAGCCAGCGGGTGAGGCGGCGGCCGAGCAGTTCCACGGCCGTGGAGGTGACCCAGCCGAGCACGCCGATGGTGACCATGCCGACGAACACGCCCGGGTAGTCGACGACGGTGTAGTCCTGCCAGGTGCGGTAGCCGACGCCGTACTGGCCGGAGATCATCTCGGCGGAGATCACACAGATCCACGAGACGCCGATACCGACGGACAGGCCGCCGAACACGCCGGGCAGCGCGCCCGGCAGGACGACGGAGCCGAGGATCCGCCACCGGCCGCCGCCCATGGTGCGCACGGCCTCCTCCCACGTGGGGGTCAGGGCGCGCACCGCGTGCCGGGTGGAGACCAGGACCGGGAAGAACGCGGCGGTGAACGTGATGAAGACGATGCCCTGTTCGTTGGAGGGGAAGAGCAGGATCGCGACGGGGACGAGCGCGATGGCCGGGATCGGCCGGACCACTTCCAGCAGCGGGCCGAGCAGGTCCTCGGCGAGACGCGAGCGGGCCACGAGCACGCCCGTGGCCACGCCCAGGACGGCGGCCAGCAGGAAGCCGGTGAGGATCCGGGTGAGGCTGTCGGTCAGGTCCGTCCAGTAGTCGGGCCCGGACAGCCGGGCGGCGAAGGCCCGGGCCACGTCGGTGACCGTCGGGAACTGCGAGAAGCGCAGCCACAGGTCGATGTTCAGGCTGGTCAGCGCCTGCCACAGGCCGAGGGCGGCGGCCAGCGAGACCGCGCGGAGCACATACCGCCTCACGACGCCCGCTCCAGAGCGTCGGCGTACGGGACGACCCGCGCCCCGCCGTGCCCGGCGACGTACGCCTGCGCGGTGTCGGGGGCGACGAAGGGCAGCAGCTTGTCGCCGTCGGCCACCCACACGGCCTTGTCGGCGAACCAGAGGGTGCCGGTGGTGGTGTCGGGGACGTAGGCGGCGCGCAGGGCGTCGCGATGCCCGGCCACGTAACGCAGCAGCTGAGAGGGGGAGTTGAAGGTGACGGTCTTCGAGGCGCCCTTGGGCCAGGCCTCGCTCGCGGCCGGTGCGGGCTTCGCGGCGAGCCGCTCGGCGTACGCCTCAGGTCCGAGGGCCTTCTTCACGTACTGGTCGTCGACGAAGGAGTCGACGTCCACGTCGCCGGTGAGTTTCGCCGACTTGAGGATCGAGACGTCCTGCTTCAGCGCGGAGACCAGCCGGGGTTTGATCGCCGGGTCGAAGGTGGCGATGCCGTGAGCGCCGTTGTAGAGGTAGACGACCTCGGCGGGCAGCCCCGTCGCCTTCGCGACCTTCTCGGCGGCGTCCACCGGGTGGTCGTTCAGGTAGTCGGTCGCCTCCGCCTGGGCCTTCAGGAACGCTTCCAGCACGGCTGGGCGCTCTTTCGCGAAGTCCTCGCGGGCGGTGACGCCGTGGAAGGTGGGCAGGTTCAGCCGGGCACCGTCGTAGATCGCCTTCGCCTTGCCCTGGTAGGCGAGCAGGCCCGGCCAGGCGACGAACTGCGA
Source organism: Streptomyces afghaniensis 772 (assembly GCA_000415505.1). GTDB lineage: Bacteria > Actinomycetota > Actinomycetes > Streptomycetales > Streptomycetaceae > Streptomyces > Streptomyces afghaniensis. The sequence goes on from KE354213.1 coordinate 1,787, forward strand.
CAGCGCGTCCGTGCTGCCCGCCGTGAGGGCGGAGGCGCCGACGGAGGGCTGCTGGTTGAGCTTCTCGATGCCGCTGTCCGGGTCGATGCCGGCGCGCTGGAGGGCCCGGACGAGGGTGCCGTCGGCGGCCGAGCCGACGCTCGTGGAGACCTTCTTGCCCTTCAGGTCCCGCAGCGCGGCGAGCTTCGAATCGGGCGCGGTGACGATGGTGTTCAGGCCGCCGCGCAGGTTGTAGCCGGTGACCGAGACCAGCCGGGTCGGGCTGTTCAGCTGCTTGCCGCGGGCCGCGTTGATGAGCAGCGGGAAGTCGCCCATCGAGCCGATGTCGATCTTCCCGGCGGTCATCTGGGCGGTGATGGGCGCGCCGGTGGCGTAGTCCTGCCAGTCGACCTTGTAGCGGACGCCGTCGTGCAGGGCGTTCAGCTGCTTCTCGAAGGAGCCGAGGGAACGCAGGAGGGTGCCCGCCGTGACGGTGTTGATCGTCCTGGACTGGTAGCCGACGGTGACGGTGACCGTGGAGCCGCTGCCGGCCTCGGCGTCACCGCCGCAGGCGCTGAGCGGGAGCAGGAGGGCGACCGCGGTTACGGCGACCGCTGTGCGTTTCATGGGTGTTCTGGGACGGGTGGTTCGGGACATGGCGGTTCGGGCCTCTCACCGGAGCAGATAGGGCATGTTGACCGTGACGGCTCCGGTGGGGCAGCGGGCCGCGCACGGGCCGCAGTACCAGCACTCGTCGACATGCATGTAGGCCTTGCCGTTGCGCTCGTCGATGGCGAGGGAGTCCAGCGGGCACATGTCCACGCAGAGCGTGCAGCCGTCGATGCACTTCGACTCGTCGATGGTCACGGGCACGTCGGCCCGCTGGGGCGCCAAGGTCATGGCTGTCTCCAGGAATCTGCGCGAGCGGGTTGGTTACTGGGACCGGTGCAGCAGGCCGCTCATGGTGATGCGGTCGCCGCGGAAGCGGATGAACTCCAGGTCGACCGGGCGGCCGTCCGCGAGGTGGGTGAGGCGTTCCAGCATGAGGACGGCGGTGCCGCGCGGGGCCTCGAGCACGGCGGCCGAGTGGGTGTCCGCGCTGACCGCTTCCAGGGTGATCTCGGCGTGGCCGAGGCGCCGGCCGGTGACGGCTTCCAGGAGGCGGAAGACGTCGGTGTTCTCCAGGTCGGCGCCGAGCAGTTCGGTGCCGATGTCGAGGGGGATGTAGGTGAGGTCGAGAGACAGGGGGAGGCCGTTCAGGCGGCGCAGGCGTTCGATGTAGAGGACGTCGGTGCCGGGCGCGAGCTGGAGGCGTCCGGCGACGGGTGCGGGTGCCGGGGCGGGGCCCATGGTGCGGACCTCGTTGGTGACCCGGCCGTGTTCGCGGAGGGTTTCCGCGAGGCCCATCAGACGGTCGAGGCCGTGGGGGTACTTGTGGGCCACGACCACGGTGCCGACGCCGGGCTGGCGCGCCACGAGGCCCTCGGCCCGCAGCAGGTCGAGCGCCTCGCGGACCGTGTTGCGGCTGGCGTCGTAGTCGCTGGCGAGGGCCGACTCGTGGGGGAGGGCGCCGTCGGGGAAGGCGCCCGTGAGCAGTTGCCTGCGGAGCAGGTCGGCCAGTTGCCGGGCCCGGTCGGCGCGCAGCCGGCGCCGCGCGCGGTGGGCGGCGACGGTGGTCGCGGCTCCTTGGCCGGCGTGGTCTCGGATGCGGTCGCTGGGCATGGCTCGGACCATACCTATCCGATAGGAAAAGTGGTGTTGCGGGAATGTTGCGCCATCGGGAGGGCGACCGGTGGGGCTGCTGAGCTGGACTTTCGACGCGCCGGTCAGGACATCCGCCATCGACCGCCGCCCCGGTACGGCTACGACAGGGCGGTCAGCCCCGGCGCGAACACGATCAGCAGGGGCAGCAGCGGTACCAGCGCGGCCGTGGTCGTCGTCAGGGCCCGGTGCCGGCGGCCCAGCCGCGGCGGCGGTTCCAGGAGCCGGTCGACCCGCTCGCCCAGCAGGCGGTGGCTGGAGGCGCAGGACAGCACGCCGCGGTGCTGGTTGAGCTCGATCAGCGCCAGGGCCGTGGTCAGGTGGCCGCAGCGGCGGGAGGCCGTGTCGTCGGCGGCCAGTTCGACCAGGCGGTGGGTCTGGTCGCAGAAGTGGGCGAACAGCGGGATGCGGGGAAAGCCCGTGGCCAGGGCGGTGGACAGGTGCAGCAGCCAGTCGTGGCGGGCGCGGGCGTGGCCGCGCTCGTGGGTGAGGACGGCGTCGAGCTGGTGGTCCGTGAGGCGGTGCAGGGCGCCCGTGGTGACGATCAGCTGGGGCGGGCTGCCGGGCATCCACCAGGCGTCGGGGTACTCGTCCTCCAGGACCAGCAGCGGTCCGCGGGCGGCGGGCAGGCCGGCCGGCAGGTCGGGGGCGCGTTCGCGGAGGTGGGCGCGGGCCTGGGCGCGGCGCCGGCGCGCCTCGACGAGTTCCCGCGCGAGCATCGCGGTCGTCCAGGCGGCACCGCAGGCCAGCAGCAGGGTGAAGGCCGCGGCCCACAGCGGGGCGGTGGACAGGTCGTACGCCGCCGTCACGGCAGGCGGAGCCGGGGCGAAGAGCTGGGCGCGGACCGTGCCGAAGACGGCGGCGGCGCCCAGGGCGAGTGCTGTCACGCAGCACAGCAGGACGGTGGCGACCAGGCACTGCCACACCCACAGCCCGACCACCGGTTCCCGCTCGGGCCAGGCGGCCCGGGTCAGCGCACGGGGAACGGGTACGGCGGCCGTCACGGCGACAACGCTCAGCAGGAGCAGGCAGACGGTCATGGCCACGGGCTCCGGTGGGTCGGAAGAGGGGCGGCTACGGGTCGTGCGGGGGAGGGCGGCTGCCGAGCGCACCGATGACGCGGCTGAAGTGCACACCGACGAGCGCCCCGAACGTGCCGTGCACCGCGCACGTGCGGGCACACCGCCCGACGCCCAGTATGACGGTGCCGGGCGGTGTGAGTCAGGTGTCGAGCGGCATCACAAGCGCCGGGAGGGGCGACTGTCGGCCGGACCAGGGCCGCGCGGAACCGTCAGGCCGGCACCACCCGCCCCGTCACCTCGCCCAGCCCCACCCGCGCACCGTCCGGCCCCGGGGCCCAGGCCGACAGGGTCACCACGTCGCCGTCCTCCAGGAACGTCCGCTTGCCGTCGGGGAGTTCGAGCGGGTCGCGGCCGTTCCAGGTCAGTTCGAGGAGGGAGCCGCGTTCGCGGTCCGCCGGGCCGCTGACCGTGCCCGAGCCGTACAGGTCGCCGGTGCGCAGGGAGGCGCCGTTGACGGTCATGTGGGCCAGTTGCTGGGCGGCCGTCCAGTACATGGTGGAGAAGGGCGGCTCGGAGACGACGTGGCCGTTGACGGCGACGCTGATCCGCAGGTCGTAGCCGCCGGGTTCCTCGTCGCTGTCGTCCAGGTAGGGCAGCAGCCCGTGCGTCCGGGCCGGCGGGGTCACCCGGGCCTCCTCAAGGGCGTCCAGGGGGGTGATCCACGCCGACACCGACGTGGCGAAGGACTTGCCGAGGAACGGGCCGAGCGGGACGTACTCCCAGGCCTGGATGTCGCGCGCGGACCAGTCGTTGAGGAGGCAGAGGCCGAAGACGTGGTCGCGGAAGCCGTCGAGGGACACCGGCGCGCCCATCCGGGACGGCACGCCGACCACGAAACCGACCTCCGCCTCGATGTCCAGGCGCACGGAGGGGCCGAAGACCGGAGCCGGGTCCGCGGGCGCCTTGCGCTGGCCCGACGGGCGTACGACGTCCGTGCCCGAGACGACGACCGTGCCGGAGCGGCCGTGGTAGCCGATCGGCAGGTGCTTCCAGTTGGGGGTCAAGGAGTCCTCGGCGTCGGGGCGGAAGATCCGGCCGACGTTCCGGGCGTGGTTCTCGGAGGCGTAGAAGTCGACGTAGTCCGCGACCTCGAAGGGGAGGTGCAGGGTCACCGAGGACAGGGGGTGGAACATCGGTGCGACGGTCTCGCGGTGGGACGGCACGGTCACCCACGCCGTCAGCGCCCGGCGGACGTCCGACCAGGCCGTGCGGCCCGCGGCCAGCAGCGGGTTGAGGGTCGGCTGTGCGAGCAGTGAGGCGTACGGGGAGCCGAGCGCGTGGGCCGCCGCGCCGGCGTCCAGTACGTGGTCGCCGAGCCGGACGCCCACGGTCCGGTGGGAGGAGCCGGGGAGGGAGAACACGCCGTACGGCAGGTTGTGCGGGCCGAAGGGGTCGCCCTCGGGGACATCGAAGGGGGGCATCGGGTGCTGCCTCGCTTTCGGGTGTGCCGTGTCGTCGCCACGTGTTCGTGGTCGTGCCACACGTTACGGGTGGCACACCGGTCCTGGGCAGTGTCCGAGGAGGCGAATACGGGCGAACGGGGCAGGTGGGCCCGGGTGGGACCGGACGGCGCGGCTCCGGCGCAGCGGACGGGGCGTCATATTCGTGCGTGCCGGAAGTTATCCACAGGACGCGACGCAATCTTGACGGAGCGGTGCGAACGGGGCGACTCTGGGCGGGTGCCGGAAGGCCTCGGGGAGGGGGCGTTCCGACGGCACACCAGGGGGGCGGATGGCCATTGGGGAGGCCGGTCCGGGCTCGGTACGGCATGGTTCGCAGCTCAAACGGCTGGAAGAGACCATGCGCGTGCGGCTCGGCCGGGAATGCGTGTATGTACCGTCATGCCGTTTGGGGCTGTACGTGGCGCTGCGCCACTGGTGCCCGCCCGGCGGCCGGGTGCTGATGTCGCCGGTCAACGACGACGTCATCTTCTTCGTCGTGCTCGCGGCCGGACTGCGTCCGGTGCAGGCGCCGTTGAACCCGCTCGACGCGTCCATCGACGTCGATGCCGTGCCGGACGAGACGTGGAGATCGGTGTCGGCCGTGCTCACGACGAACCTGTACGGGAACCCGGACCCGGCCCCGAGCCTCAGGCAGAAGTGCGACGCGCTGGGGATCCCGCTGTTCGAGGACGCGGCGCACGCCATCGGCAGCCGGGTGGGGGACCGGCCGGTCGGGGCGTGGGGCGAGGCCTCCGCGTTCAGCCTGTCCAAGCACGTCGGGGCCAAGGCCGGAGGCATGCTCTCCCTCGCCGACCCGGGGCTGCGGGAAGCGGTGGAGAACACCTGCGCGGGGCTGCTCACGCCGCGCCGGCCGAGCTCCGAACTGGCCTATGTGATCCAGCCGTACGCGGAGGCGGCGGTGCGCGGGCTGCGGCTGCGGCGCGCCGCCTGGGCCGCGATCCGGCTGCTGGGGCTGGCGGACCGCGAGGAGATCCGGATGCCGCTGCGCCCGGAAGAACTCGCGCGGGCCGCCCACCGGGCCCCCGGGCTCGACGCCCACCACCCCTGGGTACGCGTCGACATGCACGACTACCGCCAGGAGCCCGGCCGGCTGCGGCTGCGGCGCGTCGGGCGCAAGCTCGACCGGCTGGACGAGGTGCTGGACGCCTGCCGGGCGGGCACGGAGCTGCTGCTGTCCACGCCCTGGGCCAAGCCGCGTGACGCGTACGGCACCCAGCCGTTGTTCCGCGTCCCGCTGTTCGTGGCGGACCGGGACGCGGCGATCGCCGCGCTGGCACGGCAGGGCATCGTCGTCGGCTACCTCTACGACCCGCCCCTGGACGACTACGCCGGGGAGCAGTTCACCGACCTCTCACCGGCCCCCGAGGCGGCCCGCTGGTTCGCGCGGCACGCGCTGCCCGTGGACCCGCTGCGGGCCCGGACGGTCGTCGAGGTGCTGGAGCGGTCCGGCGCGCGGCCGGTCGAGGCACCGGGAGAACCACCCCGCGGCAGGCCGGCACCGGAAGGGCCGGTTCAGTCCCGTGGCTGAGATCCAGGTGCACGAGCCCGCCACCACGCGCGCCGACGGCGGCGGACCGAAGCCTGCCGCCGACGAGCACACGCACGACTCGCTGTTCAAGAACGCCTACTTCCTCATGCTCAGCACCGGCGTGTCCGCCGTACTGGGCCTGGGGTTCTGGCTGGTGGCCGCCCGTTACTACTCCGAGGAGGCCGTCGGCCAGGGCTCCGCCGCCATCGCCGCGATGCGGCTGCTCGCCAGCATCACGGCGACGACGATGATCGGCGCCGTCGTCCGTTTCGTCCCCCGCGCGGGCCGGGAGACCGGACGCCTGGTGTGGGGCACGTACGCGGCCAGTTCGCTCATCGTGGCGCTCGCGGCCGCCGTCTTCCTGCTCACGCTGGACGCGTGGGGAGCGTCGTACGCCCCGCTGGGCACGCCCATGGCGGGCGCGGTGTTCGTCGCGGCGTGCGTGGCCTGGGCGCTGCTCACGCTCCAGGACGGGGTGCTCACGGGACTGCGCAAGGCGGAGTGGGTGCCCGCCGGGAACGCGGTGTTCTCGGTCGGGAAACTGGCCCTGCTGGCCGTCTTCGCCGGCACGCTGCCCGTCCTCGGCATCTTCGTCTCCTGGGCCGTGGCGATCGCCTTCTCCACACTGCCGCTGGGCTGGCTGATCTTCCGCCGGCTCATCCCGCGCCAGGCCGAACTCGAACGTGAGAAGGAGCCCCCCAAGCTCCGCGACATGGGCCGCTTCCTGGCCGGGGACTCGCTGGGCGCGCTGTTCAGCCTGGCGATGATCAATTTGCTGCCCGTGATGGTCGCGGTCCGCTTCAGCGCCGCGGAGAACGGCTACTTCTACGTGGCGTACACCGTCGGCGGCACGATGGAGTTCATGGCCATCAACATGGCCTCGTCCCTCACCGCGCACGCCTCCCACGACCCGCGACAACTCGCCGACGGCGTCCGGGGGGCCCTGCGGCGCATGACGCTGCTGCTGGTCCCGGTCGTGCTGGTGCTGGTCCTCTTCGCCCCGTACATCCTCACGCCCTTCAGCCCGGACTACGCCGAGCACGGCTCGACCGTCCTGCGGCTGCTCGCCCTCGGCGCGCTGCCGCGGGTGGTGGTGGAGCTGTACATCGGCGTACTGCGCGTGCAGGGGCGCACGGGTGTGCTTGCCGCGCTCCAGGGCGCCATGTGCGCCCTGGTGCTGGGCAGCGCGGCCGTACTGTTCACCCCGGCCGGGATCGCGGGCGCCGGCTGGGCGGTGCTGCTGAGCATGACGCTGATCGCGGTCGTCTCCACGGCCGGGCTGAGGTCGGCCCTGCGGCACAACGACAGCGCGCCCGCGGCCCGTACGCCCGCCGACCCCTCCCACCCTTCCTACGGCACCCGCTGGGCGAAGCTGAACGCCACCGCCGGGTACGGCACGACCTGGGCCCGCCGGGCGGCGTACCAGCCCAAGGACGGCGACGAGGACACGGTCACGCTGTTCATCGGGCGCCCCGGATACGAACGTGAGGCGCTCCAGGCGGACACGCTGGCGCTGATCGTGCGGCCGGAAGGGACGGCCGGCGAGCCACCGCGCCACGAGTTCGCGAAACCGGCGGAACCGGACCAGGAGCCGCAGGAGCGGCGGCTGAGAGGCGCCCTGTGGAGCCTGCTCGGTGTCGCCACCGTCTTCTTCTGGGCGCCGTTGCGCGACCTGCCCTGGCTCGACGGCGCCGGCGAAGCGGCACTGACGGGACGTCAGCTGCTGGAGGGCCTGCCGTTGCCGTCGCTCACGGCGGGAGGCCTGCTGCTCGTGGCGTTCGTCGCCGCCGTCACGCTGTGCGCCCGGCGCGACCCGTGGCTGCCCGGCACGGCGCTGTGCGCCGCCCTGCTCGCCCTGTACGCCGCACCGGTCGCCCTCGGGCGGGAACCGCGGGCGGTGGACGGGGCGTTGTATGTGAAGACGGCCGGCTTCCTCGCGGACGCGTTCGGGCTCGACGGGCCCGAGCCGCTGCTTCGCTGGGCGCCGCCGGTCTGCCAGCTGCTGTGCCTCGTACCGCTGTGGCTGCTGCTCGCGAGCGCGGGCGGACGGCTGACGTGGCCGGGGCGCTGGGGGGTTCTGTATCTCGTCGCGGTCGGCGGCTGGGTGTGGCGTGAGGAGCTCGCACCGGTCGCGCCGCCCCTGCTCGCCGTACTCGTCGTACTCGTCCTGCTCCTGCCGCTCTGCCGCCGTGCCGCGTCGGCCATGGGACGACCGCACCGCAGACATCCGAACGGCCGACCCAGCGCCTGATCAAGCACCAGAGCCGAACAGAGCCGAACCGCCAGGGGGGAACCACCGTGCGTCCGCCAGTAACTCCGAGGGAGAGATCCACGCCAGAACCCACACCGGCACGGGACGGCGCGAGCACCCCCGGCAGCAGCCCCGAGACCGCCGGCCAGTCCTCCAGCTCCTCCTCCTCCTCCTCGGAGTCGTCGAGCCCCGCCATGACGCCCGTGACGGATCTGTCCGACCTGCCCCCCGCCTGGTCCGGGCGGCGCGCACTGGCATGGCCCGGCGTTCCGCTGCTCGTCGCGCTCGCCCTGTGGGCGTACGCCGTGCGGCACACCGACGTCTCGCGGCTCGACGACTACGGGCTGGTCACCGCGCTGCACCCGGCCTTCTGGGCCGGCCTCGCGGTGCTCACCACCGGCTTCTGGTTCACGGTCCGCGATCCGCGCCGGCCGGGCGCCTGGGCGGCGGCGTACGTCCTCGGGCTGCTGGTGATGGAGCGGGTCACGCAGGCCGTGGTCTACCCGACCCCGCTGTACGCCTGGGCGTGGAAGCACGAGGCGGTCATCGACCATCTGCTGACGGCGGGCGGTCTGCAAACGGCCGACCAGGTCGGCGACATGGCGGTGTACGACCAGTGGCCCGGCTTCTTCGCCGCGCAGGCCGCCCTGCTGCGGCTGCTGGGCGTGGACTCGGTGGCGATGTTCATGGCCTGGTGGCCCCTGGTCTCCAGCCTGATGCTGCTGCTCCCGCTGCTGCTGATCTACCGCACCTTCACGGAGGACCGGCGACTGATCTGGACCGCGGTCTGGCTCTTCTACGTCGCCAACTGGGTCGGGCAGGACTACTTCTCCCCCCAGTCCGTGGCGTACGCGCTGCACGTCGGCGTCCTGGCCCTGGTCCTGCGCCGCTTCGGCCGGTCCGCCGTGCGGGGCGGGCGGCCCCGGCAGGCCGTGTGGACGGTGGTGCTCATCGTCATGGTCGTGGCGATCGTCATCTCCCACCAGCTCACCCCGGGCATGCTGGTCGTCTGCCTGCTCGCCCTGTGCCTGAGCCGCCGCTACCGCGACTGGGTCCCGGTGGTCACGACCGTCGTGATCTTCCTGGCCTGGTGTCTGACGGCCGCGCTGCCCTTCCTGTCCGCGGCGATGCCGGACATGATCCGCTCCGTCGGTGACGTCGGCGCCAACGTGGAGACGGGGTACGGCGCCACCCCGACCGGCACCGGAGCGATCGCCACCTCCTGGGCGGCCCGGCTGCTGTCCGCCTCCGTCCTGCTGCTCGCGGCCGTCGGCGTCCTGCGCCAACGGGTGTTGCGGCACCGGGCCCGGCCCCTGCTGCTGATCGCGGCGGCCCCGCTGCCGATGTTCGCGGCGAGCAGCTACGGCAGCGAGATGATCTTCCGGGTGCTGCTGTTCATGCTGCCCGGCGCCGCGTTCTTCGCCGCCGCCGCGCTGCTGCCCAAGGTCCGCACGCTCGCCGCCGACGCCGCCGCGAAGGAGGCCGGCAGCCGGCAGGCCGCCCCCGTGCAGGCCCGCAGACGTGGGCTCGGCACCTGGGTGGGGCTGGCCGCACTGCTCGGCGGAACCCTGGCGTTCGTCCCGGCCTATTCGGGCAAGGACCGGATCAACTACTTCCCGCCGCAGGAAGTGGCCCTCGTACGGCAGCTCTTCGACCAGGCGCCCGACGGCTCGCTGGTCGTGGCGGCCAACCGCAACTACCCGCTCGCGTACGCCTCCTACTGGAGCGTCGACCACTACTGGTTCCTGGACGACGCCCGCAGTCACGTCGACCGGATCGTCGAGAACCCGGCCGGCACGCTCGCCAGTGACATGGCCGGGGTGGAGCGGCCGGCCCGGGCCTACTTCCTGCTCACCCAGGGGCAGCTGGCCAACTCCGAGATGAACGGGCAGCTCGACCACGCCCAGTTGAGCCGCATCCAGAAGTCCGTCGCCGCCTCACCACGCTTCCAGCTCGTGGCGGAGAACAGCGCGGGATGGCTCTACGTACTGAAGCAGACCGGGGGAGCGGAGCGATGACACCGCAGGAACTCGTGGTCCGGATGCTGCCGCCGTTCAGCGGCTGGCTCGCGCTCGCCGCCCTCGCGCTGCCCGGCGGATCGCCGCTGCGGGGCGCCGCCGTCGCCCTCTTCCTGGCGGCGGGCCCGGGCGCGGCCGTGGTCAGAGTCTGCGCCCCCGCGCTGGGGGCGCGCCCCGCCGAAGGCCCCGTCGAGCGTCGCGACCCGGACTTCGCCCGCCACTCCGACCTGCTGGAGCGGCTGATGCTGGTGCTGTTCGTGAGCATCGGCGCCGTGATGCTCGTCGCGACCGTGCTGATCGCCACGCACGCCTTCAGCGCGCAGCGCGTGCTGCTGACACTGACGCTGCTGACCACACTCGCCGCGTTCTGTCCGCCGCTGCGCGCCTCCCCGCCGCCGAGGACGACACCGAGGACACCGAAGGGTTCTGCTCAGTGAGGTTCAACCGTCCCCACCGTCCCTTTCGCCGCACGCCGACCACGACCGGACAGCACCGCAGGAGGTCACAGCCACACGGGGAGCAGCCGTCCGCCGGCCCGTTCACATCGAGCCGGCGCCGACTGCTGATCACGTCCGCCACGATCGTCAGCGCGGTCCTGGTCGGCGCACTCGCCCTCCGGAACGCCTCCGGGCCGGACCCGGGAGCCACCGGTTCCCAGGCGGACTGCCGCCCCACGGCGATCCTGGAGCCGCCCTGCGGCGCCTGGTTCGGGGCGTTCGTGCCGCACGAGCGGGACGACCTGCCGGAGAAGGTGCGCGCCTACGAGAAGCGCGTCGGCCGCGAACTCGACATCGTGTACACGTACCACGACATGTCGCTGCCCGAGGGCACCCGCCGCGAGGGCCAGTTGCTCACCCCGGAGGAGCAGCGCGTCGGCGAGGACCGTCTGCTGCTGCTGTCCTGGGAGAGCAAGTGGTGGGGCGGCACGAAGGAGCAGCAGCCGACCTGGAAGCAGATCGCCTCCGGCGAGCTGGACAAGACCGTCATCGACGTCCAGGCCGAGCGCGTCAAGGACTACGGCAAGAAGGTGTTCCTCTCCTTCGACCTGGAGATGGACACGCGCACCCCGGCCAACGGCACCCCCGCCGAGTACGTGAAGGCGTACCGGCACATCCACGACCGGTTCCGCGAACTGGGCGTCGACAACGTGGTGTGGACGTGGATCACCACCGGCTACCTCGACCACGCCGACGAGATGAAGCGGATGTATCCCGGCGACGAGTACGTCGACTGGATCGGCTACAACCAGTACAACTACTACCGCTGCCACAACACGGGCTGGCGCACCTTCGCGCAGACACAGCACTCCGTGCACGACTGGATCCGCGAGAACATCTCCGACGACAAGCCGCTGATGCTCTCGGAGTTCGGCACCGCCGCGGACCCGTCCCGCCCGCAGCGGCAGGCCCAGTGGTACGCGCAGGTGCCCGGCGTGCTGAAGGGCCTGGACGGCGTCAAGGCCGCCCTCCAGTGGAACTACCGCGACCCCGGACCGCACTGCAACCTGGCCCTGGCGAACGACGCGGCCTGGGAGAGCCTGCGCAAGGCGGTCGCCGACCCGTACTTCGACCAGCCGCGGAAATGACCCCGCAGCACCCTCAGCCCGCGAACTCGGGCCCGTGCACCACCGCGCGGGCCCGCCGGTACCACCGCCACGCGATCGTCTTGGGCCCGTCCCGGTACGGCGCGACCCGGGCGCCCGCACCCGCCAGCCAGCCCTCGACGTCGGCGACGGTGTGGGTACGCCGGACGATGAGCCGGGCGATGCGGTAGCGCTCGTCGCGGTCGGAGCTGAGCGCGTGCCGCACGGCCGTCGCCGTCTCGTAGCCGGCCCGGGCCGACATCGCCCGCACGCGCGGGCTGTTGTAGCCGTGCGGATAGGCGAGATGGCGGACCTCGTGCCCGAGGGCGTCCTCCAGCACGGCCTTCGACGAGCGCAGTTCGTACGCCAGGCCCTTGCCGGACAGGGTGTCGAGCTGCGCGTGCGTGACCGTGTGGCTGCCGATCTCCATGCCGTAACGTTCCAGCTCCGCCGCCCGGTCCAGGGTCATCATCGGTGCGGGCGGCAGCAGGCTGTGGCCGCCCGGGGCGATGGCGCCGGTGGTGAGGTAGGCGGTGGCGGGCAGCGCCCGCTCGGCCAGCGCCTCGGCGGTGGGGCCGGGCAGATCGGCGAAGCCGTCGTCGAAGGTGAGCAGCACCGGCCGGGGCGGCAGGGGCGCGCGCCCGGCCAGATGGTCGGCGATCGCGCTGATGGTGACGGGCGTACGGCCGCTGCGGACCACGGCGTCGAGATGCGCGGCGAACTGCGTCGGAGTGACCGTGAACTCCGCGATCCAGTCCGGCGGATCGTCCATCACCGAGTGGTACAGGAAGACGGGGATGGCCGGGGAGCCGATGGCACCCGGTGGCGATATCGGCCCCTCACCATCCTGCGCGCCCCGCTCCGCCCGGCCTCTGCGTCCCCCTGGCCCTCGTCCCGCGCACGTGCCGACGTCCTCATCTCGCCCCCTCACCCCGCGTGCGCAGCGCCCGCCGCGCGCGCAGATAGCCGACAGGCCCGTACACCATCCCCCGGCGCTGCAACCGCGACAGCCGCCGCGGCCACGGATGCGTCCGTGTGTCGTGGTCGCCCGGCGCCCCGCCGCCCTCCGTCTCGCGTACGGCGGTCAGCGCGCGGGCGTGGGCGAGGCCGCGGGGCAGTTTCGCGAGGAACGCCGGCAGCAGCGCGGGGCGGTTCACCAGCACCGCGGTGAGATACGCGGTGAGCCCGGCGCCGTAGCCGTAGGCCTGGGTCTCCAGGTCCTGCCAGGTCTCCCGGTGGTGGTGCCACACCAGGGCGGACGGGGTGTAGCGCAGCCGGTGGCCCTGGGCGAGGACCCGGACGAAGCCGTAGAGGTCGTCGCCGCCCCGGGCGGCCGTGCCGGCACCGGTGGCCGGGTCGAAACCGCCGACGGAACGCAGGGCGGCCGTCCGGAAGGCCATGTTCGCACCCGAGCCGAACCGCCCCGCCGTGAACGGGAACAGCGGCTCGTCGCCCGGCGGACGCGCCGGGTCGTACGTCCTTGGAGTGAAGCCTTTCGCGAAGCCGCCGTGGCTCTCCAGCAGCACCTGGGCCGGGGTGGTCAGCCGCGCGGGCAGGATCAGCCCGGTGCTGCACCCGAGTCCGGGGTCGGCGGCGAAGGGCACGGTCAGCTCGGTCAGCCAGCGCGGATCGGCGACCACGTCGTCGTCCGTGAAGGCGACGACCTCGCCCCGCACGGCCGCGAGCCCCGTGTTGTGCGCGACCGCGAGGCCGGGCACCGGCTCGCAGACGTACCGCACGCGCTCGGCGTACTTCCGCTCGATCAGCTCCCGCGTCTCGCTCGTCACCGGGGCGTTGTCCACGACGACGATCTCGAACCGCGGATGGTCCTGCGCCAGCAGCGAGTCGAGCGCCCGGGCCAGCTGCCCGGCACGCTCCCGGGTGGCGACGACGACACTCGCGTACGGAGGCTCTCCGGCCCCGCCGCCTTCCCCGGGCTCACCACCCTGCACGGCCGCATACTCCGCCCGCGCCCGCGCCGCGAGCACCGTCTTCGCGTCCGCCCCCTCAGGCACCCGCCCGAGCAGCGTCCCCACCGGCCGCCCGCGCCGCCTGACCAGTACGAACACCTCGCCGTGCGTCACCGGCGGGCTCCCCGGGCCCGGTCTGAGCACCGCCTCGTCACCGTCGAGGTCCAGCTCGGCGACCTGCACCGCCCCGATGTCCAGGAACCGCCGTATCTCCTCCTGCGCATGTCCCGAACGGGCCATGGGCCCCACCCCCTCGTCGTCAGGTACGGCGCAGCCGGGCCGCGCCCTTCAAGGTCCGCGCGGCCAGCGCCGCGAGCTGCGGCCTGCCGCGGACGTAGCTGTGCGCGCGGCGCGCCGGCTCGCGGCTCAGCCAGTGCAGCGCCGCGCCCACCCCCGGGCGCGTCACCGCGCCCTCGTACACGGGCAGTTCGCCCGTCTTCAGCGCGTCCTTGTACTCGGCCGCGCCCCGCCCCAGATCGAGCATGCCGATGCCCTCGGCGGCCGCCGCCTCGGCCATGCGCAGGTGCAGCACCAGACCCGGCGAGTACTTCGCGAACTCCGGGTCGTAGGCCGGGAACCAGCAGGCCAGGACGGATGCCGAGCGCAGTCCGAAGTGCGCGGCCAGCGGCCGCCGACCGGCGTACAGCACGGACAGCGTGCCGCTGCACTCCGGTGCCCGGGTCGCGGCCAGCCGCCCCACGAGCCGGGTGATCCACTCCTGGGCGAACCGGTCCCGGCGGCCGGTCCTGCGGTACTGCGCCGACTTCCACTCCATGAGCGTGCGCAGCGCGGCCGGCTCGCGTTCGTCGAAGACGAACCGCAGCTCGCCGACCTGCCGGCCCAGCCTGCGCTCCTTGGCCAGGGTGGTCTTCAGGAACTTCGGCGACTGGGCGCGCAGCACCGACTCGTACGTCTCGTAGCCCTTCTCCACGTCGATGACGTAGGTGGCGTGCTCCTCGGCCGCGTACCGGACGAACAGCCGCTGCTCGGCCTCCAGGTTGTCGAAGGCGAAGCTCGACAGCGAGCAGGCCCGCAGCAGTTCGCCCGTGTCCAGACGCAGGCCCGGCCGCAGGATCGCGCCCTGCGCGTCCGAGACGCCCAGCCCGATCGCCCGGCCCTGCCCCAACGGGCCCCGCTCATGGGGCAGGAAGCCGGCCGGCTCCAGCCCTTCGTACACCACCGCGACCCGCGCCTGTGGCCTCACCAGCCCGACGGCTTCGGTGAACTCCGGTTCCATGAAGGGGTTGCGCGGTGTCTCCGACGCCGCGCGCAGCGCGCGCCAGCGCTCCTTCTCCCCCTCGCCGAGCTCCCCGGGCACACCCACACGAACACGCCCACTGCTCAACCCGACCCCCCGATCAAGTCCCCCCTGGACACTTGGAAGGTACCGCCCGAGACGGCCTCGACGGTAGGTAGCGGACCATGTTGTTGCCAACTGGTGCAGAGGCCTTCAACCGGGCAATCGGTGTCCGCCGCGGGATGAAACGAAAGGGCGCACTGTCCGTATTCTCTGATCATGGCCGCACCCATCGCATATTCACTCATCGCCACCGACCTGGACGGGACGCTGCTGCGCGGCGACGACACCCTGTCCGACCGGTCCCTCGCCGCGCTCGCGCGGGTGGCGGACGCCGGTGCCCAGCACCTCGTGGTGACGGGCCGGCCGGCGCCGAGAGTGCGGCCGCTCCTGGACGACCTCGGCTGTACGGGGCTCGCGGTGTGCGGGCAGGGCGCGCAGGTGTACGACGCCGGCGCGGACCGGCTGCTGTGGTCCATCACCCTGGACCGGGAGCTGGCGGAGACCGCCCTCGGCAAGATCGAGGCCGAGGTCGGGCAGGTGTACGCCGCGGTCGACCAGGACGGGGTCGACGGGCTCACGCTCATCGAGCCGGGCTATCTCATGCCGCACCCGACCCTGCCGGCGGTGCGGGTCGACCGGCGCGACGACCTGTGGGGCGAGCCCATCAGCAAGGTGCTGCTGCGCCACCCCTGCCTGAGCGACGACGAGTTGGCGGCGACGGCCCGCTCGGTGGTCGGTTCACTGGCGACGGTGACGATGTCGGGGCCCGGCACGGTCGAGCTCCAGCCGTGCGGCGTCACCAAGGCGACGGGCCTGGCGCTGGCCGCCGAGCACCTGGGCCTTCGGCCGGCGGACACCGTCGCCTTCGGGGACATGCCCAACGACATCCCGATGTTCGACTGGGCCGCCCACGGCGTCGCCATGGCCAACGCCCATCCCGAACTCAAGGCCGTGGCCGACGAGATCACCCTGTCGAACGAGGACGACGGCATCGCCGTCGTCCTCGAACGACTGCTGGGCGGGACGGCTCAGTACGGGCCGTTGACGTTGTCGATCGAGCCGTAGCGGGCCGCCGCGTAGTTGCAGGCCGCCGTGATGTTGGCGACCGGGTCGTACGGGTCGAAGGAGGTGCCGGGCACGTGGTAGGCGGCGAAGGTCGGGTCGATGACCTGGAGCAGACCCTTGGACGGGGTGCCCTGGGCGGCGTTCGAGTCCCAGTTGTTGATCGCCAGGGGGTTGCCGGACGACTCCCGCATGATGTTGCGGTAGATGCCGTCGTACGAACCCGGAATCCCCTTCTGCGCCATGACGTCCAGCGCCTCGCGGATCCAGCCGTCCAGGTTGTTCGCGTAGGTCTTCGCGGAGGCCTGGGTGGCCTGGGCGACGCCGCCGGCCGGCTTGGCGGGGGCGGAGGACTTGGTCGCCGTCTTCTTCGCGGCGTCCGCCTTGGCCGTCTTCACCTTCAGCTTCAGACCCGGGTGGATCAGCTTCGGGTCGTCGCCGACGGCGGCGCGGTTGTCCTTGTACAGCTGCTTCCAGCCGCCCGACACGTCGAACTTGTCCGCGATGCGGGCGAGCGAGTCGCCCTTGGTGACGGTGTACGTGACGGACTTGGCGGTCTTGGCCGCCTGCGGCACGGACTGCGCGACGGTGGTGGGTGCGCTCTGGGCCGGCTGGGCGGCGCTGGCCTGCGTCGCGCCGAGCAGCGGGAGGGTGAGTGCCGCTCCGCCGGTGCCGGCGGCTACGACACGACGGGTGAGCTGACTGCTTCTGGGGCGACGGTGCTTGCCTCGGGGCATGGCGATGTTCCTCTCCGGCGCCTGCGAGGTGAGCTGTCGGGTTCGGGCCGGGAGGTGCCCGGCCGCCTACGGCGCTGTGTGCCGTACGCGGCTTCACCCCGAGCCGTTCCGCTGCGCGGACCGGCGACTTACCTGGGTCCCCCGCTCCTGCCCTGCGTGAGTGAGTGGGTTCGTGGGGTGTCCGGGCGGTGGCAGGATTCGGCGTCCGCCGGACAGGCCCGGAACGTATGCGAGAGCACATGTCGGGAACAAGCACCGGAGTCACATATCGAGCGGTTGACCTTGGTCAGGGGCGTATGAGGCACTTGATCCTTTGCTGAAGCCAAGGCTCAACTTGCGTGCGGCGGAAGGAGGTACGGGCCGGTGCCGGAGTGGGATGTCGCAGGGGATAACGTGATTCAACTCACTGATCACGAGTCTGTGGGGCAATTTGCACCAAGGGGAATTCGCTTATCCAACACCGCAAATCGTGCATAGCTCGCTATCGCGTGGTAAGTCGATAAATGTCTACTCTTATGAGCTGATCGAAAACATAGCGGTCGTGATCGGATACCACCCGGCCTGTAACCCTGGGCGCTGGTGGTGATCGAAACGTGACCGGATACGCTGACTCGAGTGATGGCAGCGACCTATCGACAAACCGCGTAATCACCGGCAGACACCAGCAGACAGGAGACCCCTCGTGACCGACGTCGGGCCGTTCGGGCTGAGCGTGCGGGACCAGGCTCTGGAAGCCGATGTCCAGGCCGGATTGGCGGCTGTCGAGGAAGGCTTGCTCGAGGCCACCAAGAGTGAGGTGCCCTTCATCACGGAGGCCGCCCAGCACCTGGTCCGGGCCGGCGGCAAGCGGTTCCGTCCGCTGCTCGTGATGCTCGCCGCCCAGTTCGGCGACCGGTACGCGCCCGGGATCGTGCCGTCGGCCGTCGTCGTGGAGCTGACCCACCTCGCCACGCTGTACCACGACGACGTGATGGACGAGGCCACCGTGCGGCGCGGGGTGGCGAGCGCGAACGCCCGCTGGGGCAACTCCGTCGCGGTCCTCACCGGTGACTTCCTCTTCGCCCGCGCCTCGCACATCCTGGCCGACCTCGGCCCGGAGGCGGTGCGGGTGCAGGCCGAGGCGTTCGAGCGGCTGGTGACCGGGCAGATCCTGGAGACGGCCGGACCGCAGGACGGCCGCGACCCGGTCGAGCACTACCTGGACGTGCTGGGCGGCAAGACCGGCTCGCTGGTGGCGGTGTCGTGCCGGTTCGGCGCGATGATGTCCGGCGCCGACGAGACGGTCGTGGACGTGCTGACCCAGTACGGCGAGCGGCTCGGCGTCGCCTTCCAGCTCGCGGACGACGTCCTGGACATCGCCTCCGACTCCCACGAGTCCGGCAAGACCCCCGGCACCGACCTGCGCGAGGGCATCCCCACGCTGCCGGTGCTGCGGCTGCGCGAGCGCGCGGCCCGGCTCGGGCTCGCGGACGACATCGCCCTGTGCGAGCTGCTGGACTCCGACCTCACCGACGACGACCGGCACGCCGAGGCCCTGCGCCTGCTGCGGGCCCACCCGGCGCTGGAACAGGCCCGGCGGGACACCGTCCGCTACGCCCAGGACGCCCGCTCGGCGCTGGCCCCGCTGCCCGAGTGCGCCGCGAAGACGGCGCTGGTGGAGCTGTCCGACGCCGTGGTGCACCGGGCCGGCTAGCGCCCTTTTCCCCCACGACCCCTACGGGTCGGGGGAGAAGCCGCCCTCTCGTGTCATACCGGAGCAGTACGTGGAGTTGAGCCCGGGGTCTGACGTATCTCGCCGGCCGATTTGGTCAGATAGTCACCACGGAAATCACCACTCCTCACCAGTTCGGGTGAGAATGGCGGCTCAGGGACGAGTGCGTGCACGACACGGACAGCCGCCGCCGATCACGGAGGTAGGGCACACATGGCACCGTACGCATCCGACGACAGCACGACCGCCGGGGAGGTCGACGAGCAGCGCTCCGGGCGGCGCAAAGCCGCGCGGTACATCGTCCCGGTCACGGTGGTGGGGGTGGCGGCCGCGACGATCGGGCTGGTCCCCGCACTCGCCGACTCCGGTGACCCCGACCTCCCGAAGATCACTGCACAGCAGCTCATCGAGAAGATCGCCAAGTCGGACGTCCAGCAGCTGTCCGGCACCGTGAAGATCAGCACGGACCTCGGCCTGCCGGACCTCGGCGGGCTGGAGAGCAGCCTGATGTCCGGTGCCGCGGGCCAGGGCGAGGGCGGCTCCTCCGCCGACCCGACGGCCAAGCTCACGGAACTGGCCTCCGGCACGCACACCCTGCGCGTCGCGGCCGACGGCCCGGACAAGCAGAAGCTGTCGCTGCTGGAGAACGCCGCCGAGTACAGCATCGTCCACAACGGCAAGGACGTCTGGGGCTACGACAGCAAGTCGAACGAGGTCTACCACGGCACCGCCTCCGAAAGCCCGGAGCGCGGGAAGGACCAGCAGCCGCCGGCCACGCCGAAGGACTTCGCCGAGGAGGCCCTGAAGGCCACCGACGACACGACCTCCGTAACCGTGGACGGCACCGCCCAGGTCGCCGGCCGGGACGCCTACAAGCTGGTCATCAAGCCCAAGCAGTCCGGCTCGACCGTCGGCGCGGTCACCGTGGCGGTGGATGCGAAGACCGGCATGCCGCTGAAGTTCACGCTGACCCCGGCGAGCGGCGGCGCGGCCGTCGTCGACGCGGGCTTCACCCAGGTCAGCTTCGCCCAGCCGGCCGCGTCGACCTTCGACTTCACCCCGCCCAAGGGCGCGAAGGTCACCGAGGAGAAGGACGCCGCCAAGGAGTTCGGCAAGGGCTCCGAGAAGGACTTCGGCAAGGGCTTCGACAAGGGCCGGGCGCGCGAGCACGCCCCCAAGGCCGGTGAGGACCACGGCAAGGGCCTCGACGGCATGAAGACCATCGGCGAGGGCTGGAGTTCCATAGCCACCTTCGACACCGGCGGCGAGGGCATGCCCTCGGGCAAGGCCGGCGGCGAGTTCGGCGGCTTCATCGACTCGCTCGGCGACAAGGTCACCGGCAAGTTCGGCTCGGGCACGGTCTTCTCGACCCGGCTGATCAACGCCCTGATCACCGACGACGGCAAGGTCTACGTGGGCGCCGTCACCAAGGACGCGCTCGTCAAGGCGGCCGACGCCGGGAAGTAAGTCCTGTCGAGAGAACGAGGAAGCCGATGGGCGAACCGTCCGCCACGGAGCCGGAGCAGCGGGGCGATCAGGCCGGGGACCCGGTCATCGACACCCGCGCGCTCACCAAGCGCTACCGCGGCGGACAGCTCGCCGTCGACGGCCTCGACCTGACCGTCCCGGCGGGCAGCGTCTTCGGCTTCCTCGGCCCCAACGGCTCCGGCAAGACCACCACCATCCGCATGCTGATGGGCCTCATCGAGCCCACCTCCGGCACGGCGACGGTGCTCGGGCAGCCCATGCCCCGGGCCACCCGCGCCGTGCTGCCGCACGTCGGCGCCCTCATCGAGGGCCCCGCCCTGTACGGCTTCCTCTCCGGCCGCGACAACCTCATCCGGTACGACTCCGCCGATCCGGCCGCCGATCCG
This sequence comes from Streptomyces afghaniensis 772, assembly GCA_000415505.1. Lineage (GTDB taxonomy): Bacteria > Actinomycetota > Actinomycetes > Streptomycetales > Streptomycetaceae > Streptomyces > Streptomyces afghaniensis. The sequence goes on from KE354213.1 coordinate 22,105, forward strand.
CGCACCCGCAAGGCCCGGGTCGCCGCCGCGCTGGACCGGGTGGGCCTGACGGCCGCCGCGGGCAAGAAGGCCAAGGCGTACTCGCTGGGCATGAAACAGCGCCTGGGCCTCGCGGCCGCGCTGCTCCAGCCGCGCCGGATGCTCGTGCTCGACGAGCCGACCAACGGCCTCGACCCGCAGGGCATGCGCGAGATCCGCACCCTGATACGGGAGCTGGCCTCGGACGGCACGACCGTCTTCCTCTCCTCCCACCTGCTCGACGAGATCGATCAGGTCTGCACGCACGCGGCCGTGATGACGCAGGGCCGTCTGATCACCCAGGGCCCGGTCGCCGAGCTGTCCGCCGGGGCGCGCGGCCGGCTGGTGGTGACCACGCCGGACCCGGCGGAGGCGGCCCGGGTGCTGAAGGAGCAGGGCGTCGGCGACGTCGTCGTCACGGACGACCGGGTGACCGGCGAACCACCCGACCGCGACCTCGCCGAGGTGAACGCCGCGCTGGTCACGGCCGGTGTGCGCGTCCGCGGCTTCACGGTCGAACGGGCCTCGCTGGAGGACGCGTTCGTGGCGCTGACCGGGGAGGGCTTCGATGTCGCAGGCTGAAGTCGTGGAGCCCGTACGGCCGGTGAGCCCGCTGTGGACCTTCGGGCTGCTGCGCAGCGAGCTCACCACCACCTTCCGGCGCTGGCGCACCCTCGCGCTGCTGGCCGTGCTGGCGGCCGTTCCCGTCCTGGTCGGCATCGCCGTCAAGATGGAGACGAGCGACGGTTCGTCACCCGGCGGCGGTGGCGGGGGACCGGCGTTCATCTCGCAGATCACCAACAACGGCCTGTTCCTCGTCTTCACCGCGCTGGCCGCCACCCTCCCGTTCTTCCTGCCGATGGCGATCGGCGTCGTCGCGGGCGACGCGATCGCCGGCGAGTCGAACGCCGGCACGCTCCGCTACCTGCTCGTCGCCCCGGCCGGCCGCAGCCGCCTGCTGCTCACCAAGTACGCGACCGTCGTCATCTTCTGCCTGGCCGCCACCCTCGTCGTCGCCGTCTCGGCGCTGACCGTCGGCGCGCTGCTGTTCCCGCTCGGCGACCTGACGACCATCTCCGGCACGCAGATCAGCTTCGCCGAGGGCCTGGGCAGAGCCCTGCTGATCGCCCTGGCCGTCGCCGCGTCACTGATCGGCGTCGCGGCGCTCGGGCTGTTCGTCTCGACGCTCACGGGCAGCGGCATCGCGGCGATGGCGACCACCGTCGGCCTGCTGATCACGGTCCAGATCCTCGACCAGATCCCGCAACTGCACGCCCTCCAGCCGTACTTCTTCTCGCACTACTGGCTGTCCTTCGCCGACCTCATGCGCGAACCCGTCTACTGGGACGACCTGGCGAAGAACCTCGGCCTCCAGGCCCTGTACGCGGCGGTGTTCGGCTCGGCGGCCTGGGCCCGCTTCACGACGAAGGACATCACCGCGTAGCGCTCGGTCCTCGTAGCGCTCAGTCCGCGTAAGCCTCAGTCCTCGTACACGAACCGGGCCGGCGGCGCCTCCTGCGCGAAGAACGTCTTCGCCCGGGTCAGGGCCTCGGTGTCGTTCAGCACGTCACCGGGCTTGCTGCCGTTGCCGAGCAGCACTCCGCCGAACCGCATCCCCAGGTACGCGGCCGAGTTGTTGAGCGTCCCGACCAGCGGGTCGGCCACCTCCGGCTGCGTGTCCGCGAGCGCGGTGACGCCCCACAGGGTGCGTCCGGCCATGGTCGCCTTGAAGTCGAGGCCGGGCGTGCGCAGCCAGCCCGACCAGTAGTCCAGGTAACGCTTGGTGTGCGCGGAGACCGAGTACCAGTACAGGGGCGAGGCGATCACGATGTCCGTGGCCGCGAGGGTGGCGTCGAGCAGCAGCGCCAGGTTGCCCTCGGTCGGGCGGACGTGGTCGCTGTCGTGCCGCAGGTCCTGGAAGTCGGGCACCGGATGCTCGGCGAGGTCGATCCACTGCTGTTCGACATCGGAGGACAGTTGCTCGGCGGCCCTGCGGGCCAGCAGTTCGGTGTTGCCGTCGGCACGGGCGCTGCCCAGGACGAAGAGGAAGCGACGGGTCATGGGTGTCCCCCAGAAAATAGGCGCGGGTCAATTACACGCGCTTGCATCATATGCGCGCGCATCTAAATCCGCCAGGCGGATCCGCCAGGGGATCCGCCAGGGGATCCGCCAGAGGGGTCGTCAGCTCCCGATGCGCAGCTCCGCCTCCCGCGCCACGCCCAGCAGCAGCGCCTCCCGGCCGTGCGGCGCCACGAGCTGCAGCCCGGCCGGGCAGCCGTCCCCGCC
>KE354214.1 GCA_000415505.1 Streptomyces afghaniensis 772
CGGCCTGCCGGGCCTGTTCCTCGGCGTTCTGGCTGACGGTGGTCAGGTCGAAGGCGTCCAGCCGGGACAGCGTGTCGTCGTAGCCGGCGACGGACACCGTGCCGGGGACGTCGACGCCGGTGCGCCGGAAGGCGGTGAGGAGACCGATGGCGCTCTGGTCGTTGAACGCCACGACGGCGGTCGGCAGGTCGCCGCTGCCGAGCAGGTGCCGGCCGGCCCTCTCCCCGGCCTGCTCCGTGCTGTCCCCGTGGATGACCCTGATGTGCTCGTCGAGTCCGTGCCTGCGCATGGCACTCCGGTAGCCGCGGCGCCGGTCGGTGGCGATCAGGTGGTGCGAAGGACGCCACGCTCTGCCCGGGCGCGGACATCCGCGGCGTGCTGGACACGTCGTTCACGCGCGTGCCCGCCGACGCGCCGGGCAAAGTGCCCACCGGCTACGGGTTCTGGTGCAACGCCTGACCGGAGAACCCGGCGTGGAAGTTCGTCGCCGTCGGCGAGGGACACGACGTGGCCTACTGGACGGAGTTCCTGCGCGCCCTCGCCGAGGTCGACCCGGACATGGCGGTGAACATCGAACACGAGGACGCCGCCTACTCGCAGACCGAGGGCCTGGCCCTGGCCGCGAAGAACCTCCACAGCGCCGCTGCCGCCCTGTGACGCGGCTTCGCGTCCGGCCTCGTCTCCGCCGGCCGGGGGCCGGCCCCGGCCGCGAGCGGCTCATCGGCGTTGCCATTCCTCCGCGAGGAGCCGGTACGAGCGCACCCGGTCGGCGTGGCCGTGGGTGATGGTGGTGACGAGCAGCTCGTCGGCGCCGGTGGCCTCCCTCAGTTGTTCGAGCTGGTCGGCGACGCGCCCGGGCGAGCCGACGAACCGGGTGTCGACGCGGTCGGCGACCAGGGCCCGGTCCTGCTCGGTCCAGTCGTGGGCGTGGGCCTGTTCGGGGGTCGGGAAGGGGATCGCGCCCTCGGCGGTGCGGATGCTGCGGACCCACAGGCCGTAGCCGGTGGCCAGTTCGCGGGCGGTGTCGTCGTCCTCGGCGACGACGACGTCCGCCGAGACGCTGACGTAGGGCTTGTCGAGGTGGTCGGACGGCTGGAACGCGGCCCGGTACCCCTCGGCCGCCTCCAGTACGGTGGCCGGGCTGACATGGTAGTTGGCGGTGAAGCGCAGACCGTTGCGGCCCGCGACGTCGGCGCTCTCCCCGCCGCTGCTGCCGAGGATCCATACCTGCACGTCGGCGCCTTCTCCCGGGACGGCGTGAGCTTCGAGCCCGTCCGCCGAGTGGTAGTCGCCGCGCAGCAACGCGAGGATGTCGCCGATCTGTTCGCCGTAGTCCTGGTGCCGGGCGCCCGGTTGCCGCAGCAGTTGCTGCTGGAGCCTGAGGCGTGGTGAGTCCCGCAAGTGGTCGGGCGAGAACCGGGGCGGGATCTTCAGGCCGTTGGGGGTGCGCCCGTCGACGACGGGGGTGGTGGTCGGGCGGGGTGCCGCCGGCTGTCCCGGGGGACGTCCGCCGGAGCGGCCGAGGCCCAGGTCGAGTCGCCCGGGGTGCAGGGCGTCGATCAGGCCGAACTCCTCGACGGTGGACAGGGCCGTGCGGTGGCCGAGTTGTACGGCGCCGGAGCCGATCCTGATCGTGGAGGTCGCGGCGGCGGTCAGGGCCAGCAGCACGGCGGGAGAGGTGCCGGCCACGCCCGGGTTGAGGTGGTGCTCGGCGAACCAGTAACGGCTGTAGCCGAACCGCTCGGTCTGCCGCGCGAGGTCGATCGTGTGGTGCAGCGCCTCGGCGGCGGTGGAGCCGGACGGGATCGGGACGAGGTCGAGGACCCCGAGAGGGATGCCGGACATGGTCGGGTGCTCCTCAGCGGTCGGTGGGCGGGACTGCGGGCAGGCGGACGGCTAGCTGCCGGTCTTCGGCAAGCCCGGCGGGTTGATCTCCGACCTGGTCACGGCCTCGCCGGACAGGCCCCAGCGCTTCAGCACCTTCGCGTACGTGCCGTTGTCGATGATGTGGTTCAGCGCGTCGGCGAGCGGCTCGGCCAGTCCGCTGTCCTTCTTGGTGGTGGCCGCGATGAGGCCCTGGAGCCGGGCGCCGGCGCCCGAGTAGGTGCCGACGACCTCCGTCCTGCCGGTGGTGGCCGCGTGGTAGGCGGCGGTCGGGTTGGGGCCGAGGTAGAGGTCTATTCGGCCGGACTGGAGGGCGAGGTAGGTGTCGCTGTCGCTCTGGTAGTACTTGATGTCCACCGGCTTCCGGCCGGCCTTCTTGTTCTCCGCCGACCACTCGACCAGCAGTTTCTCCTGATTGGTGCCGCTGCCCACGGCGACGGTCTTTCCGGCGACGTCCTGGGGCCCGGTGACCTTCAGGCCGCTGCCCTTCCTCGCCTCGAAGGCCAGGTTGTCCTCGCGGTAGGTGGCGAAGTCGTACTTCTCCTTGCGTTCCTCGGTGACGGTGATGTTGCTGAGGCCGGCGTCGTACTTGGCGCTGTCGAGGCCGACGAAGATGTTCTCCCACGACACGGTGTTGAGGTGCGCCTTCAGACCGAGGACGTCGGCGACCAGGTGGGCGATGTCCGGCTCGACGCCGATGACGGTCCTGTTGTCCGTGGCGTAGAAGGTCAGGGGCGCCGCGGAGCCGGACGAGGCGACGAGTTCCAGGGTGCCTCTCCTGCGGATGCGCTCCGGGACTTCGGCCGCTATGGAGTCGACCTTGCCGGTGGTGACACGGTTCTGGTCGGGGCTGATGTTGATCTTCGTCTCGTTGCCGGGTGTGGCCGCGACCTCCGTCGTGCCGCCGTCGGTCGGGTTGGCGCAGGCGGCGAGGACGAGGGCGCCGACGAGTCCGAGCGCTGCCGCGGTGGTGGTACGGCGGGGGACGAGAGTGGTCACGGAGGTGCTCCTTGCGTGCGGGACCGTGCGGGACGGGTCGGTGGTCAGAGGACCTTGGAGAGGAAGGCTCGGGTGCGCTCGTGCCGCGGGGCGTCGAGTACGGCCGAGGGCGGGCCCTGCTCCACGACGACGCCGCCGTCCATGAACACCACGGTGTCGGCGACCTCGCGGGCGAAGCCGATCTCGTGGGTCACGACGATCATGGTGGTTCCGGTGCGGGCCAGGTCCTTGATGACGTCGAGGACCTCGCCGACCAGTTCCGGGTCGAGCGCCGAGGTGGGTTCGTCGAAGAGCAGCACCTTGGGTTCGAGGGCGAGCGCGCGGGCGATGGCGACCCGCTGTTGCTGGCCGCCGGACAACTGCCGGGGATAGGCACCGGTCTTGTCGGCGAGCCCGACCCGCTCCAGCAGCCGGCGGGCGGTCTCCTCCGCGTCCCTGCGCGGGCGGCGCAGGGCGGAGACGGGGGCCTCGACGAGGTTCTCCAGGACGGTCAGGTGCGGGAAGAGGTTGAAGTTCTGGAAGACGAACCCGATGTGGGTGCGCTGCTTCAGGACGTCCTTCTCCTTGAGCTCGTGCAGCTTGTTCCCGGAGCGGCGGTAGCCGATGAGTTCGCCGTCGATGCTGATCCAGCCGCGGTCGACCTTCTCCAGGTGGTTGATGGTGCGCAGGAGCGTGGACTTCCCCGAGCCGGACGGGCCGAGGACCACGGTGACCTCGCCGGCGCGAACCGTCAGGTCGACGCCGCGCAGCACCTGAAGGGGGCCGAAGTTCTTGTGGACGCCGTGGACGTCGACCATGACGGCACTCATGTGCTCTCCTTCGTCACGAAGCGCCGGGCGCGCTGGAGCGGGGTGGGCGGTGGGGTGCGGTCGGCGCCCCGGGCGTAGCGGCGCTCCACGTAGTACTGGGCGACCGACAGCACGGAGGTCAGTACGACGTACCAGGCGGTGGCGACCAGCAGCAGCGGGATCACCCGGCCGTTGCGGCCGTAGATCACCTGCACCTGGTAGAAGAGCTCGCCGATGGACATCACGTAGACCACCGAGGTGCCCTTGAGCAGGCCGACGATCTCGTTGCCCGCGGTGGGCAGGATGGCGCGCATGGCCTGCGGGAGCACGATCCGGCGGATCTGCCGCAACCGGGGGATGCCCAGCGCGGCGGCTGCCTCCAGTTGTCCGTGGTCGACGGCGATGACGCCGCCGCGGACGATCTCGGCGGCGTAGGCGGCCTGGTGCAGGGTCAGCCCGATGACGGCGGCGCCGATGGTGCCGATGAGCGTGTTGCTGTCGACGGACCAGAACACCGGCCCGAAGGGGATGCCGACGCCCAACTCCCGGTAGAGGGCGCTGAGGTTGAACCAGAACACCAGCTGGACGATCATCGGGATGGACCGGAAGATCCAGATGTAGGTCCAGGCGACGGTCGAGAGCACCGGGCTGCGCGACAGCCGCATGAAGGCGAGCACGGTGCCGAGGAGGAAGCCGAGGACGGTGGCGTAGGCGGTGAGCTGGAGGGTCACCCACACCGCCTGGACGATCGTCTCGGAGAAGACGTAGTCGCGGAATACGTGCCACTCCCAGACGGGGTTGGTGGCCAGGCCGTGGACGAACTGGGCGACCAGCACGACAACGGCGGCGCCGGCGGCCCAGCGGGCGTAGTGGCGGGTGGGTACGACCTTCGGTTCGGCCGGGTCGCCGGCCGCTGTGGTGGCCGGTTCCGTGATGGTGTCGCTGCTCATGGGTCACCTGTGCTCGGGCGGGTTGATCCGCGAGGTGTCGATCGCGGAGGCGGTGGTGCCCCACTTGCCGAGGATCCGGGCGTAGGTGCCGTCGTCGATCAGCTCGTCGACGGCCGCCTGGAACGCCCTGGTGAGCGGGGAGCCCTTCCGGAAGGCGAAGCCGACGTCGAGGCGGTGGTACTCGCCGAGGAAGGTGGTCTGCGCCGCGGGCTGGGCCGCCTGGTGGCGCAGCCCGTTGATGGTCGACATGATCACGTCGATGCGGCCCTGCTGGAGCGCGGTGAGCGTCGCCCCGGTCTCCGAGTAGACCTTCACCTCGTACGGCTTCTTGCCGGCCTTCGCGCACACGCCCTTCTGCGCGGTGAGGGTCGTCTCGAACGTGGTGCCGGCGCCGGTGCCGATGGTCAGGCCGCACAGCTGGGTCAGGTCGGTGACCTTCTTCCTGAGCGTGGTGTTGCCCTTCTTCACCGCGAAGCCCTGGCCGTCGTTGATGTAGGTGACGAAGTCGACGGTCTTCAGGCGCTGGGTCGTGACGCCGAAGTTGCCGGTGCCGACGTCGTACTTGCCGCTGCCGAGGGCGGGCAGGATCGTTTCGAAGGAGGCGTCCTGCCGCACCGCCTTCACGCCGAGGACCTTCGCCACCGCCTCGGTGATGTCGATGTCCTGGCCCGCGGGTGGCTTGCCGGGCCCGTCCGGGTAGTAGGCCCCGGGCGGGGTCCCGATGGAGCTGCCGATTCGCAGCGTGCCCGCCCTGCGTACGTCGGCGGGCAGCAGTGCGGCGACGGAGTCCACCTTGCGTACGGCGGCGACCGGGTCGGAGGTCGGTGCGGGAGACTGCGCGCCCACCGGACCGGTCCCGGCGGTGCCGCCGGAGCCGCAGGCCGTCAGCGCCAGGGCTGGCAGCAGCGCGAGGGCGGCGGTGCCGCGCGGACGGGTTCTGCTCGTTCGGGTGTTCACGGGGTGAGGGCCTCTCGCAGGTGCTTCTCGAACGGCAGCGGGCCGATGGACTCCGGGTCGGCCTCCGTGTCGAACAGCGGGGTGTAACCGGTGGCCAGGTACAGGGCGCGGGCCTCGGGCTGGCGCGGGCCGGTGGTGAGGAAGATCCGCCGGTAGCCGCGCAGGGCCGCCTCGTGCTCCAGCTCGGCGACGACGCGCCGGGCCAGACCACGCCGCCGGTGGGCGGAGTGGGTCCAGATCCGCTTCAGCTCGGCCGTGGCCAGGTCGTACCGGCGGAAGGCGCCGCCCGCGACGGGCTCGCCCCGCTCCAGCAGCAACAGGAGCAGACCGCCGTGCGGTTCGGTGAACTCGTCGTCGGGGTAGCGCGCGATCTCGGCGTGCGCGTCCCTGCCGTAGCGGGTCGAGTACTCGTGGCCCAGTTCGCGCAGCAGCGGTTCTACGCGAGGGTCGGAGACGGGCACGTGAATGAACGTCAGTTCCGGTGCGGAGGTCACCCGTTCACCGCCGCGAGGGTCTGCGTCCCGCGGGTCGCGCGCTCGGCGTCGCGCTTGGCGACCTCCTCGCGGACGAGGGGGATCACGTACCGGCCGAAGTCGATGGCGTCGCCCAGCAGGTCGTAGCCGCGGGCGGAGAGGATGTCCACGCCGAGGTCGTAGTAGTCGAGCAGGGCCCGGGCGACCGTCTCCGGAGTGCCGACCAGGGCGTTGGAGTTCCCCGCGCCGCCGGTCGCGGCGGCCGTCGGGGTCCACAGGGCGCGGTCGTAGCGCTCCCCCGCCTCGGCGATGGCGAGCAGCCGCTGCGAGCCGGCGTTCTGCGGGGCGTCGGTACGGTGGCGCCGCTTGAGCCCGGCCGTGCCCTGTTCCCTGATGGCGCCGACCGTGCGGTGGGCCTTCTCCCAGGCCAGTTCCTCGGTCGGGGCGATGATCGGGCGGAAGGCGACCTGGATGCGCGGCACGTCGGCGCGGCCCGCCGCCTTCGCCGCGGCCTTCACGGCCTCGATCTGCTCGGCGGTCTTCTCCAGCGGTTCTCCCCAGAGGCAGTAGACGTCGGCCTCGGCGCCCCCGGCGGCGTACGCGGCGGGCGACGAGCCGCCGAACGACACGTTCGGGCGGGGCTGCTGGACCGGGAAGACGTCACTGACGAAGTCGTGGAAACGGTAGTGCTCACCCTCGTGGTCGAAGGGCTCGTGCGTCGTCCAGATCTTCTTGACGACGCGGATGTACTCGCGGGTGCGGGTGTAGCGCTCGTCCTTGCTGAGGGTGTCGCCCTCGCGGCCCTGTTCGTGGTCGTTGCCGCCGGTGATGAAGTGCACGGTCAGGCGCCCCTCGCTGATCTGGTCGAGGGTCGCGAAGGTCTTGGCGGCGAAGGTGGGGTACGAGACGTTGGGCCGGTGGGCGAGGAGGATCTGGAGATGGTCCAGCCGGCTCGCGATGTACGCGGCGGCCGGTGCCGGATCCGGTGATCCGGAGCCGTAGGCGAACAGCACCCGGTCCCAGCCGTGCTCCTCGTGCGCCCGGGCGAGCCGGAGCGTGTACTCCTTGTCGAAGGCGGCGCCGGAGCGCGGGGTCGTTTCGGAGCCGTCGTTGGTGGCGGCGATGCCAAGAAACTCCACGGGCATGGGTATGGCCTTTCCTCAAGTCCTCTGGTGCCGTGCCGAGTTCGGTGCCGGGGCGGGGAGGCGCGGCGGGGCGGCCCGCGGCGCGGTCGGGAACGACGGCGCCTCAGGGCAGGGGAATGCGGGTGAAGAGCGGGTGTGATGACGCCGGGGTGTGGGCCCCGGACGAGGTGGGGCGGCGACGGCAGCGCGTGTCAGGGAGATGACTCGGCCCGCGACGGGGACACCGAGGGAGGGAAAGGGCCGGTCAGACGGCCCGCTGCCGGGTCAGGCGCAACACGCCGCGGACCACACCCGACCGAAGTCGATGTGGCCACGGGTGACCAGGCGCTGCTCGGCGTTCATGCGAATACTTGAGCAGGACGACTCACGTTCCGTCAACCACGGCCCGGATGGCGGACGGCAGTTGGGCGGCTCCTGTGTGGTCGACACCTGTGTGGTTGACACCTGTGTGCGTCGGCCCCATACGATCGACGGCACCGCGTTGAGGGACGCGGCGAGCGTGATGACGCCCCTGCCGGGCTCCGATCCCGTATCCACGCCGTGCTTCCCTCCCTGGAGAGCCTTCTGATGGTCTCGCCGTCCGATCTCGCCGCATCCCTCCGCGCACCTGCGTCTGCGTCTCCGCCTGCGCCGGTCACGCAGGGTGCGAATTCCGAAGACCTGCCGCGGATCGTGCCGCGCCGGCGCCTCGGCCGCCTGCTGTCCGCCGCCGTCGCACTGCTGCTCTTCGCGATGGCGGTCAACTCCGTCGTCCGCAACCGTGCCTTCCAGTGGGAGGTGGTCGGCCAGTACTTCACCAGTGCCGCCGTGCTCGACGGGCTGCTGCTGACCCTGTGGCTGACCGGGGTGGTGATGGTGCTCGGTTTCCTGCTCGGCATCCCGCTGGCCGTGATGCGGCTGTCGGCCAACCCGGTTCTGGGCACCCTGAGTTGGGGTTATGTGTGGGTCTTCCGGTCCACCCCGCTGCTGGTGCAGCTGCTGTTCTGGTTCAACATCGGCGCCCTCTACCCGACGCTCGGCCTGGGCATCCCGTTCGGTCCGCAGTTCGTCACCGTCAAGACGGTGAACCTGCTCGGACCCGCCCTCACAGCCGTCATCGGCCTGACCCTGCACGAGGCCGCCTACGCCGCCGAGGTGGTGCGCGGCGGGATCCTCTCGGTGGACGCGGGGCAGACGGAGGCCGCCCAGGCCCTGGGCATCGGCAAGGTGCGCGCCCTGAAGCGGATCGTCGTGCCGCAGGCGATGCGCTCCATCGTGCCGACCGCCGGCAACATGCTGATCGGCACTCTGAAGGGCACGAGCATCGTCAGCGTGCTGGCCGTGCACGACCTGCTGTACTCGGCGCAGTTGGTCTACAACCAGACCTACCAGGTCATCCCGCTGCTGATGGTCGCCACCCTCTGGTACATCGCCGTCACCACCGTGCTCGGTGTGGGGCAGTTCTATGTCGAGCGTCACTACGCGCGGGGCGCCGCGCGGGCCCTGCCGCCCACTCCTGTGCAGCGGCTGGTCGCGGCGGGGCGGACGCGATGGGCCGCATATCGCCGTGCCCTGCGCCTCTAGCTTCCCTACTTTTCCTATAGAATTACTAGGGAAGTATTGACGGGGCCCGGCGGCGCTGCACAGGATGATGTGCGTGCCTCAACCATCGACTTGAGGAGACCTCTGCCATGGGCGTTGCCCCTGCGCCGTCCGACTCCGACGCGGAATCGGACCGGACCGGGCCCGGGAGTGGTCACTGGCTGCGCGTGGCCCGCGAGACCGCGGACGACCTGGCCACGGACGCGGTGGCCAGGGACCAGGCGGGCAAGCCCCCGTTCGACGAGGTGTCCCGGCTGCGCGAGTCAGGACTGCTGACACTCCTCGTACCGGCCGGGCTCGGGGGCGGCGGCGCGGACTGGCCGACGGCGTACGCGGTGGTCCGGGAGATCGCCGCGGCCGACGGCGCGATAGGCCAACTGCTCGGCTGTCACTACTTCATGTCGTGGAGCGCCCGGTTCTTCACCGAGCCCGCTCTCGCTGCCCGGCTGGAGCAGCGGTCCGCGGCCGAGGAGTGGTGTTGGGGCGGTGGTCTGGCACGTCAGGAACCGGCTCTGACGCTGGTCAGGGACGGGCAGGGGTATGTGCTGACCGGTCGGCAGAGCTTCGCCGCCGGTGTCCTGGTCGCCGACCGCCTCGCCGTGCGGGCGATGCGGGCCGACACCGGCGAACCACTCGCCGTCGTGGTCGATCCCGCTCTGCCGGGCGTGGTGGTCGACGGCGACGCCGACCCCTTCGGGCAACGGCTCGCGGCCGGCGGAAGCGTGGAGTTCGACGCCGTACCGATCGCCGCGGACGACGTCCTGGGCTCGCTGGCCGCGGACGAGGACGTGCTGTCGCCCCTGACGGCATTGGTGTCCCCGGTCGGGCGGCTCCTTTCGGTGCAACTGCGTCTCGGCATGGCGGAGGGAGTGCTCGCCGAGGCCCGTGAGTACAGCAGGACCGGCCGGTCCCTCTGGCACCCGGACTGGCCGGTCGGCTCGCCTCAGGACCCGCAGGTGCTGACCGTGTACGGGGAACTCACCGTGCTCACCCGCTCCGCGTCCGCCCTCGCCGACCAGGCGCGGGAAGCCGTGCACGGCGGGCTGGCCCGTGGCGAGGACCTCGGCTACGACGAGTACGCGGAGATCTCCGTCCTCGTCGCCATGGCCGAAGCCGCCGCCTCCAGGGCCGTGCAGGAGTCCACCGCCCGTGCCCTCGACATCATCGGTGCCCGCTCCGCGTCCTCACGGCTGGGCTTCGACCGCTTCTGGCGCAATGCCCGGACCCACACCCTGTACGAACCCGTGACCCACCGGCTCCGCGATGTCGGGGACTACTTCCTCAACGGTGCGCACCCTCCGTTCGTGTTCCCCGTCTGAACGGACCCCGCATGACGGACCCCGCATGACGGATCCGCAGGAAAGGACCCCGCACATGACCACCAGCACCGGCTTCGACGTCCGCAGGATCGGCGGCCGTATCGGCGCCGAGATCCTCGGCGTGGATCTCTCCGGCGACCTCGAACCCGCCCTCGTCTCCGAGATCGGCTCCGCGCTCCTGGAGCACAAGGCGCTCCTCTTCCGCGATCAGCACCTCGACGACGCGGGCCAGCTCCGCTTCGCCTCCCTCTTCGGCGAGCTCACCACCGCCCACCCCACCGTGCCTTCCGTCGAAGGGCAGCCCCGGATCCTGCCCGTCGACGCCGACGAGGGCATCCGCTCCAACGTGTGGCACACCGACGTCACGTTCGTCCGTACGCCCCCGAAGGCGTCCACGCTGCGCGGCATCGTCGTCCCGCCCTACGGCGGCAACACCCTCATCGCCAACTCGGCCGCCGCGTACCGGGATCTGCCCGAGCCGCTGCGTGAGCTGGCGGACCGGCTGTGGGCCGTGCACACCAACGCCTATGACTACGCGGCCCCGAAGAGCGAAAAGGCGGCCGAGTACCGCAAGCGGTTCGTCTCACGCGCGTACCGCACTGTCCACCCGGTCGTCCGGGTCCACCCCGAGACCGGGGAACGAGGCCTGTTCATCGGCGGTTTCGCCCAGAGCATCGTCGGTCTGGGCTCGTCCGAATCCCGTGACCTGCTGCGCATCTTCCAGTCGTACGTCACCCGCCCGGAGAACATCCTGCGGGTGGCCTGGACGCCCGGCGACGTCGTCCTGTTCGACAACCGCATCACCCAGCACTACGCCCCCGACGACTACGGCGACCTGCCGCGCCTGCTGCACCGGGTGACGGTCGCGGGCGACGTCCCCGCCGGTGTCGACGGCACCCTCAGCCACGTCCTCGAAGGCGACGACGCCTCCCACTACACCCCTGCCGTGGCCTGAGCCGCCGGAAGGGGACACGTGCCCCCGCCGACGGCCCTGGCGCTCCGTCAGGCGTCGGCGTCGACACGCGGGAGCGGGCCGCCCGCGGCGGTCTTGCCGGTGTCCGCCGACTCCTCGGAGAGCCGCTCCATGCCGCTGGTGTTCTTCAGCGGCTTCTCCTTGATGAACAGCACGGCGATCAGCGCGAGCGCCGCGAAGGGGGTGGCGACGAGGAAGAGTTCGGCCGTGGCAACCCCGTAGGCGTGCTCCACGATCTCCCGCATCGGCGCCGGCAGGGCGGTCATGTCGGGCACTCCTCCGTGCCCGGCCCGGCCTCCGCCCTCGACGGCACCGCCCGCGTCCTTCAGGCTCTTGGTCATCTCCGAGGCGACACGGTTGGCCAGGATCGCGCCGAGCACGCTGGTCCCGATGGTGCCGCCCATGCTGCGGAAGAAGGACAACACCGACGTCGCGGCGCCCAGTTCGGCGGCCGGGACGTCGTTCTGCGCGGCCAGCACGAGGTTCTGCATCAGCATGCCGACACCGATGCCCATGACCGCCATGTAGAAGCTGAGGAGCCCGAAGTGGGTGTCCGGCCCGATCGTGGACAGCAGTCCGAGACCGGCGGTCATGGTGACGGCGCCCACGACGAGGTACACCTTCCACCGGCCGGTCGCGCTGATGATCTGCCCCGCGACGGTGGAGGAGACCAGCAGGCCGAGGATCATGGGCAGGCTCATCAGACCCGCGATCGTCGGGGACTTGCCCAGGGAGACCTGGAAGTACTGCGACAGGAAGACCGTACCGCCGAACATGGCCACACCGACGAGGAGGCTGGCGACGGTGGTCAGGGCCACCGTCCGGTTACGGAAGATGCCGAGCGGAATGACCGGCTCGGCGACCTTCGCCTCGACGAGTACCGCGAGGACCAGCAGCACCACTCCCCCGCCGGTCAGCGCGGCGGTCTGCCACGACGCCCAGTCGAACTCGTTCCCGGCGAGCGTGACCCAGATCAGCAGCGCGCAGACACCCGCGACGATCAGGAAGGCGCCCAGGTAGTCGATCTTCGCCTCGCGGCGGACGGTGGGCAGGTGCAGCGTGCGCTGGAGCAGGGTGATGGCGAGCAGGGCGAAGGGCACACCGATGAAGAAGCACCAGCGCCAGCCGAGCCACGAGGTGTCCACCAGGACGCCGCCGATCAGCGGACCGGCCACGGTGCCCACGGCGAACACGGCGCCGAAGATTCCCGCGTACTTGCCCAGCCTGCGCGGCGGGATGATCGCCGCCATGACGACCTGCGCGAGCGCCGTGAGACCGCCGGCGCCGATGCCCTGGACCACCCGGCTGAAGATGAGCAGCCCCACGTCGTGGGAGAAGCCCGCCAGCAGCGAGCCGACGACGAACAGGCCCAGGGAGAGCTGCAGCAGCAGTTTCTTGTTGTAGAGGTCGGACAGCTTGCCCCACAGCGGCACGGTAGCGGTCATGGCCAGCAGTTCGGCGGTGACGACCCAGGTGTAGGAGGACTGGCCGGCTCCGAGGTCGGCGATGATCCGGGGCAGCGCGTTGGACACCACGGTGCCGGCCAGGATGGCGACGAACATGCCCGCCATCAGTCCCGACATGGCCTGGAGTATCTGCCGGTTGGACATGGCGGACGGAGACGCCTCCACGGGCGCCGCTGAAGAATTCACATCGTCTCTTTCACGAAAGGGACCGGGACGGACACGGGTCCCGGAGCGATGAGCGGCTGCCTACCGGTCCGCCGGACCGGCCGGTCCCGCCGGTGACGGAGCCGGAAGCCCCGCTGCGAGATGCTCGAACGTCTCCCGGAAGACGTCCACGAAGGCGAGTTCGTCCTGCCGGACGCACCAGTGCTCGACGGCGACCCGGACGGCCGCGATGCCGACAGCGGCGAGCAGACGGGGGTAGAGACCCAGCGCCCGCCTCCTGCGTTCGTCGTCCGGCGACCCGAGCGCCGGGCGGTCCTCGGAGAAGAGCGGCGAGCCGGCGCCGATGCGCTCGGCGAGCGTCTCGGCCAGGGCGAGTTCATCGGCCATGTGGGCGCCGAGACTGCGCGCGAGCAGGTGCGGTGAGCGGCGCAGCACCTCGGAGTGCAGGCGCCACAGTTCCTGCTGCTGCTCGATTTCCGCCAGTTCGGTCGCCATGGCGTCGCGAAGCGCCTGAAGCGGGGGCAGCTCGGCGGGCGCGGCCAGTACGGCTTGCCGGACCCTCGCACTGGCGTCCGCGCCGATCATGACGAAGACGTCGTCACGGGCGTCGAAATAGTTGAAGAACGTCCGCGCGGACACCCCGGCTGCCTCACTGATCGCATCGACGGTGACGTGCTCCGCCCCGTGCTCCGCCGCGAGCCGCACCGCCGCCGCCACCAGGGCGGCGCGGGTCGCCCGCTTCTTGCGCTCGCGCAGCCCGACGCCCGCCGGGTTCCCCTCCGTCATAGTTGCATGGTACGCAAAGATGCAGGCTCTGCAAAAAGTACTCCCGGTCGGCACCGACGGCAGACGGAGCCCGGATGGTTACGGCCGGGCAGGCCGGGAACGCGGTGCGCTGAACGAACCCGAAGCGAGGCCGGTGCCGCGATGACCGAGTACGAACGCTCACGCACGATGCCCGCACAGCCCGAGCAGGTCTTCGACCAGGCCGCGAACGTCGGCCAGTTGGACACCTGGCTGCCGGCGGCCCTGCACGTCGAGGCCGAGGAGCTGCCCGCCGTCACCGTGCACGAGGACCGCACCGACGAGGACACCTCCGCCCTGCTGCGCGCGCAGCGCGACCAGATGCGGCTCGAATGGGGCACCCGCGACCAGGGCAGCTACTCGGGCTGGCTCCAGGTCGCCGGCATCGGCGGCGGAGCCAGTGAGGTGACGGTGCACCTGTCGTTCTTCGACGACAGCCACGACCCCGGCGAGACGATGGTCCGCGACGCCCTGGAGACAAGCCTTCAGCGCCTGGAGGAGCAGGTGCGGCTGCGCGTCGACCACGCGGCCGGCTGATCCGGGACCGTACGCCATGGCTCGCGTCAAGCAGTACGCCGTCGCGGCGTCCGGACAGTGGACCGACGAGGAGGAAGGCCGGCGCCGCCTGCCGTCCGGCGAGGTGCACGCCTGGGAGCCGGGGCTGAACCAGACCGTCTGCGGCCTGTCCCTCAGCCGCTCCCGGCTGGTCCGCTTCCCGCACATCACCTGGCCCGACACCTTCCCGGAGTCCGGCGGTGCGGCGGACCGGGTGCGGCGCCAGTGCCCGCGCTGCGCCTCGGTCGCCGGGCGCCGCGGCCAGGACGCACGCCCCCGGTGGCAGCGCACGAACCCGCGGCCGTGAGCGGTCCCCTCGGCCTCATCCCGTACCGCCTCAGGTCCGCCCGGGTCAGACACCTCCCGCATGTCACTCCAGCATCCCGTTTTGTCGGGGTTTGCCATTCCGTGGCCGCGGCACTCGGGGCACGCGCGAGCGTCGAGCCGACAGCGTCGGGCCGACGCCGTGACATGCGGCCCCGGGGACGGGGCAGAACAGAGGGTGACCGATGACGACGATCGGTGTGGAAGAGGAGTACCTGCTCCTCGACCCGGTTACCGGGCTACCGGTACCCCTGGCCGACAAGGTGCGTGCCGCGGCGGGTCTGGCGCATCTCGTGGCCGACCAGGAGGTGCAGTGCGAGCTGCTGCAGGCGCAGGTCGAGGTGGCCACGCCGGTGTGCGGCACGCTGGAGGAGGCGGGGGGACATCTGCTGCGGCTGCGGCACGCCATCGGGGCGGCGGCCGAAGCGCACGGCTGCCGGATCGCGGCCTGCGGAACGCCCCCGCTGCGCCATCGTCACCCGGTGGCCGTCACCGACCAGGCCCGCTATCGGGCCATGCTCACGCAGGCGCCCCAGCTGGTGGCGGAGCAGCTGGTCAACGGCATGCACGTACACGTGGCCGTGCCCAGCCGGGAGACCGGCGTGCAGGTCCTGAACCGGATCCGGGTCTGGCTGCCGACCCTGACGGCCATGTCCGCGAACTCCCCGCTCTGGGACGGCCACGACACCGGTTTCGCCAGCTGGCGCACCGTGATCTTCGGCCGCTGGCCGGTCAGCGGCGCGCCCCCCTACTTCCGTGACGTGGCCGACCACGACCGGCGCGTGACGCAACTGCTGGAGACCGGTGTGATCTCGGACAGCGGGCAGTTGTACTGGCAGGCCCGCCTGTCGGCCCGGTACCCCACCGTCGAGGTGCGCTGCCTGGACGTTCAACTGCGCGCGGACGACGCCGTCATGCTCGCGGGGATGACCCACGCTCTCGTGGACACGGCCATCAGGGAAACGGTCGCCGGGGCGCCGGTGCCCGACTGCCCGCCGGAGCTTCTCCAGATCGCTCTGTGGCATGCCGCCCGTCACGGTCTGAGCGACACCTTGATCTGCCCGGGCGGCAGGCCTCGCCGCGCCGGGGACGTGCTGTACCAGCTCCTGCGGCACGTCGCTCCGGCACTCGACGCGTCCGGCGCGACCCGGCAGGTGACGGCCCTGGTCCACCGGCTTCTCCAGAACGGAACCGGAGCGGACAGGCAACGCGCCGCTCTCGCCGAAGGCGGCATACGGGCCGTCACCGACCTGATCGGCGCGGAGAGCAGCATGTCGTGACTCCCCGGACTCCCCGGACTCCTCGAACGGCCGGCAGGCCCGGATCAGGACGAGATCCCGGCGGCCAGTCGCGCCGCTCCCGCGCCACGCCCCGGCTGCGGTCAGCGAGGAGGCTGGGACTGGAGGGACTCGGCGGCGGTGCGATCGACCTCGGCCGCGTCGGCGAGGGCCGCGGCAGCGGCTTGTGCTGCCTGCGCCGTGTCGTCGGCGGCCTGGGCGGCCATGTCGTCCGTGGGTTTCTCGCGGGTGGCCGGCGACGGGGGCAGCACCTCGCTGAAGGCCCGGGACACGCCCTGAAGTGCCGAGGTGACCTCACTGGGGATCATCCAGAACGTGCTGCCCGCTCCCTGCGCCAGTTGGGGCAGCGTCTGGAGGTACTGCCAGGCGAGCAGCTTCGGGTCGGGGTCGTTGCGGTGCACGGCCTGGAACACCTCGTCGATGGCCCGGGACTGGCCCTCGGCCTGGAGGATCGCGGCGGTGCGGTTTCCCTCCGCGCGCAGGACGGCGGCCTGCTTGTCGCCTTCGGCGGTGAGGATCTGTGACTGGCGTTGCCCTTCGGCCCCGAGGATCGCGGCTCGCTTGTCCCGCTCCGCCCGCATCTGCTTCTGCATCGCGTCCTTGATGGACTGCGGGGGATCGATGGCCTTGATCTCCACCCGGTTGACCCTCAGCCCCCACTTGCCGGTGGCCTCGTCCAGGACGCCGCGGAGCTGGCTGTTGATGGTGTCGCGCGAGGTGAGAGTCTTCTCCAGGTCCATGGATCCCACGACGTTGCGCAATGTGGTGACGGTGAGCTGCTCGACCGCCTGGAGGAAATTCGCGATCTCGTAGAAGGCCGCCCGCGGATCGGTGACCTGGAAGTAGAGGACGGTGTCGATCTCGACGACCAGGTTGTCCTCGGTGATGACCGGCTGCGGCTTGAAGGAGACGACCTGTTCCCGTAGGTCGATCACCGGATGCACCCGGTCGATGTACGGGATGACGAGACTGAGGCCGGGATTCAGGGTGCGGTGGTAGCGGCCGAGTCGCTCGACGTTACGAGCACGGGCCTGGGGAACGATTCGGACCGCCCGCACCACGGTGAAAACCGCGAACAGCGCGACGATCAGGCCGGCGATCAAGAACGCGGAGGTATCCATGATTCTCAGTCCCGTGGGTAGACGATCGCGGTGGCACCACTGATCTCTATGACGTCGACGGTCTTGCCGGCGGGAATCACCAGCGTCTCGTCGAGGGCGCGGGCCGTCCACTCCTCACCGTCGATACGGACCCGGCCGCCCAGGCCCGTCACCTCGGACACGACATAAGCGCCCCTGCCGACCAAGGCGTCCACGCCGAACCGTGCCGCCTGGGGCTGGACCACGTGGCGCAGCGCGACGGGGCGCAGGAACAGCAGGGTGACGGTGGCCACTGCCGTGAAGACCAAGAACTGGAAAGGCAGCGGCAGTCCGACCGCGGCGGAACCCGCCGTGACCAACGCGGCCGCGCTCAGCATCCCGAGCGCAGCGGTCAGGGTGAAGATCTCGGCCACGGCCAGCACGGCCGCGATGATCAACCAGATCAGCCATGGATCCATTGCGCGCCCCCTCTCACCGGTACGGGCACGGAAGGGTCATTTGCATCCGTTTTACCCACATCGCGAAGATCGCTACCCCAGAGACGGGTCACAGACTTGTCTCCTACGCCGTTCCGGCCGGCGGAACGGACCGTCCGGCGGGCGAACAGGCCCTCACCTTGGGCGATGCCGGCGGGGAACTCCCCACCGGATGGCACGACTTGCCGGTCCTTGAGCTGCTGCCCTTCGGCACGGAACGACGCAGCGGGTCGATGGGGGCGTCGACCTGGCCTCCGCCCTTGCCGCCGGTCCCGCCACCTGCGCGGCGGAGTCCGCGACTGCGGACGTGAGCGGAGTGGACAGAGGGAAAGGTGAGCCGATGCGGAACGGTGGTCGCGTCAGACTCTCGTAAGAGTCCCGCAGACCGTCCGCACCTGACGACCCGTCATCAAGGTCGGTATCGAGTCGGCGTCCGTACCGCCGTACCCCGCTGTCGACGCCGAGAACCGCCAAGATCGACAACTGGTCAAGCCAGAGTCGGGCTGCGAGGATGAGGGCAGAGGCGCAAGTGCCAGTCTCACCAGGAGGTACCCGTGAAGATGCTGATCAACGTCCCGGAGACCGTGGTCGCGGACGCGCTGCGTGGTCTGGCGGCTGCCCACCCGGAGCTGACCGTGGACGTGGAGAACCGGGTGATCGTGCGGCGGGACGCTCCCGTGGCCGGAAAAGTGGGGCTGGTCTCGGGCGGTGGCTCGGGGCACGAGCCGCTGCACGGGGGTTTCGTAGGGCCCGGCATGCTGTCGGCCGCCTGTCCGGGCGAGGTGTTCACCTCCCCGGTGCCCGACCAGATGCTGCGCGCGGCCGCCGCCGTGGACAGCGGGGCCGGGGTCCTGTTCATCGTGAAGAACTACACCGGTGACGTGCTCAACTTCGACATGGCCGCCGAGCTGGCCGAGGACGAGGGCATTCAGGTCGCGAAGGTGCTGGTCAACGATGACGTGGCGGTGACCGACAGCCTCTACACCGCGGGGCGGCGCGGTACCGGCGCGACCCTGTTCGTGGAGAAGATCGCGGGCGCCGCCGCCGACGAGGGCATGCCGCTCGAGCGGGTGGCGGCGATCGCCCGGCAGGTCAACGAGAACTCCCGCAGTTTCGGCGTCGCACTGAGCGCATGCAGCACGCCGGCCAAGGGCAGCCCCACTTTCGATCTCCCGCCCGGTGAGCTGGAGTTGGGCATCGGCATCCACGGCGAGCCCGGCCGGGAGCGGCGGGCGATGATGACGTCCGGCGAGATCGCCGAGGCCGCCGTCGAGGCGGTGGTGGAGGACCTGAGGCCGCGCAATCCCGTGCTGGTCCTGGTGAACGGCATGGGGGCGACGCCGCTGCTCGAGCTGTACGGCTTCAACGCCGAGGTACACCGCGTGCTCGCCGCCCGCGGTGTCCCCGTCGCCCGCGTTCTCGTGGGCAACTACGTCACCTCCCTGGACATGGCGGGCGCCTCGCTCACCATCTGCCAGGCCGACGAGGACATGCTGCGGCTGTGGGACGCGCCGGTGAAGACGCCGGGTCTGCGCTGGGGCATGTGACGCGGAAGGGGTAGAGGATCACGACGTACCTACCAGGCAAGGAGACCCAGTGCTCGACGCCGATTTCTTCCGCCGTTGGATGACGGCGACCGCCGCGTCCGTCGACCGGGAGGCGGAACGGCTCACCGCCCTCGACTCGCCCATCGGGGACGCCGACCACGGCAGCAACCTCCAGCGCGGCTTCACGGCCGTGACGGCGGCCCTGGAGAAGGAGGCTCCCGGCACGCCCGGCGGTGTCCTGACGCTGGCCGGGCGCCAGCTGATCTCGACGGTCGGCGGCGCCTCGGGTCCGCTGTACGGGACGCTGCTGCGCCGTACCGGCAAGGCGCTCGGGGACGCCGCCGAGGTCAGCCCGGAACAGCTGGCCGAGGCGCTGCGGGCCGGGGTGGACGCGGTCAGGACGCTGGGCGGCGCCGCACCGGGCGACAAGACCATGATCGACGCTCTGGTGCCCGCGGTGGACGCGCTGGGCGACTCGTTCACGGCGGCCCGGACCGCCGCGGAGGAGGGCGCCGTGGCGACGACGCCCTTGCAGGCGCGCAAGGGCCGGGCGAGCTATCTGGGCGAGCGCAGCATCGGGCACCAGGACCCGGGTGCCACGTCGGCGGCGCTGCTCGTCGCCGGACTCGCGGAGGCCGCCGGTGAGTGACGAGCGGCTCGTGGGAATCGTGCTGGTGTCGCACAGCGCGGAGGTGGCCGCGTCGGTCGCCGAGCTGGCGAAGGGGCTCGCGGGCGGTGGCCCGGCGGTGCCCGTCGCTCCGGCGGGCGGTTCCGAAGGCGGCGGGCTCGGCACCAGCGCCGAACTGATCGCCGCGGCGGCCGCGTCCGTCGACCGGGGAGCCGGCGTCGCCGTACTGACCGACCTGGGCAGTGCGGTGCTCACCGTGAAGGCGCTGCTCGCGGAGGGTGACGAACTCCCGGAGCAGACACGGCTGGTGGACGCTCCGTTCGTGGAGGGAGCCGTCGCCGCGGTCGTCACGGCGGCGACCGGGGCCGACCTGGCGGCGGTGGAGTCGGCCGCGGCGGAGGCCTACACGTACCGGAAGGTGTGAGACCGGGCCGGGCGCGCCAGGGCCTGGGTGCGAGAGCGGCGTGCCCGGCGCCCGTCGGCCGCCGGGCGGTAGAGGGCCCCTGACGCTCCGTAAAGCACTCGGCGTCGGCGGTCGGCATGAGCCGGCCGGCACCGGGCGGCACTCGGGCAATGACTCCACGACTCCGTCAAGCACTCGGCGTCGCTCGGTCAATGACCCCACGGCTCTCCGTCGAGCACTCGGCCTCGCTCGGTCAATGACCCCACGGCTCTCCGTCGAGCACTCGGCGTCGCTCGGTCAATGACCCCACGGCTCTCCGTAGAGCGCTGGGCTGTCGCCCACGAATCGCCTCGCCAGCCGCTCCCCCTTCGTCACGGCCGCCGCGTGGTCCTCGATGGGTGACACGCGGACGTTCTTGAAGACGATGTAGGTGACGCCGGACGGTGTGCCGCCGCCGTGCGGGTCGGCGCGGACACCGAGGGCCTTGGCGGTCGCGTAGGACGCTTCTCCGATGATGTCCTGCGGGCCCGTGTCGCCGACGACCGCGTACTGCACACGGTCGCGGTGGACGACGGCCACGACGGAACCGCCGCCCACACCGTGCTCGCGGTAGTCCCAGATGCGGCTCGGGGCGGGCACGACGATGAAGGGGAGGCGTTCGGCGCTCAGGGGGCGCCCGTCGGACTGCGCGTAGGCGGTGCTGCCGGAGTAGTGGGGGTCCGTGCGCCGATTGCAGCGGGGTCCCGGGCGGCCGTCGCAGTCGATGTCCATGTCGGCCTTCCAGAACACGGCGTCTTTGGTGCCGCAGACCGGGATCCTCGCGGGCCGGCCGCTGTCGCTGCGGTACCGGCCGCGGGAGACCGGAGCGCAGTCCCGCACTTTGGCCAGCAGATCGGCGGCGCGGACGGGGGCCTCGCGCCACACCACCGGCCGGGGCGGAGCGGCGGAGGGTGTCGTCGGGGCGAGCAGGGCGGCGCTGGCCGCGGCCAGTGTGAGCGACTGGACACGCACGATAGAGGAGCCTTTCCTGGGGAACCTGACGGGCACTCAGCCCAATCTGTTCCCGGCGCGATCACCCGGCCACCGCTGGAGGGCCGGACGGCGCACGCCCCCAACGTCCGACAGGGGCCGGGGGCCTGAGTCCGTGTGAGAACTCAGGCCGGCCCGGCCACCCGCGCCGGCGCGGGATCTGCGACGACAGCGGTCCGCGCGACAGGCCCGAACTCCCTGGTGTCCGCCAGGAGTTCGGCCGTGAGGACCTCAGCATACGTAACTCTTCCGGGTGGTCACGAACGGCGGGGGTGACGCCCCGGCGCCCGCGCCCGCCGACACACCCCCCTCGCCACCCCCTCTTGATGTGGCCGCGTCAGCCGCGCCATATTGGTCCGGACCATTCCTGAGTGTCGGCCCCGGGAGGCAGTGCCGTGCGAGGCGTTCCCCTTTCCGTCCCGGCTCGTCTGCTCTGCCGCGTCGCGCTCTGCGGGGCCCTCGCGCTGGTCGCCTCCTGTGGTGCGGCCGGATCGGGCGAAGGGGACGGCGGCGCTCTGCCCGGAGCACCGACCGGAGTCACCGCAGCGGCGGGCAGCGCGACGAGCGTGCATGTCATGTGGACCGCGGCCGCACGGGCCGAGGCCTACGAGGTGTATCGCGGCACCAGGAAGGTCAAGGAAGTTCCGGGTTCGGAGCACATGGTGGATGTCACCAGGCTCCGGTCCGCCACGGTGTATGTCTTCACCGTGCGGGCCCGGGGCGCCGACGGTCGGCTCGGGCCGCCCAGCCGTGAGGTCCGGGCGAGGACGCCGGCGGCCACGCCGGACGACCAGCGCGCACCGACCCGCCCGTCGGCGCCTCGCGGCCGCACGGCCGGAAGCCGGGCGGCCCAGCTGTCCTGGTCCGCCTCGACGGATGACCGAGGCGTGGTGTCGTACGACGTCCACCAGGGAGGCACGAAGATCCACAGCGTGGCGGGGGCCAGACGGCGACCGTGGTCACCGGGCTGCGGCCCGGCACGGCCTACTCGTTCACCGTCCGGGCCAGGGACGCTGCCGGAAACGTCTCCCCCGCCAGTCCCGCCGTCCGCCTCACCACCCCGGGTACGGACGACGGCCGCGCCACGGCCCCGACCGCCTTCCGGGCGACCGGCCACCGCGCACACGGGGCCTACTACGTCGACCTGAGCTGGGTGCCGCCCCGCGTGGACGGCGCGATCGCCGAGTACGAGATCCACCTGGACGGCCGTCGGGCCACGTCCCTCGTGTTCGGCGGGAGCGCGCCGCGCGACCGGGCCACGTACAGCTTCTACGTGGGACGGGACGCCGGTGTCAGCCACCGGGTCCGGGTCCGGGTCCGGGCGATGCTGCCGGACGGCACGTGGGGAGGCTTCTCGGTGGAGCGGACGGTGACGACGGGGCCGGGGCGCTGACGCGCTCCGGGGCGTGGTCCGGCTGTGGGAACCCGTCACCTGCACGGGCGCACCCGGCGTGCGGCCGGGGCCGGGGGACCTTGGCTGACCCTGAGGCAGCACGGGCGTTCCCCGACCCTCGGCGGCGCAAGGGATGTACCGCCAACCGTGCCGCCGGAGGGCAGTTGACATGCGTAGCTCATCGCCAGTTCTCCGCTCCGGCCTGACCGTGGCAGCCGCCCTGCCCCTCGCCCTGGCCGCGGTGCCCGCTGCCGCGGGCCCGGGCATCTCCGTGAGCACCACGGGTTCCACGGTGTCGGTCACGACCAGCGCGTGCACCCAGATCAACGGCAGCTGGGGCACCGCCTCGCTTCTCACCAGCAGTCAGGGCAGCTTCGCCCAAGGGCGTCAGGTGACCCTGTCGGGGACGTCGACCAGTCAGTCCGCGGCCTGGTCGAACGTCACCGCGGGGACGTACACCGTCATCGTCATCTGCTCGGACGGCACCACCGCGGGCACCCAGTCGGTCGTCGTCTCCCCCGCTCCCTCCCCGACGAGGTCGCCGTCCCCCTCGGCCTCGCCGTCCCGCGGTGTCATGGGCGGGGCCGGCGGGAGCGCCACCGACTACGGCACCGTCACGCTCGTCGCGGGCGGCACGCTGGTCGGGATCGGCCTCCTCGGGACGGCCTGGTACCTGCGCCGGCGCAACAGGCCGTACCGGCTCTGATCCGGTACGTACGGCGGCCCGCCCTTCCGAAGCGCTCCGGTCGGGCGGGCCGCCGTGACACCCGTCAGGCCGGGCGGGTCGACTCGCCGTCCGGCAGTTCGGCGAAGTCCGCCAGGGCGCGCCTGAGCCACTGGGTCCAGAACGTCTCCAGGTCGATGCCGGCCCGGAGCACCAGATGCCGCAGCCGGTCCTCGGTGCCGTCCCGGCCGGGAGGGAAGTCGCGCTGCTCGATCTCCTGGTACTCCGCCAGCTGCCGCTCGTGCAGCTCCAGGTGGCGTCGCAGATCGGCCTCCAGGCCCGCGGTGCCGACCACGGCCGCCGCCCTGAGGCGCAGCAGCAGCGGATCACGGTGCGGCTTGGGGTCCTGGGAGGCGGCCGTCCAGCGGGCCAGTTCGGCGCGGCCCGCCGGCAGGACCTCGTAGTTCTTCTTCTGCCCGCGCGTCGGCTGCTCGGCGGGCAGGGCCCGGATCAGGCCGTCGGTCTCCAGCTTTCCCAGCTCGCGATAGATCTGCTGGTGCGTCGCGGACCAGAAGTACCCGATCGACCGGTCGAACCGGCGGGTCAGCTCCAGCCCGGACGACGGCCTCTCGAGCAGGGCGGTGAGGATCGCGTGCGGGAGTGACATGGCCTCATCCTAGGGACGCGTCCCGCCCTACAGGGCGGCCGCCAGCTCGGTGCCCTGCTTGATGGCGCGCTTGGCGTCCAGTTCCGCGGCCACGTCGGCACCGCCGATGAGGTGGGCGCTGCGCCCGGCCGCGATCAGTTCCTCGTACAGGCCGCGGCGCGGCTCCTGGCCGGTGCACAGCACGATCGTGTCGACCTCCAGGACCGTGCTCTCCTCGCCGACGGTGATGTGCAGTCCGGCGTCGTCGATCCGGTCGTAGCTCACGCCCGGGACCATGGTGACGCCGCGGTGCTTGAGCTCGGTGCGGTGGATCCAGCCGGTGGTCTTGCCGAGGCCTGCGCCGACCTTGGAGGTCTTGCGCTGGAGCAGGTGGACGGTGCGCGGCGGGGCGGGCCGCTCGGGCGCGGCGAGGCCGCCGGGGGCGCGGTAGTCGAGGTCGACGCCCCACTGGCGGAAGTACGTCTGCGGGTTCTCGTGCGCCTTGTCACCGCTGTCCGTGAGGTATTCGGCGACGTCGAAGCCGATGCCGCCCGCGCCGAGGATCGCGACCCGGTCGCCGACGGGGGCGCCGTCGCGCAGGACGTCGAGGTAGCCGAGGACGCTGGGGTGGTCGACGCCGGGGATGTCGGGGGTGCGCGGGGTGACGCCGGTGGCGACGACGACCTCGTCGAAGCCGTCGAGGTCCGTGGCCGTGACGGGGGTGTTCAGCCGTATGCCGACGCCGTGCCAGTCGAGCTGGGTGCGGAAGTAGCGGAGCGTCTCGTCGAACTCCTGCTTGCCGGGGACCTTGCGGGCGACGTTGAGCTGGCCGCCGATCTCGCTCGCCGCGTCGAACAGCGTCACCTCGTGCCCGCGTTCGGCGGCGGAGACCGCACAGGCAAGCCCGGCCGGACCGGCGCCGACGACCGCGACACGCTTGCGCAGCCGGGTCGGGGAGAGCACCAGCTCGGTCTCGTGGCAGGCGCGCGGGTTGACCAGGCAGGAGGTGATCAGGCCGCTGAAGGTGTGGTCGAGGCAGGCCTGGTTGCAGCCGATGCAGGTGTTGATCGCCTCGGGCCGGCCGGCGGTGGCCTTGATGACGAAGTCCGGGTCGGCGAGCATCGGGCGGGCCATCGACACCATGTCGGCCGCGCCCTCGGCGAGCAACTCCTCGGCGAGTTCGGGGGTGTTGATGCGGTTGGTGGTGACGAGCGGGACGGACACCTCGCCCATCAGCCGCTTGGTCACCCAGGTGTAGGCGCCGCGCGGCACGGAGGTCGCGATGGTGGGGATGCGGGCCTCGTGCCAGCCGATGCCCGTGTTGATGATGGTGGCGCCGGCGGCCTCGACGGCCTTGGCGAGGGTGATCACCTCGTCGAGCGTGGAGCCGCCCGGGACGAGGTCGAGCATGGACAGCCGGTAGACGACGATGAAGTCCTCGCCGACCGCCTCGCGCACCCGCCGCACGATCTCCAAGGGGAAGCGCGTGCGGTTCTCGTACGAGCCGCCCCAGCGGTCGGTGCGCTGGTTGGTCTGCCGGGCGATGAACTCGTTGATGAGGTAGCCCTCGGAGCCCATGATCTCGACGCCGTCGTAGCCGGCCTGCCGGGCGAGGCGGGCGGCGCGGGCGTAGTCGTCGATGGTCCGCTCGACGTCGGCGTCGGTGAGTTCGCGGGGCGGGTAGGGGCTGATCGGCGCCTGGAGCGGGCTGGGAGCGACCAGGTCCTGGTGATAGGCGTACCGGCCGAAGTGCAGGATCTGCATGGCGATCCGGCCGCCCTCGCGGTGCACGGCGTCGGTGATGACCCGGTGCTGCTCGGCCTCCGCCTCGGTGGTGAGCTTGGCGCCGCCCTCGTAGGGGCGTCCCTCGTCGTTGGGTGCGATGCCGCCGGTGACGATCAGACCCACTCCGCCCCGGGCCCGGGCCGCGTAGAAGGCGGCCATGCGGTCGAACCCACCCTCGGCTTCCTCCAGACCGACGTGCATGGAGCCCATGAGGACCCGGTTGGGCAAGGTCGTGAAGCCCAGGTCGAGGGGGGTCAGCAGGTGCGGGTAACGGCTCATCGGGCCCTCCGTGCGCGGTGTCGTGTCTGTAGTTGTAGAGGACGTCCGACGGTTTATGCAACTAGTTGCACAAGGTGATGGAGGGCACAGTCGGTTCCATGAGCAGGGATCTCGGTCGTGGCCGACGGGCGCGGGCTGCTCCGGGCACGGATCGCCGTGCACGCGGCGTCAGGGCACTCCGGGTCGAGCCGGGCGACGGTCGGCGCGGTGGCGCGCTTCCGGCCGCCGCGGCGGGCGAGGGCTGCGGGCCGGGGCGACGGCGGCGGGCCGTGGAACGTCGGCATCTGCCGGCGGCCATGCCATCCCGGCCACGGACGGCTTCGGTCTGCCGTACGAGGGGCTCCACGGCGTGGACGAACGCGTGCACCTCTGCCCGTGGCGCACGCCGCCCAGCGGCGGGCCGTCCTCGGCCTGCCGGACGTGGATGGGCGGCCCCTGCTCGCGTGGGGCGGTCACCAGCTCGTGAGGGCGGTCACCGGCTTTCGAGGCGCACGTGCAGTTCCGTCTCCTGGTCGCCGGAGACCGTGCTGAGGTCCCGCACGTCGAACAGCGAGTCCAGCCTCATGCGGAACTGCTCGATCGCCCAGTAACCGCCGTGCAGGTCGGCGTCGACGGAGGACGACAGCCGGGCCGGCCGCGCCCCCTCGTGCTTGTCGGCGACATCGAACGTGCCGAGCCACACGGTCGGGCGGGTCTCGTGCAGATTCTCGGGTACGTCGTCGGCGCACCGGTCGGACTCGAAGCAGGAGCACAGCGTGTCGAACACGATCCGGGCGTCCTGCTTGCTGCACCCGCTGATCTCCACCGAGACGGAGTGGGGGTGCGGTCGCTCCTCGTCCATCGTGCTCGCTCCTCTCGTGGCGTATCCGCCCCTACCCCAGCAAAGCACCACCTTCTGCCGAGCACTACCGGCGGTGCCCCAGCCGTGCTGACGGGTTTACGGAGCGGGCGACTCCGTGTTGGGAGATGGTGGAAGGTGACGGAAGGGGCCTCGGATCGACGGCTCCGCGCGGTAGAACATGGGGTGTCGGCACCGTGACGGCGGGCCGCGAGATCGGCGAAGGCGGGGCGCGGGATGAGTGCAGCCGGGTCTCCCATGGCCGAGGGCGACGAGCCGGCGCGCGCGCCGGTGCGGCCGAGCGGGCTGCTCGATGTCCTGCGCCTGGCCTCGGTGGTCCTGGACGCCGAGGGCCGCATCGTGCTGTGGAGCCCGCAGGCCGAGGAGCTGTTCGGATACGAGGCGCGGGAGGCGCTGGGGCAGTACGCCGCCCGGATCATGGTCCACGAGCAGCACCTCGATCTCGTGGTCAAGCTGTTCGCGGACGTCATGGGCACCGGGCAGAGCTGGGCGGGGGCCTTTCCCGTCCGCCGCAAGGACGGCACCACGCGGCTCGTGGAGTTCCGCAACATGCGACTGCTGGACGATCAGGGGGATGTCTACGCGCTCGGTCTGTGCGCCGACCAGTCGACCGTGCACCGGCTGGAGCGCGAGGTGGCGCTGTCGACGCGGATGATCGCCCAGTCCCCGATCGGGCTGGCCGTGCTGGACACCGACCTGCGCTACGTCTCGGTCAACCCGGCGCTGGAGGAGCTCAACGGCGTGCCTGCCGAGGAGCACCTGGGCCGCAGCGTCCGTGAGGTGGTGCCGCGGATGGACGTCGACGCGCTGGAGTCCGCGGCGCACCGGGTGCTGGACACCGGGCAGCCGGTCGTCGACCAGTCCACGATCGGCCGCACCCCGGCCGACCCGGACCGGGACCACGCCTGGTCGATCTCGCTGTACCGGCTGGAGAACGCCTTCGGGACCGTGCTGGGCGTGGCCGTCTCGATCGTCGACGTCACCGAGCAGTACCGCGCGGGCATCGAGGCCGAGGCCGCGCGGCGCCGTCTGGCCATGATCGCCGATGCCTCCGGCCGCATCGGCACCACGCTCGACCTGGACCGCACGGCCCGTGAGCTCGCCGACGTGGCCGTGCCGGAACTCGCCGACATCGCGGCCGTCGACCTGCTGGACGCGGTGGTGCAGGGCCGGCGTACCAGCCTCGACCCGGCCGAGGCGGCGGTGATCCGCGCGCTGGCGGTCCAGGGCTACGACTCCGCCGAGGCGCTGGAGGCGGCCGACCCGCCCGGGCAGGTGGCCCGGTACGCGCCCGACCGGCTCGTCACCCAGTGCGTGCGCACGGCCAGTCCCGTGATGCTGCCGCACGTCGGGGACGAGGACCTGGCCCGCATCGCCCGGTCCCCGGAGGCGGCCGGGCTGCTGGGCCGGGCCGGGGTGCACTCGTATCTGGCGGTGCCGCTGATCGCGCGCGGCGAGGTGCTGGGCGCCCTGGACCTCAAGCGCACCCGCAATCCGCTGCCGTTCAGCGAGGACGACCTGCTGCTGGCCCGCGAGCTGGCGGCGCGGGCCGCGGTGCAGATCGACAACGCCCGCTGGTACCAGAGCGCCCGCGACACCGCGCTCACTCTGCAGCGCAGCCTGCTGCCCAGCCATCCGCCCGTGACGGGCGGGCTGGAGGTGGCCTCCCGCTACCAGCCGGCCGGGGCCACGAGCGAGGTGGGTGGCGACTGGTTCGACGTGATCGACCTGGAGGGCGGCAAGACCGCGCTCGTCGTGGGCGATGTGATGGGCAGTGGCATCCCCGCGGCGGCGACCATGGGGCGGCTGCGCACGGCGACCAACACGCTGGCCTCCCTCGACCTCGATCCCGCCCTGCTCCTGGAACACCTCGACAAGATCACCGCTGGGCTGGAACAGGCCATCGCCACCTGTGTCTACGCCGTCCACGACCCGCATCTGCGGCAGTGCCGGATCGCCAACGCCGGGCATCTGCCGCCGGTGCGCGTCCGGGCCGGGCGGCCTCCCGAGCTGCTCGACCTGCCGACCGGGGTACCGCTCGGCGTGGGCGGTGTCGCCTTCTCCACGACGACCGTCGACCTGGAGCCGGGCGACCGGCTGGTGTTCTACACCGACGGTCTCGTCGAGACCCGGCGCGACTCGCTCGACGACCGGCTCGACACGCTGCTGTCCCTGCTCGACGGGCCCGACCGCCCGCTGGAGGAGGTCTGCGACCTGCTGCTGCGCACCCTGCACGAGCCGGACAACTTCGACGACGTGGCACTGCTCATCGCGCGGGCGACACCGCCGGGCTGAGGGGCCCCCGGCGTTCGGCTGCGCGCTCGGTCGTTACGGTGCGACGCCGATCACCACATGGGCGTACAGCTCCTCCGAGACGGCCAGGTGTGCCGTCAGGCCGTTGCGTTCGAAGGCGTCGAGGGCGGTCGGTGCCTGGTGGCGGCTCGTCTCCACCAGGACGCAGCCGCCGGGCGCGAGCCAGTGGGGCGCCTCGGCCGCGACCCGGCGCAGGACGTCGAGTCCGTCCGCGCCGCCGTCGAGCGCGACCAGCGGCTCGTGGGCGCGGGCCTCCGGCGGCAGCAGGCCGATCTCGTCGCTCGGTACGTAGGGCACGTTGGCCGCGAGGATGCCGACGCGGCCCCGCAGGTCGCCGGGCAGCGCCTCGAAAAGGTCCCCTTGGTGGACGTGACCGCCGGCGGCGGCGACGTTGCCACGGGCGCAGCGCACCGCGGCGGGGTCGATGTCGGCGGCGTGCAGTTCGACGCTGCCGAGTCCGGCGGCCAGCGCCGCGCCGACGGCGCCCGAGCCGCAGCACAGGTCAACGACTACGTCGGCGCCGGGCGCCCGGGCCAGGGCCTGTTCGACCAGGAACTCGGTGCGGCGGCGCGGCACGAAGACGCCCGGGTCGACGGTGATGCGCAGGCCCAGGAACTCGGCCCAGCCGACGACGAGTTCGAGGGGCAGGCCCGCGACGCGGCGTTCGACCATGGCGGCGGCCTCGGCCGGGGTGCGGGCGGTGGCGAGGATCAACTCGGCCTCGTCCTCGGCGAACACGCAGCCCGCGGTGCGCAGGGCGGCGACGAAGGAGTCACGGGAGGACGGTGGAACGGGAGAGACGGAGGGCATGGAAGCCAGGAGCCTTTCGAGATTCGAAGGGCGCTCCGGCGGTCGCCTACGGCCGACGATCCGCGCGACGTCGAGGAGAGAGCACCCGGGCTGACACAGCGGTAATGGGTCTCACCTCCTCGGTTTCCGACGGCTGGGTCCGTCCCGAGCCGGACGGCAACACTACCCGACGCCCCGGCCGACCGGTACGGCACCTCGTCCGCCCCCCGCCCGCCCGCCGGCAGACGACGGGCGGGTGGTTGGGTTATGCAACCATAGAAGGCCGGAGGGCGCCTTGGTGAGGGAGGTCCGATGAAGCCTGCCGACGACGTGGAGAGGATCCAGCGGGAGATGACGGTCTTCGCCCGCCGTGCCCGTGCCGCGGCGGGGCGGATGCACCCGGAGCTGTCGCTGGTGTCGTACACACTGCTCGGGCACCTGGAGGAGAGCGGCGGGTGCCGTGCCACGGACCTGGCCGCCCACTACGCCCTGGACAAGTCCACCGTCAGTCGCCAGGTGGCCGCGCTGGAACGCGCCGGTCTGATCGAACGCCGCCCCGACGCGGAGGACCAGCGCGTCCTGGTGCTGCATCTTACGGAGGCCGGGCGGCGCATCCTGGCCCAGGTCACCGAGAGCCGCCGGGCGGCCTTCCGGGAGCGGCTGGCGGACTGGCCGGCCGAGGACCTGGCGCGATTCGCCGACTACCTCGTGCGCTACAACGCGGGCCCTGCTCCCGGCCGGCACGACCAGGGGCCCACCGCACGCACGCCCGACTAGGTGGGCGCCGCACGTACGGTTGAATACGCAATCATTGAGCATGCCGGTTCGGCGGGGCACCGTCGGCCCGGCCCGGAGGCACACCGCATGCACATCACCCGAGGCTTCACCGGGCGCCCACGCGTGGCCGACCCCGGTCTGCCGCCCGGCCAGTACGACGCGGGCGACGACTGGCCCGTGCTGTCCGCCGAGGTCACTCCCGACCTCGCACCAGCCGACTGGACGTTCCGTATCGACGGTCTGGTGGCCGAGCCCCGCACCTGGGACTGGGAGGAGGCGCACCGGCTGCCGCCGTCGGCGTACGAGGGCGCCATCCACTGTGTGACGAGCTGGTCGAAGTTCGGAGTCCGGTTCGCGGGGGTGTCCCTGGACGCGTTCTTGGATGTGGTCCGGCCCCATGGGTCGGCGACCCATGCCGTCGCCTACTCGCACACCGGTTACACCACGAACCTCCCGCTCGCCGACCTGACCGGCGGGCGCGCCTGGATCGCATGGGAGTACGACGGCAGGCCGCTCGCCCCGGAACACGGCGGCCCGGCGCGGCTGCTGGTGCCGCACCTGTACTTCTGGAAGAGCGCCAAGTGGATAGCGGGCCTGCGGATCCTCGACCACGACGAGCCGGGTTTCTGGGAGCGGAACGGCTATCACGAGCGGGGCAACCCCTGGGAGGAGCAGAGGTACTCCGGTGACTGAGACGTTCGTGCCTCCCACGCGGTTCGCCGTGCCCGGGCGCATCGCCGTGAGCGAGCAGGCCGCCTCCGTGTGGCAGACCGCCACGCTGACCGGGATCCGCCGCGAGACCGCTCGTGCCGCCACCTTCCGGCTCGCCGTGCCCGGCTGGCCGGGACACCTTCCCGGCCAGCACCTGATGGTGCGGCTGACCGCCGAGGACGGCTATGTGGCCCAGCGCCACTACTCGATCGCGTCCGCGCCGGACGACTCCGGGCACATCGAGCTGACCCTGGATCATGTCGAGGGCGGCGAGGTCTCGGGCTGGTTCCACACCGTCGCCCGGCCGGGTGACCAGGTCGAAGTGCGCGGCCCGGTCAGCGGTTTCTTCGCCTGGCCGGGCGACCGGCCCGCGCTGCTGGTCGGCGCCGGCTCCGGCGTCGTACCGCTGATGTCGATGGTCCGGCACCACCGGGCGCGCAACCTGACCGTGCCGCTGCGGCTGCTGGTGTCCGCGCGCAGTCCCGAAGAGCTCGTCTACGCCCGCGAGTTCGGCGCCGAGACGACGCCCGTGTTCACGCGGAGCGCGCCGGAGGGTGTGGCGGTGGGACGTATGGCTGCCGCACATGTGGCGCCGCTCCTGGCCGAGCAGCCTTCCGGTGGGTGGGAGGCCTATGTGTGCGGCTCCAACTCCTTCGCCGAGCACGCCTCCCGGCTGCTCGTGACGGCGGGTCAGCCGGTGGACCGCATCCGGATCGAGCGGTTCGGCTGACCTGGACGGCGGCTCCTTCCCCGGTGTCAGCGGCCCCTTTCCTGGTGGCGTCACAGGGGTGGTGTGCGGCTCACCACAGGGCGCGCCCCGGTGTTTCACCGCGGTCGGCCCGGGCACTCCGGCCGAAGGGCTCCGGCACGCGGCGACCCGGGCCGTGCCGAGCGATCGAGGTGTGTCGGAGGGGGTACCCGACCCGTGTGGGCACTCGCACGCGTGACGTGACGTGGAGGGAGCGGCGGCGCCGCCACCGCACGGCCGGTCCGGCCCTCCGGCCGCGGTGACGGCGAGGAGGTCGACATGCGAACCCGGGTGCTCGGCTGGCGTTGGCGGCACAGTTCGCTGCGGCGCCGGTCGGACGTCGTCGAGGCGTGGACGGTGCTGGTGGTCGCCGTCCTGATACTGGTGGGCGCGCCACTGGCGGGGGCGGCCGCCGCCTGGTGGGCCCATGGCGAGGCGCGGTCGGTCTCGGCGGAACAACAGGCCGAGCGTCACCGCGTCCGTGCCGAGGTCGTCGGCAGGCGGAGCGACTCGCTGCCGTCTGTGCAGGCCGACGGGCAGCGCGCGTACCGGGCCACCGTGCGCTGGACGGAGCCCGGCGAGGGCGCGCGCACCGCGACGGCACGGGTCCCCGGGGACGCGCGGCCGGGTGAGGTCGTGGACGTGTGGTTCGACTCCCGGGGGCGGAGTGTGGCCCCGCCGGTGGACGGCGCGGCGGTCTGGCAGCACACCCTCACCATGGGCACGTGCGCCGCGGGCGGTGTGGTGCTCGTGGTGCTCCTCGGCCACTCCGTCGTGCGCCGGGTCGCGCTGCGCCGTCGGCTGGCCGAGTGGGAGCGGGAGTGGGCCCGTACGGAACCGGAGTGGACGCATCGCGGCGCCTGACGCGGCCGCTGCACGGCAGGTGAAGCCGACGCACGGCAGGTGACCGGGGCACGGCAAAAGACCTGGCGGGCCCTCCGATCACACACGTAATGTGATCATCCGCACTGTCTCCGCAGCCGTTCCTCACCCAAGGCGGTCCTACATGGCCCTGTTCGACCTTCCTCTCGACGAACTCCGCGAGTACCGCAGCGCGTCCACCGAGCCCGAGGACTTCGACGCGTTCTGGTCCAAGACACTCCAGGAGGCGCGCGAGCACGACCTGGACGCCCGCTTCGAACCGGTTGACACGGGGCTGTCCACTGTGCAGGTGTTCGACGTGACGTTCGCCGGGTTCGGCGGCCATCCGGTCAAGGGCTGGCTGACGCTGCCGGCGGGAGCCGACGGACCGCTGCCGCTGGTCGTGGAGTTCATCGGCTACGGCGGAGGACGCGGGCTGCCGCACGAGCATCTGCTGTGGGCGTCCACGGGCCGGGCGCACTTCGTGATGGACACCCGCGGGCAGGGCAGCGCCTGGGGAGGGGGCGGCGGCACGGCGGACCCGGTGGGCGGCGCGCCCGCGTTCCCGGGTTTCATGACGCGCGGTATCGACGCGCCGGAGAACTACTACTACCGCCGGGTGTTCACGGACGCCGTGCGTGCCGTGGAGGCGGCCCGCTCGCACCCGCTCACCGACCCGACGCGCACGGTCGCCGTCGGGGGCAGCCAGGGCGGCGGCATCACGATCGCGGTGGGCGGCCTGGTCCCGGACCTGGCGGGCATAGCGCCGGACGTGCCGTTCCTGTGCGACTACCCGCGTGCGGCGACCGTCACGGACCGCCACCCGTACCGGGAGATCGGCCTGTACCTCAAGACGCACCGCGGCCGTACCGAACAGGCCCTGCGCACGCTCTCCTACTTCGACGGCGTCCACTTCGCCGCCCGCGGCCGGGCCCCCGCGCTCTTCTCGGCCGCCCTCGAAGACCAGACCTGCCCGCCCTCGACCGTCTTCGCGGCCTTCAACGCCTGGAGCCACGAGGACAAGACGATCGAGGTGTACGACTTCAACGACCACGAGGGCGGCGGCCCCTTCCAGGAGGAGGCCAAGCTGCGCTGGATGCGCTCGTACATCTGACCCCGCCGCCGACGGGCGACTGATCCGGCCGTTTCGGCGGCGGCAGGCTTCCACCAAGTCCGACCAGTCGGTACGTTCTTCGCGCCCGGGCCGCACCTCGGCGGCCCGGGCCCGGCGAGGTGGTGGAGGGGCCCATGTCAGGGAACGAGGCACAGGTGCGCGGTCATTGCGACGCGCGTTTCACGGCGGTACGCAGGACGTTCGAGGAGAACTTCCGGGAGCGGGGCGAGCTGGGTGCCGCGGTGGCCGTCACCGTCGGCGGCGAGGTGGTGGTGGACCTGTGGGGCGGCTGGGCCGACGCCGCACACACCCGGCCGTGGGAACAGGACACGCTGGTCAACGTGTGGTCCACGACCAAGGGACCGGTGGCACTGTGCGCGCACATCCTGGCCGACCGGGGGCTGCTGGATCTCGACGCGCCGGTGGCCGCGTACTGGCCGGAGTTCGCCGCGGCCGGCAAGGAGAAGGTCCTCGTACGGCACCTGCTGTCCCACCGCGCCGGACTGGCCGGGCTGCGCGAACCGCACTCGCTGGAGCAGCTCTGCGACTGGGAGCTGACCACCCAGCGGCTCGCGGCGACGCAGCCCTGGTGGGAACCGGGAACCACGTCCGGCTATCACGCCCTGACCTACGGCCATCTGGTCGGCGAGGTCGTCCGGCGGGTGTCGGGGCTGATGCCGGGGGCCTTCCTGGAGCGGGAGGTCACCGGGCCGCTCGGCATCGACTTCCGCATCGGCCTGCCGGAGAAGGACTACGGACGGGCGGCGGAGCTGGACCAGCCGCCGATCGCGGCGAGCAGTGAACAGGCCGCCGTCTTCGCCCAGTTGGCGCCCGCGGCGATCGCCGCGGTGACCAACCCCGCGGTGTCCGCCGCCGGAACCCTCACGCCCGGCTGGCGGGCCGCAGAGATACCGGCGGCGAACGGGCACGGCACCGCGCGTGCGGTCGCCGAGCTGTACGGCGTCTTCGCGGGGCGGGGTTCGTACGGGGGCAAGCGCATCCTGTCCCCCGATGCCGCCGAGCGGGTGCGCGAGGGACAGGGCAGCTGCCGGGATCGTGGTGCGTCGGGGCCGGTTCGAGGGCGAGACCGAGGCGGGCTCGGTCTGTGGCTCAGCGGATCCAACGGCTCCTACGGACCCAACCCGCGTGCTTTCGGTCATGACGGCTTCGGCGGCTCCTGCGGGCTCGCCGACCCGGAGGCGCACGTGTCGATGGGGTATGTGATGAACCGTATGGGGCCTCACATCGCGAACGACCCGCGCAAGATGGCCCTGGTCGACGCCCTCTACAGCGCTCTGTGACAGCGGGTGCGGGCGGGCCGGTTTCGGCCGAACCGTCCGGCCACCCTTCCCCGCTGGTTTAGACCAATACTAGACCTGGTGGCGCACCGAGCCCAAGCGGCTACCGAACGTCACCAACAGGAGGCGCGGCATGGCCCGCACCACCCCGCACGACCACCCGACGGCCGACGGAGAGCCCCTGTACCGGCGGCTCGCCATGGAGCTGCTCGGCGAACTGCGCGACGGCACCGTGCCGCCCGGCGAACGACTGCCGGGCGAGCGGCGGCTGGCCGGGCACTTCGGGGTCAGCCGGGAAACCGTACGGCAGGCGCTGGAACTGCTGCGCCGCGACGGTCTCGTCGCCACCGACCGGCGCGGCAGCCACGCCACCCTGCCCGGCCCGCCGGTCGAG
>KE354215.1 GCA_000415505.1 Streptomyces afghaniensis 772
GCACCGCAACGGCCGCCGGAAGGCACCGTCGCGGCCGGGACGGCCTCGGCGGCCACGGCTGCGGCCGGCTGCACGGCGGACTTCCCGATGGGGCACGCCATCACCAATGTGAAGATCCGCAACAAGCCGAAGATGAGCGCCACAGCCCTGCGCCTCTGGTACAAGAACACCAACGGCTGCATGTCCAGTGGAACCGTCAAGGGCGGCGTCTACAGCTCGTGCGGTGGAGACGACTCGCCGCACTGGCGCAAGGTGAAGTACCGCGGCACCACCGGGTACGTGCCCATGGACTGCATCTACTCGGGCGCCGCATAGAAGCGTCCCCGTCCTTACCTCCGACGTAATCGACGGGCCTTCGGCGTCCCGGCACGCTGGTTCTCATGACAGCCACCAGCGCCGCGGACGCCACCCGCGCCACCGTCCAGAAGTTTCTCGAACTCCGGCTCGCCGGCGACACCGAAGGGCTCACCGGGCTCTTCGCGGACAAGGTCGACTGGATGCTGGCCGAGAACCCCGTCGTTCCCTGGATCCGACCTCGGTCCACGGCCGCCGAATGTGCCGCTCAGGCCGACGAGTTGGCCGAGTACACCGTGCCGGAGGACGCCCGCGCGTCCATCGACACGATCCTGGTCGACGGTACCGACGCCGTTCTGATGGGGCACCTCTCCGGGACCGTCCGTGCGACCGGCAAGTCTTTCTCAGGGCCCTTCGCGCTGCGGCTCACCGTCGAGGGCGGGCGGATCACCCGGCATCATCTGTACGAGAACAGCGCGTCGATCGCCGCGGCGTGCACGCCCTGACGCCTATGTGTATTGATCACGAGCGCTGTCGCCCCCGCGCAGCGCCCGGGCGCACGCGCCGATGACCAGGGCGTTCACCAGCGCCCCGA
Organism: Streptomyces afghaniensis 772; assembly: GCA_000415505.1. Classification (GTDB taxonomy): domain Bacteria; phylum Actinomycetota; class Actinomycetes; order Streptomycetales; family Streptomycetaceae; genus Streptomyces; species Streptomyces afghaniensis. Next base: position 890 of record KE354215.1, read on the forward strand.
GCACGACGGCGGCGACCAGCATCGAGCCGTGGTCCGGGAGTGCCAGCAGGACCAGGCTCACGGGGGCGGTCGCCAGGAGCGGGATCACCCCCGCCATCGACTCGTCCGAACCGTCGGCCAGCGTCACTACCAGTGCCCATGCCAACAGGAGCGCGCAGACGGCGAGGTAGACGAGAGCGGCGGGATGGCGCAGGGCGTGGGCCGCCTTGCGGGAGAGCGAGCGGCCGGGAGGTGCAGCGGTCACGGTGGGACTCCTCGGTCGGGAGGTCATAGGGATGTCATCGGGTTCGTCAAAGGTGCGTGCCGGGCTTGTTCGGGTGCGCCAGGCCCAGGTCGTACGCGAGGATCGTGGCCTGGACCCGGTCCCGTAGGCCGAGTTTGCGCAGGAGCGCGTTCACGTGGGACTTCACCGTGCCTACGGTGATGCCCAGGGTGTCCGCGATCTCCGCGTTGTTGAGGCCGGCGGCGATCAGGCCCAGGACGTTCCGCTGGCTCGCGGTCAGGGTGTTCAGTTCGTGGGGGCCGCCGGCGTTGCGGGGGCCCGGGCCGGATGCGTAGTGGGAGATCAGGCGGCGGGTCGCCGACGGGGCCAGGACCGACTCGCCCGTGGCCACCACCCTGATGCCCTGGAGGAGTTCGAAGGCGTGCACGTCCTTGAGGAGGAAGCCGGAGGCACCGGCGCGCAGGGCGTCGAAGACGTAGGCGTCGAGGTCGAAGGTGGTCAGGACCAGGACCCGGGGGGCGTTCTCCCGGGCCGTGATGATGCGGGTGGCGGCGATGCCGTCCAGTTCGGGCATGCGTACGTCCATGAGGACGACGTCGGGCGAGAGGTCTTCGGCGAGGCGTACCGCTGCCACACCGTCGGCGGCTTCGCCCACGACCGTCATGTCGTCCTCGGCGTCGATCACCGCCGCGAAGCCCGCCCGTACGATGCCCTGGTCGTCGACGACCAGCACCTTGAGGCTCATCGCTCGGTCTCCTCTTCTCCGGACAGCGGCAGGCGGAGGCGGAGCGTACTGCCTCCCGGGCCGGTGGTGAGAGTGCCGTTGAGTGCCTTGACCCGTGTTTCCAGGCGCCGGCGTACTTCGGGCTCGGCTGCGGCGGTCACCCCTGTGGCCGTGAGCGTCAACGTATCGCCGTCCGCGTCGAGTTCGAGCAGGGCCGGCCGCGTACCGCCGGCCGCCAGCAGCGTCTCGGCCGCGTGGTAGGCGGCCAGGTCCACCGCCGTCGGCAGCCGCTCGGGCACGCGATCCGTCCGGCGTATCTCCACGACCCTGCCCGTCGCCCGGCACTGGTGGGCCAGCAGGTCGAGGGCCTGGAGGGTGGGCTGCGGTCGCAGGTCGGGGGCCGGATCGCCCTCCCTCACCGTGTCCAGCAGGGCTCGCATCGCGGCCAGGGCCTCGCGTGCGCGGTCCGCTGTCGCGTCGAGGTGCCCGGCCTCCGCCTCGGCGATCATGTCGGCGGTGCGTGCCAGGACGGTGGTCTCCAGGCCCGTGGCGATCCTGCGGCGTTCGGCCCATGCTTCCCTGACGGCCTCTTCGGTCCAGGTGGCCAGGCGTTCGTCCCGGGTGCTGCGGCCGGCCGCCTCGTGCCGGCCGCGCAGCGTTCCGTACCAGTGGGCCGTGCCGACAGCCACGGCTGCTCCGGCCGCCGCGCCCGCTCCGACCGCCCAGACGGGGAGCGTCGTACCGCGGTCCAGGACGGCGGCCGCCGCCGCTGCCGCGTGCACCGGCACAGCCACCAGAGCACCCGGCAGAGCACCCGGCAGGGCACCCGGGAGACGATGGCCGGGCGACGGGTCGGCGACCCCTCGCGCCGCCTTCACCACGAGCGCCGTACAGGTCGCGATCCCGCTCAGCAGCGGCGGAAGGAGCACCGGTCCGGTGTACCCGCCCACCTCCATCGCCGGCGGCCACAGCAACACCAGCCCGAGCAGGACGCCGTAGGCCGCCCTGGGCGCTCGCGCCAGCCACAGCAGTGCCACCGCCTGGGCGGCGGCCAGCAGCGCGAAGAGGACGCCGGCGGACACCTGGGACCCAGGCGTGGTTTCCGAGGACCGGATCACCAGCACCGGGAGCAGCGGCTGGCCGGCCAGACCGGCAGCGGCCGTCAGCTGGGCCAGGCGGTAGGTCCGGGGGACGGTTCGCTCGACCGACGGGGTGTTCCGGCCGGGCAGGACCGCCCTGACCTCCCAGCCCCCGTCCGCCGTCGGGCCGCTCGTCAGCGTGCCGCCCGCCTCCCTCGCCCGGGACCGCAGGAAACCCTGGCCCCGCCCCGAGCCGAGGCCTGTGCCGTGGGCCGGTGAACCGGCCGGGGGCGCCGCGCTCCTGACCGCCACCTCCGTGCGCGTGTCGCCGTACCGGCACAGAATCGTCGTGTGCGCGCCGGGCGCGTGCCGTGTCACGTTGGTCAGGGCCTCGCGGACGATGCCGTACACGGCGTCCGCGACGGTGCCGTCCGGGAGTGGGTCGATCTCGCAGTCCACCTGCTGCCCGAGGCGGCGGAACCCTGCGACGAGCGCCCGCAACCGTTCGTCCGGGGACGGCAGTTCCTCCTGTGCGGGTGCCGGTGCACGGACCGCTCCGAGCGCCCGGCTGACCTCGCGGCCCGTCTCGACCGCGAACTCGAGGGCCTCGGCGGCCAGTTCGGGGCGTCGCTCGCGCAGGCCGAGGGCCGCCCCGGCCGTGACGACCACGGCGGTCAGGTGATGGGCGCTCACGTCGTGCAGCTCCCGTTCCATACGGCGCCGCTCGGCCTCCGGGAGGCGGTGGCGCTCGGCCTCGGCCCGCTTCAGCAGGCGCTCGGCGGCCTGCCGGGCGCGACGAGTACGCCGTACCAGCAGGCCGGAACCGCACGCGGCGGCGTAGAGCAGAGCGGTCAGGACCAGGTCCAGGCCGTCCGGGGCGCTCAGGCCGTGCAGGGTGAGGCCGTGCAGTGACTGCCAGGCGGCGAGCGTGACGACGGACAGGACGGCGGTGTACGTGTCGCGCTCGGTCGCCACGCTGAACAGGGCCAGTGCGACACCTGCCGTGCCGAGTACCGCGACCGCGCCGGTGGGCAGCGGGCCGGCGCCCAGTGCGCAGACGGCGGCGATGACGACGAGGGTCGTCACCGGGCGGGTACGGCGCAGGGCGAGCGCGGCCGTCGTCAGTCCGCCGACCAGCGCCGCCACGAGCAGGTCGGAGGCGGGCGGCACGGTCCCGCGCAGCAGCGCCGCGCCGGGCCAGACCGCGGCCTGGGCGCAGAGCAGCGCGACCGGGAGAAGTCGGTCGTCGGTTCGATTCATGACCCGACCAGGCTAGGGCCGCAGGCCAGGGGCCACTCTCCGGCTGGAGGCGGATTTCGGTCTCTTACCTGGGTTACAGACGTCGCGGGGACGACCGTTCCGCAGCGTGAGGACCGGGCGACCTGCCGTCCATAGGCTCGATCACATCGACATCCCGCATCGGGAAACGTCGACATCTCGCATCGGGAAACGTCGCGTTCCCGACCGATCGATTCCACGACCCATCACGGAGGATCTCCCATGTCCAAGCGCACTCTCGTCGCGTCGCTCGTCGGCATCGTCGCCATCGGCGGAATCACCGCCGGCGGCCTCGCCGTGGCGGCCGCCTCGGCCTCCACCGACCCGTCCCTGGCGAACACGTCGGCCCGCTACACCCGTACCGGCACGCTCGCCTTCACCACGGACGTGAGTGACGACTCGGGCGTCCGGAGCCTCAAGGTCCTCGCCTGGCCCGCCAGTTCGAAGCTCGACCCCACCGAGGCGGAGCTGCGGTCCGCGGAGCGCGCCACGTGCCGGAGCACCGGCGCCGAGACGTCCCGCTGCACGTACACCGTGCGGGCCACGAAGGAGGAGGCGTCCGAGCTGGCCACCGGGACCTGGTACGTCTCGGCGCTGGCGACGGGTAAGGACGGCGACACGACGTTCGTGCCCCAGGCCGCCACCTTCGAGGTCACTCGCTGACGATCCGCCAGTACTGTCGCTTCTCCTCGTCCCGTACGACCACGCCCAGCCGCAGCAGTTCGCGGCGCAGCTCACGGGCGTCCTCGGCGTCGTCGTCGCTCTTGCGGGCCTGGGCGCGGGCCCGCAGCAGGGCGTCCGCACCCTCGGGGAGACCCGGGGTGCCGGGGACCCAGCGGCGGAACTCGGCGCGGTACGGGTCCTCCTCCGCCCAGCGGTAGCCGTGCCCGGCGAGGGTGTCGGCCAGGCGCGGCCAGGGCAGGCCGCAGTGCTCCCGGGCCAGTTCCATGCCGTCCGGGGCCAGCACCACGAGTTGCTTGCCGTCCCTGCACAGCACCGCGATCTCCTCGCGGGTGAACTCCCGCGTGCTGTCCCTGATGGTCAGGGCGAGGTGGGTGTCGGAGACGCGGACCGAGAGCGACTCGTGCACGGCGACGAGGCCCAGCAGCAGACCGCCCAGTGCGCCCACGGCGACCGTGCCGAGGGTGAGGGCGGGTTCCGGGATCGAGGTCAGGAGTTCGGCCGGGCCCTCCAGCGGTGCCCACGGCAGCTTCAGCAGCAGGCGGGCGAGGAGCGGAAGGACGGCGCCGATGCCGGCGCCGCATGCCATGCAGAAGAGTGTGATCACCCAAGCGGACTCGGACAGTTCCGTGCCCGTGCCCGTGCCCGTGCCTGTGCCTGTGCCCGCCGGCGGAACCCGCTTCTTCCCCATCCGAACGTTCCTCGCGTCCTCCATGAGGCGAGTCTCGGCGGGCGGGGCATGCGCTGTCGTCAGCCGTTGGTCTACACGTCCGCGACTTTGGTCGCAGGCAGGGCCGCGTCCCGCCTCACGGGTGCATCCTCGCCCCCTTCACCACCTTGTCCACCGCGTTCCTCGGGCCGTAGACCGCGAGGCCGACCAGGTCCAGGTCCGCCGTCGGCACCGACCGTACGGCCGCGCGGTTGTCGCGGTCGTTGCCCGTGGCGAACAGGTCCGAGGTGAAGATCGCACGGGGCAGGGAGCGGGACAGGGCGCGGGTGTGGGCCGTGGTCAGGGTCTCCTTGGTGGCTTCGAAGACCAGGACCGGCTGGCGGAACATCGGCAGGTAGGGCACGCCGTCCGCGTCCTCGTACGGCTCGCCGATCACCTCGGGGACCTGCGTGCCCAAGCCGCTGACCAGGAACGACGTCACGTTGAGACGCTGCCAGGGCTCCAGGTCGGCGCGCAGCAGTACGGCGATCTTCGTGTCGAAGCGGATCGGCTCCACAGCCGGTTCGGTGTGCGTGTTCATGATGCGAGCGTGCCCGGCGGCCCTCGCCGGGGTCTTGTACGTTCTTTGCATGGCTTCCCAGCCCGCCCGGATCGTCTCCGCCTGGCGGCCCGCCGTGCCCGGTGTCGTCGAGGTCTTCCACGCCCGCTTCACCGAGTACGCGTACCCGATGCACGTCCACGACGCCTGGACGCTGCTGATCGTCGACACCGGCGCCGTGCGGTACGACCTCGACCGGCACGAGCACGGCACCCCGCACGACACCGTGTCGCTGCTGCCGCCGCACGTGCCGCACAACGGCTCCCCCGTCACTCCGGAGGGCTTCCGCAAGCGGGTGCTGTATCTCGACCGGACGTATCTCGGGGACGAGCTCATCGGATCCGCCGTCGACCGGCCGGACCTGCGCGATCCGCTGCTGCGCAAGCGCGTCGGGCAGGTGCACGGCGCGCTGCTGCGGCCCGGTGAGGAACTGGAGGCCGAGAGCAGGCTGCTGTTCGTCGGGGAGCGGCTGCGCGGGCATCTGCGGGGCGACAGCGACAAGCCCCGGCCGGCGGATCCCGTGCTCGCGCGGCGGCTGCGGGAGTTGCTGGACGAGCGGGTCGTCGAGGGTGTCGGGCTGCAGGAGGCGGCCGGGCTCGTCGGGGCCCATCCCGCCCATCTCGTACGGGCGTTCAGCGCCGCTTACGGCATCGCCCCGCACCAGTACCTGACGTCCCTGCGCGTGGGCCGCGCCCGGCGGCTGCTGCTCGAAGGGCGCTCACCGGGAGAGGTGGCGGCCGAGGCCGGGTTCTACGACCAGTCCCACCTCACCCGGCACTTCCGGAAGCTGGTGGGCGTACCGCCCGGGCGTTACCGGGCGGGAGGGCCTACCGGTCGGGGCGTTGGGTGAGGTGGGCGAAGGCGTCCAGGTTGCGCGTCGACTCCCCGCGGGACACCCGCCACTCGTACTCCTTGCGGATCGCCGAGGCGAAGCCCAGCTCCAGGAGGGTGTTGAAGCTGCCGTCGGAGGCTTCCAGGACCTGGCCGAGCAGGCGGTCGATCTCCTCGGCGGTGACGGCGGCCAGGGAGAGCCGGCCGGTGACGTAGACGTCGCCGTGCTGGTCGACGGCGTAACTCACGCCGTAGAGCTTGAGGTTGCGTTCCAGGAGCCAGCGGTGGACGCCCTGCTCGTTCTCGTCGGGGTGGCGGATGACGAAGGCGTTCAGCGAGAGGGAGTGGCGGCCGACGATCAGGGAGACCGTCGTCTTGAGCTTGCGGGTGCCGGGGAGCTGGGCCACGTAGGTGCCGGGCTGGGGGCTCTCCCACTCCAGGTCGGCGTCCTTCAGCACTCCCTCGACGACCTGTGCCGCACGCTGTTCCAGATCGGTTTCACCCATGCTGCGAGCGTACGCGACGGCGGTGTGCCTGCATCGCGGCCGTGTACACGTCGGCCGTGGTGGCGGCCGCCGTGTCCCAGCCGAAGGACTGGGCGTGGCGCGCGGCCTGACCGCCCAGCCGGGGCGACAGCTCCGGGTTGTCGGCGAACTCGCGCAGCACGCGCGCGTAGTCGGCGGGATCGTGGCCGCGTACCAGGAAGCCGGTGTGTCCGTCGCGCACGGCGACCGGCAGACCGCCGACCGATGCCGCCAGCACGGGGGTGCCCGCCGCCTGCGCCTCTATGGCGACCAGGCCGAACGACTCGCTGTAGGAGGGCATGACCAGGACGGAAGCCGCGCGGAACCAGTCCGCCAGCTGCTCCTGTCCGACCGGCGGGTGGAACCGTACGACGTCCGCGATGCCGAGGCGTGCGGCCAGCTTCTGGAGGCCCTCGGGCTTGGCGAGGCCGCTGCCGCTGGGGCCGCCGACGACGGGGACGAGGATGCGCGAGCGCAGCTCGGGGCGCTCGTCGAGGAGGACGGCGACGGCGCGCAGCAGCACGTCGGGGGCCTTCAGGGGCTGGATGCGGCCCGCGAAGAGCGGGATCAGCGCGTCCTGGGGCAGGCCGAGTCGGGCCCGGGCGGCGGCGCGGCCGTCGGCGGGCGAGAAGCGGCTGAGGTTCACGCCGGGGTGGACGACGGCGACCTTGTCGGTGTCGGCCGCGTAGTGCCGTACCAGTTCGTCGGCCTCTTCGGTGGTGTTGGCGATGAGGCGGTCGGCGGCGGCGACGATCTGGGTCTCGCCGATGACGCGGGCGGCCGGTTCGGGGGTGTCGCCGTCGGCCAGGTTGGCGTTCTTGACTTTGGCCATGGTGTGCATGGCGTGCACGAGGGGCACGCCCCAGCGCTGGGCGGCCAGCCAGCCGACGTGGCCGGAGAGCCAGTAGTGGGAGTGGACCAGGTCGTAGTGGCCGGGGCGGTGGCCGGCCCAGGCCTGCATCACACCGTGCGTGAAGGCGCACAGCTGGGCGGGGAGGTCCTCCTTGTTGAGGCCCTCGTAGGGACCGGCGTCGACGTGCCGGACGAGGACGCCGGGGGCGAGCTCGACGGTCGGCGGGAGGGCGGCCGCGGTCGCGCGCGTGAAGATCTCGACCTCGATGTTGATCGCGGCGAGGCGCTGCGCGAGCTCCACGATGTAGACGTTCATGCCGCCTGCGTCGCCGGTGCCCGGCTGGTGGAGCGGGGAGGTGTGCACGGAGAGCATGGCCACCCGGCGGGGCCTGCGGTGCAGCCGCAGGCGCGCGGGCGGGGACGCCGAGCGCCGCCCGAGCCTGCCGATGTACTGGCTCACGTGGCGTTCCTCCTCGCTCCGGGCATGCCTTGGCAGGGCGCACGTGCCCTCCAGCGGTCCAACACCGGAAGGTTGGGCTCCATTTCCTGATTCGCGACTTTTACCGAATCATTACCGCTTCTCGCTCAACCGTTCGAGGAGGTGGGGCGTAGGGGTAAGCCTGAGGGGGAGAGGGATGAGGTGGTGCGTGATGAAGCTGGTGGTGCAGGAGTTTCTGTCGCTCGACGGTGTCTCCCAGGGGCCGGGCGCCCCGGACGAGGACACCAGCGACGGCTTCGAGCGGGGCGGCTGGTTCGTGCCGCATCTGGACGAGGAGTTCGAGCGGCTGGCCGGCAGCTGGCTCGGCGAGGCGGACGCGTTGCTGTTCGGGCGGCGTACGTACCAGAACTTCGCCCGCGACTGGCCGGCGATGACCGACCATCCGCTCGCCGGGATCATGAACGGTCTGCCGAAGTACGTCGCCTCCCAGAGCCTGACCACGGCCGGCTGGGAGCCGACCACGATCCTTTCCGGTGACGTCCCCGCCCAGGTCGCGGAGCTGAAGCGGCAGCCCGGCCGGGAGCTCCAGATCCACGGCAGCGCCCGGCTCGCCCAGTCCCTGCTCGCCGCCGGGCTGATCGACACGCTGCGGCTCGTGATCGCCCCGGTCGTGGTCGGCCAGGGCCGCCGCCTCTTCCCGGACGGCGGCGCACCGGCCGGGCTGCGGCTGGCCGGCCACCGGACGACGCCGGGCGGCCTGTCGGTGCATGTCTTCGAGTCGGCGGGGATTCCGGGGTTCGGGACGTACGGGGGCGGGGGCGGGACCGGCGCCTAGGGAACCGTTCGACACCGGGGGCCGGGCACGCCTGGGCGCCGCTTAACCTCGTACGCATGACATCCCGCGCCGCCACCCGCCGCCCCGTGGGCACGGTGACGCGCGGGACGACCAACCCCAACCGCCTGCGCCGTATGGACCGCTGGATCGCGGCCACGCACGGCACCGAACTGCGCCGTGCCGCCGATCCCGTAGCCGTCGACCTCGGGTACGGCGCCGCACCCTGGACGGCCGTCGAGCTGCTGCACCGGCTCCGTACGGTCGCGCCACGCGCGCACGTGGTGGGCGTCGAGATCGAGCCGGCCCGGGTCGCGGCGGCGCTGCCGTACGAGCGGGCGGGGCTCGTCTTCCGGCACGGCGGTTTCGAGATCCCGATCCCGCAGCGGCCCCTGCTGATCCGCGCGGCGAACGTGCTGCGGCAGTACGCGGAGGGCGAGGTCGAGGCCGTCTGGCACCGGCTGTGCGGGCGGCTCGCCCCGGCCGATCCGGCGACCGGGGCGCGCGGCGGGCTGCTGGTCGAGGGGACCTGCGACGAGATCGGACGCCGGCACGTCTGGGTCGCGCTCGGCCCGGAGGGACCGCGCACGGTCACCTTCGCGACCCGGCTCGGCTCCCTGGACCGCCCCTCGGACCTGGCCGAACGCCTGCCGAAGGCGCTCATCCACCGCAACGTCCCGGGCGAGCCGGTGCACGCCTTCCTACGCGACTTCGACCGCGCCTGGGCCGCCGCCGCGCCCTACGCGTCCTACGGCGCCCGCCAGCGCTGGATCCGGGCGGTACGGGACCTGACCGCCGACTGGCCCGTGGCGGACGGGCCGGTGCGGTGGCGGCAGGGCGAAGTGACGGTGCGGTGGGAGGCGCTGGCGCCCCGGGGCTGACCGCCCGGGCCAGGCGGCTGAAACTCCTCGGCATGGCCCGCAGGGAACGATCTCTTTGAGTCGTTCGTCACACAGGCGGGGAGATCGTCATGCCGATGGCATATCGGGGAGGGGGCCGCGGGAAGTACTACCCCTGTCGCTTCGCGCGCCGACATGGCAGCATCCCCAGGCGAACCGTACGTTACTGACGGTTAATCAGTTTGGGGGCTGAAGTATGGGAACGGGCAAGCGTGGCCTGATCGCGACGGCCGTGACCGTGGTCTGCGCGCTCACGGTGCTGGCCGCACCGGGCACGGCGTTCGCGAGCCCCAGTCCCCCACCCACCCCGAGCGCGGGCCCGACCCTCGCGCCCGGCAAGGACCTCGAGGCCGTACGCAAGAAACTCGACGAGCTCTACCGCGCCGCAGCCCGCGCCACCGACGAGTACAACGCCGCCGAGGAGAAGGCGGACAAGCAGTCCGCCGAGCTCGTCAAGCTCGCCAAGAAGATCGTCAAGGGCCAGGAGAAGCTGGCGAAGCTGAAGGACCGCGCGGGCGCTTCGGCCGCCGCCCAGTACCGCGGCGGCGGACTGCCGCCCGAGGCCCATCTGATGCTGAGCGACGATCCGCAGGAGTTCCTCGACGGGGCGGGCCGGGTGCGGCAGGGCCAGCACGCGGCCAAGGGCCTGATCGGCGAACTGACCCGCACCCAGGAGGACTTGGAGCGGTACGCACAGGACGCCTCCGCGCAGTGGAAGAAACTGGAGGCGGGCCGCAAGGCCAAGGCCGCCGCGCAGAAGAAGATCGAGAAGCAGATCGCGGAGGCGGAGAAGCTGGAGTCCGAGCTCCGGAAGGAGGAGCAGGAGCGCCTCGCCGAGCTGGAGAAGGAGGCCGCCGGCAAGGCGCAGACCGCCTGGCTCGACTCCGGCATCCTGGACGAGATCAGCGGAAAGGCCTCCGAGCAGGGCAAGAAGGCCGTCGCGTACGCCACGGCCCAGATCGGCAAGCCGTACCAGTGGGGCGCCGAGGGCCCGAAGACCTACGACTGCTCCGGGCTGACCTCACAGGCCTGGATCTCCGCCGGACGCGGCATTCCGCGCACCTCGCAGGAGCAGTGGAAGCAGCTGCGGCACATCGACATCCAGGACATGCGGCCCGGCGACCTCATCATCTACTTCGACGACGCCAGCCATGTCGCGATGTACGTCGGCGACGGGGCGATCGTGCACGCGCCACGGCCCGGGCGGACGGTGACCATCGCGGGGGCCGGATCGATGCCCATCCTCGGGGTGGTACGACCGGATGCCCCCGCCGACGCCGGCTGAGCGCGGGAAGACACCGCCCCATGGGTCACCCGGGCCCGAACCACGTGACCCAACCCACGCCGAACCCGCCGCCAAACAGCGTGCTGAAGTGACGTTCGTCATCCCCGCAGCATCCCGGCGGTGTCCAACTGAGGGGCATATCGCGGCATATGACACTGGCCGATGGCGCAGCGGCGTGGCTCACACCATTCCAATGCGGCGCCGACACCCGCTATGGTCCCGGTCGGTGGGTCGAGGTCCCTCGCCCCCGCCATGCCCTCGGGGGGAGGGAAGGAACCCAAGACGATGCCCGTACCCATACCGCGGCAGAGAGCGATCCCGGCCGTGGAGAGTGGTCAGGCGCAGGCCGAGTCCCGCTGCGACGGCCCCGCCGAGCAGTCCGCCACGGACGCCTCGGCAGCGGCACCGCGCACGCCGGACACGGCCGGGAACATCACGGACAAGGTGGAGAACAACACCGCCCACACCAACCTGACCCTGCTGCTGATCGAGGACGATCCGGCCGGTTCGCCGATCGTGCCCGACATGCTCGACCAGGCAGGCAAGCCGATCCGCGTCCGCACGGCCCGCAACCTCACGGAGGCCGGGCGGCTGCTGACCGACGACGTCCACTGCATCCTGCTGGACCTCGCGCTGCCGGCTCCGGGCCGCAGCGACTCCGATGACGAGCTCGCCGTGCTCAAGCACGTGCTGGAGCTCGCGCCCCGGCATGCCGTCCTGGCGCTGACCGCCTCGGGCGACGCCGAGCGCGGCGCGGAGGCGGTGCGCGTGGGCGCCCAGGACTACCTCTTCCGCGACGAGCTGGACGGCCGGCTGCTGAGCCGGGCGATCCGCTACGCGGTGGAGCGCAAGCGCTCCGAGTCGGCCGAGCGCCGGCTCGCCGAGGGCCGGCTGCGCGCCCAGGAGAACCGCCGCCTGGAGCGCGGTCTGCTGCCGACCCCGCTGCTGGACGGCTCCCCGCTCCGGTTCGCCGCCCGCTACCGCCCGGGCCGCTCGCGCGCCCTGCTCGGCGGCGACTTCTACGACGTCGTGCGCACGCCCGACGGCACCGTGCACGCCATGATCGGTGACGTCTGCGGTCACGGCCCGGACGAAGCCGCCCTGGGCGTGGAGCTGCGGATCGCGTGGCGCGCGCTGACGCTGGCGGGCCTGTGCGGCGACCAGCTGCTGGGCACGCTCCAGCAGGTGCTGGAGCACGAGCGGGCCGACGACGAGATCTTCGCGACCCTGTGCACGGTGGACATCGCGCCGGACGGCCGCCGCGCCGGCCTGTGTCTGGCGGGCCACCCGTCGCCGCTGCTGGCCCGCCCGGGCAAGCCGGCCCGCCTGCTGCCGTACGACAACAACGGGCCGGCCCTCGGGCTGCTGCCGGGGGCCCGATGGCCGCGCATGCAGGTGGAGCTGGGCGCCGAGTGGAGCCTGATGCTCTACACCGACGGCCTGATCGAGGGCCATGTCGGCCAGGGCCGGGAGCGGCTCGGCCAGGACGGCATGACGGAGATGGTGCGCCGCCAGATCGCCGAGGGACTGCGGGGCGAGGAGCTGCTGCGGGCGGCGGTGAACGAGGTGCGCAAACTCAACGGTGGCGAGCTGACGGACGACGTGGCGGTACTGCTGCTGGACCGGGTGCCGTAGCCCCGGCCGGCCGGCTCCGGTGCTGCCCGGGGGCTTACCGGCCGCCGTTCCAGGGGCCGTACGGGCCGTCGCTGCTGGAGCCGCGGCTGCTGCGGCCGCCGCCGGGGAGCGCGCGGATGGCGGGGCGGACGTCGACCATGTACACGATCGTCGCGATGAGGCCGATGATCGGCAGGAACGACAGAATCGGGAAGAGCAGGTTCACCACGAAGGCCAGCCCGAGGATGATCATCCAGAACGGCTTGGTCTTCTTGTCGGCCGCGCGGTACGCGTCCTCCCGCCGCACGGCGGCGTCGAACAACGCGAAGCCGCTGAAAATGATCAGGGCAATGCTCAGAAGCCACATGAACCCTGCGAAGCCCTGCATCAACACTACGTCCACCACCTGACTCGGCTCGTCCCTACGCGGTCACCGTACCCGTACAACGGGCCGGACACCCCCAGGGTGCCCGGCCCGTTGCGGTCGCTCTGCGCCCTTGGCCGTCCTACTTGGCCGGCGGGGTGCTCTTCTTGGCGGTGGTGGTCTTGCGCGCCGGGGCCTTCTTCGCCGCGGGGGCCTTCTTCGCCGGGGCGGCCGTGGCGGCGGCGGGCTTCGCGGGCTCCTCCTTGACCTCGACCGGCTGGGCCTTCGGCTCGACGGCCACGGCCAGCTCCTCGACGCCCTCGGCGACGTCCTCGATGCCCTCGGCGGCCTCGCCGCGCCAGGTGCGCACGGCCTGCTCGCCGTGCTCGGCGACCTTCTCGTAGGTCTCCCGGGCCTTGACGGCGTACTCGGCGGCCACGCCGACGCCGCGCAGCGCGAAGTCCTGGGCGGTCTCGCCGACCTTCTTCAGGTCCGCGTCGATCGTGCTGCCGAGCTTCTTGATGTCGATGTCGATGGAGCCGATGAACTCCGTGACCTTGTTCTGGAGGGTCTCCTGCGTCTCCTTGACGCGGGCGGTGGCCTCCTTGGCCCGGGCGGAGGCCTTCTCCTGGACGGCCTTGGGATCGGTGTTGCGTACGGCGTCGATCCGCGCGGGGGCCTCGGAGCGCAGCTGCTCCACCAGGGCCGGCACCTTCTTGGCCTGCTGAAGGGCGAGGTCGGCGGTGCCTGCGGCGAAGTAGAGCGGCGTCGGGTCGCTGAGGGTCTTGCGCAGGTCGTCGGTGATGGCCATGGTGATGGTCCTCCCGGATTCTGTTTCGCTTGAGGGTTCGGCTGAGGGTTGTGTGATCCGCAGCGGTACGGCCGGTGCCCTGGTCCGGCTCAGCCGGCCGTCTGCTGCGGGTCGGTGTCACTGCCGCCGGTGGTCTTGCGGGCCCGGCGGGCGCGGGCGGGCGTAGTGCCGGTGTTCTTGCGAGCACGGCGGGCGGGCGAGGGTGACGTACCGCCGTCGTCCTCGCGTATGCGGCGGGCCGCCGACGGTGACGCGGACGTACCGCCGTCGCTGCCGTCGCTGTCGCGGGTACGGCGCTCGGCGGGCCGGCCGCCGTCGGCCGTGCGGGTCCGTCGTATCCCGGTGCCGCCGTCCGGAGCGTCCCCGTCACCGTCTCTGTCCGCCGCGTCCTCGGCGACCACGAGGTCGACGAGCGCGGAGCCGTCGCCGGTCCCGAACCCGTTCTCCTTGCGGAAGGACTCGTAGATCTGCAACAGCACCTGCTTCTGCCGCTCGTTCAGCGTCGGGTCCGCGAGGATGACGGCACGCGTCTCCACCTCGTCCCGGTCCCGCTCGGCGTCGAGGATGCCGGCCCGGACGTACAGCGTCTCGGCGGAGATCCGCAGGGCCTTGGCGACCTGCTGCAGCACCTCCGCGCTCGGCTTGCGCAGCCCGCGCTCGATCTGGCTCAGATACGGATTGGACACCCCGGCGGCGTCGGCGAGCTGCCGCAGCGACAGCTGCGCGTTGCGCCGCTGTTCGCGCAGGTAGTCACCGAGATTGCCGACGTTGAGCGATGCCATGACTCCAGAGTGCAGCACCCCGCTAACTATTGCAAGCACCCGCTTGCAAAAGTGCGCCACGCCACCCTGACAGCCGTCGGAGCCGCTAACGTGTGGGCCCATGATCGTATGGATCAACGGCACCCACGGCGCCGGCAAGACGACGACGAGCACCCTGGTGCAGCAGCTGATCCCGGATTCGCGGGTGTTCGACGCCGAGAAGGTCGGCGAGACGCTCATGGACATCAAGCCGGGGCTGCCCGAGACGGACAACTTCCAGCACTGGCCGCCGTGGCGGCCGCTCGTGGTGGAGACCGCCCGCCGCGTACTCGACTACGCCGGCGGCACTCTGGTGATGCCCATGACGGTCCTGGTCGAGCAGTACTGGCGCGAGATCAGTACGGGGCTGGCCCAACACGGCATTCCCGTACGGCACTTCGTCCTCCACGCCGACCAGGAGACGCTGCGCGGGCGCATCGCGGGCGACACTGTCGTCGGCCCCAACTCCTGGTTCCGTCTCAAGTACCTGGAGCCCTACGCCGAGGCGGCCCGCACCTGGCTGCACGCCGAGGCCGAGGTCGTCGACACCACCCACCTCACGCCGGACCAGGCCGCCCTGCGGATCGCGGAGGCCGTCAAGCACTGAGGCCTCCGACGATGCAGAAGGGATGCCCCGCCGGGTCCGTCAGCACGCGCCACCTGCTCTCGTTCGGCTGCTGCTCCGGCCGGCCCGCTCCCAGCTCCAGCAGCCGGGCCTCGGCCTCCTCCAGGTCCGCGACCCTGAAGCAGCAGTGCAGTTGCTGGGGCACCTCCTGGCCGGGCCAGCTGGGGGCCCGGTAGTCGTCGACCCGCTGGAAGCCGAGGGAGAGTCCGTCCCCACCGCCCAGAGAAGCGAAGTCGGCGTTCGATCTCGGGTGCGGTTCGAGGCCGGTGGCCGCCTGGTAGAACGCCGCCAGCGCGAGAGGGTCAGGGCAGTCCAGGGTTATGGCGCTCAACTTCATCTGTACGGACATGCCGCCTCCTGGCCGGTCATCGGTGGACACTCGCGATCAACCTAGAAGTGACTCGGCCCAAAATCGCTCGACCAACAGGCCGAACGCGGCCATGCTCCGCACACGTGACGACTTCGCAGCAGTTCCTGGTCCGTGCCGCCGCCCGTAACAACGCCGAGTGGTGCGCGGTGATGTGCCGGGCCCACGGCGTGGCGGGTGAGTTCGGGGGCGAGGCGTGGGCCGCCGCGGGGCGGGCGCCGGTCTACTACCCGGACGCGGTGACGCTGGAGCCGGGCGCCGACCCGGACGCGCTCGTGGCACGGGTCGACACGGGCTCCCCCGGCGCCTCGGTCAAGGACAGCTTCGCCGATCTCGATCTGACGGGGGCCGGTTTCCGGGTGCTGTTCGAGGCGCGGTGGATCCACCGTCCGGCGGGTGCGGCCGCGCCCGTCCGCGTCCCCGGGCCGACGGATCTCGCGTGGGACGTGGTGCGCGATCCGGACGCGCTGCGCGCCTGGGCACGGGCCTGGGACGGCGGCGCCGGGAACGCGGACCTCTGGCGGGACGAACTGCTCGCCGACCCGGAGACCTTCGTGATCTCGGGGCGGTCCGGTGACGGGCGCGTCGTCGCCGGAGCGGTGGCCACCCGCGGCGCACACGTCGTCGGCGTCTCCAACGTCTTCGGGCGGGACGGCGGACCCGACGCGGCATGGCCGGGCCTGCTGCACCTGCTCGGGCGGCTCTTCCCCGCCCTGCCCGTGGTCGGGTACGAGAGCGGCGACGACCTGGAGGCCGCCGTCCGGCACGGCTTCGAGCCGGCCGGCCCGTTGCGGGTGTGGCTGCACGGCGGGTAGCGGCGGGGCCCGCCGCCCGCTACCGCGGCTTGTACGCCAGAAACGTGCCGATCTGCCTCTTGGTCCCCTCCTCCGGCTCCTGCACCACACGCGTCGTGACGACCAGCCCGGCCCGGTGCAGCAGTTCGGCGATCCGCTCCGGCGGCAGCAGGTACGACTCGTAGGACACCGGATGGTCGCCGTAGGCGTGCGACGGGCGCAGGTGCTCGCCGCCGCCCACCGGGCCGGCCAGCATCAGCCGGCCGCCGGGCGCGAGGGTGCGGTGGAACTCGGCGAACACGGTCGGCAGCCACTGCGGCGGGGTGTGGTGGGTGGAGTAGTACGCCAGGATGCCGCCGAGTTCGCCGCTGCCGGTCTCCAGCGCGGTCATCGAGCCGACGGTGAAGCGGAGATCCGGGTACGCCTCCCGGGCCAGCCCGACCATCTCCGGCGACACGTCCACACCGAACACCGGCACGCCCAGGGCGGCCAGATGTGCCGTCACCTTGCCCGGGCCGCAGCCCAGGTCGGCCACCGGCCCGGGGTGCGGCGGCCGGACCAGCTCGGCGAAGGCGGCCAGCATCGCGCGCGACACCGGGTCCAGCTCGGCCGGCTCCTTGACGAGCCGGGCGTAGTCGGCGGCGACGGTGTCGTAGGACTCTCGGACGGCGGTGAGGTGGGAGGGCTCGGTCATGCCGCGAAGGTAGACGACAGAGCTGACAGGACCGGGCTGACAGGACCGGGCTGACACGCCGGGCGAGCACCTGCCGGTCCCTCGCCCGTACTCCGACGCCAGTACGCCGCTTTACTCCGCCCGTAAGACGCCACCGCCACCCCCGCCCGGCACGGTGGCAGCGTGAAGCCGAAGCAGAAGCCCCACCCGATTCCGAAACTCGGCCGCCCGGCGCGCCGGGCCGTTCTCGTCGTCCACGTCATCGCCTCCGCGGGCTGGCTCGGGCTCACGCTCGGGCTGCTCGCGCTCGGGACCACCGCGGCCGGCACCGGGTCCGCCGTGACCGTGGAGTCGTCCGTCCGGGCCATGAAGCTCTTCGCCGACTGGCTCCTGCTCCCCGTCGCCTTCCTCACGCTGCTCAGCGGACTGATGCTGTCCCTGGGCACGCCGTGGGGACTCGCCCGGCACCGCTGGGTGTACACGAAGTTCTGGCTGACCCTCGCCACGACCACCGCCACGGTGTTCGCCCTGCGCCCCGGGGTGAACTCCGCGGTCACCGCCGTCGCCGCGGGCGGGCCCCTGCCCGATGCCGGTGACGTGCTGTTCGGGCCGGTCGTCTCGCTGTCCGCCTACGTCTTCATGACGGTGATCTCCGTCCTGAAGCCCTGGGGCCCGACCAAGCGGGGCAGGAGGCTGCGGGCACCCGCCCGGCGTGGCCTCCAGGACGCCTGAGCCAGTATCCGGTGTCCCTAACGGAACGGGAATTTGCCTAAAGCTATTAGGCAGATGCACACTTCCTTCTGGCAGAAGGGAGTGACCGTATGGCACGCGTAGGACTGACACCGGAACGCCTGACCCAGGCAGGTGCCGAGCTGGCCGACGAGGTCGGCTTCGAGCAGGTGACCGTGTCGGCGCTCGCCCGCCGGTTCGACGTCAAGGTCGCGAGCCTGTACTCGCACGTGAAGAACTCCCAGGACCTCAGGACCCGGATCGCCCTGCTCGCGCTCACGGAACTCGCCGACCGGGCCGCCGACGCCCTGGCCGGCCGGGCCGGCAAGGAAGCCCTGGCCGCCCTCGCGAACGTCTACCGCGACTATGCCCGGGAGCACCCCGGCCGCTACGCCGCCGCCCAGCTGCGGCTCGATCCCCGGACGGCGGCGGCGAGCGCCGGCGTCCGGCACGCGCAGATGACCCGGGCGCTGCTGCGCGGCTACGACCTGACGGAACCGGACCAGACCCACGCGGTCCGGCTGCTGGGCAGCGTCTTCCACGGTTACGTCAGCCTGGAGATGGGCGGCGGGTTCAGCCACAGCGCCCCCGACACCGACGACACCTGGGCCCGGATCCTCGACGCCCTCGACACGCTGCTGCGGAACTGGCCCGAACCCCCCACCGACCCCCGAGGCTGACACCCATGCACACCGAGCACGACTGGATCACCACCCCCTCACGGCGGACCTGCTGCGCGGCGCCCTCGACCTGGAGCGCACCGAGCACGGGCTGCTCCCCCACCGGCTGCCCGCCCGGGCCCGCGCGCAGAACACCAACGCCCAGCTGGCCATGGCCGAGGCCCAGCCGTCCGGCGTGCGGCTGGCGTTCCGTACCGCCGCGACCGCCGTCGAACTGGACACGCTGCGCACCAAGCGCGACTACGCCGGCTTCCCGCCCCGCCCGGACGGCCTGTACGACCTGCTCGTCGACGGCCGCCCGGCCGGTCAGGCCCCCGGGACGGGCGGCAACGTCCTCACGATCGACATGGCCACCTGGGACGGCGAGGTCACCCCGGGCCCGGTCGGTACCGTCCGCTTCACCGGCCTGCCCGCGCGCGAGAAGGACGTCGAGATCTGGCTGCCGCACAACGAGACCACCGAGCTCGTCGCCCTGCGCACCGACGCGCCCGTGGAGCCGGTGCCGGACCGGGGCCGCCGGGTGTGGCTGCACCACGGCAGTTCGATCAGCCACGGCTCCGACGCCGCGAGCCCCACCGCCATCTGGCCCGCGATCGCCGCGTCGCTCGGCGGTGTGGAACTGGTCAACCTCGGTCTGGGCGGCAGCGCGATGCTCGACCCGTTCACCGCGCGTGCCGTGCGGGACACCCCGGCCGACCTGATCAGCGTGAAGATCGGCATCAACATCGTCAATGGGGACGTGATGCGGCTGCGCGCGTTCGGTCCGGCCGTGCACGGTTTCCTCGACACGATCCGCGACGGGCACCCCGACGCCCCGCTGCTGGTCGTCTCCTCCATCCACTGCGCCATCCACGAGACCACGCCCGGGCCCACGGCCCCGGACGTCGGCGCGCTCGGCGAGGGCCGGCTGCGGTTCGCCGCGATGGGCGACCCGGCGGAGGTGCCGGCCGGGAAGCTGACGCTCGGCGTCATCCGGGAGGAACTGTCCCGCATCGTCCGGCAGCGCGCCGCCGCCGACCCGAACATCCACTACCTCGACGGCCTCGACCTCTACGGCGCGTCCGACGCGGCCCGGCTCCCCCTCCCCGACGAGGTCCACCCGGACGCCGCCACCCACCGCCACATCGGCGAACGCTTCCACGCGCTGGCCTTCACCGAGGACGGCCCCTTCGCGGCGGGTTCATGACGTAGTTGTGCTGCGGCATCTGACCGGCTGAGGAACCGGGCGGGGCCGAACACCCACTTTTTTGTGGGTACTTGGCAGCGGGCCGGCTCGGGGCGAACCTGGTGGTGGGCCGTCGGTGAGGCGCCGGATACCGAAGGGACGGAGGTGACGTGGGCGTCAGGAGGCCGACCGGGTGTCCTGCGTCTCGGCCAGTTTCTCCAGGCGCCGGTGGCCCCAGTCGGACAGCGGGGCCAGTGCCTCGGCGAGTTCGCGGCCGAACGGGGTCAGGGAGTAGACCGTCTTCGGCGGCAGCACGTCGTACACCTCGCGACGCACCAGCCCGTCCGTCTCCATCTCCCGCATCGCCTCGGTCAGTACCTTCTCGGTGAGGCCCGGCAGCCGCCGGCGCAGTTCCGCCGGACGGTGCGGGCCCGACTCCAGCAGCCAGAGCAGGGTCGTCTTCCACTTGCCGTCGATCACGGCGATCGCGGCGGTCACTCCGCAGACGTTCGGGTCCTGGCGCCGGCGCGTCATCCTTTAGCCCCATTCATCATCAATTGCGCATGCCTGCAAGGGAGTTCAAGCGTGTCCACGTACAGCACGTCCTCGTCCCCGGAACATTCCGCCCGGCCCGCCGTCACCGTCCTCGGTCTCGGCCCGATGGGCCGCGCGCTGGCCGGTGCCCTCCTGGAGGCGGGACTGCCGACCACGGTCTGGAACCGCACCCCGGGCAGAGACCGGGAACTCGTCGCACGGGGGGCGGTGGGCGCCGGCTCGGCGGCCGAGGCAGCCGCCGCCGGTGAGGTGGTCGTCGTCTGCGTGGTGAACTACGACGCCGTAGACGCCGTCCTGCGCCAGGACGACGTCGCCGCCGCCCTCAAGGGCCGTACGGTGGTGAACCTGACCGCCGACACCCCGGCCCGGGCCCGCGACACCGCCGACTGGGCCGCCGCGCACGGCGTCCGCTACCTGGACGGCGCGATCATGACCCCGACGACGACCATCGGCACGCCCGACGCCGTGTTCCTGCACAGCGGGCCGGCGGACCTCTACGAGGAACTGGCCCCCGTGCGCCGGGCGTTGGGCGGCACTCACACCCACCTCGGCGAGGACACGGGCCGGGCCGCCGCCTACGACATCGCCCTGCTCGACATCTTCTGGACGGCGATGGCGGGCTACGCGCACGCCCTGGCGGTGGCCCGCGCCGAGGGCGTCACCGCCGCCGAGCTGGCGCCCTTCGCCCAGGGCATCGGAGCGATCCTGCCGCCGCTGTTCGCCGAGACCGCGGCGGACGCCGACGCCGGCACGTACTCCGGCGAGGGCAACCCGCTCACCTCGGCGGTGTCGTCCATGGCCCACGTCGTCCACGTCTCCGAGGCCCACGGCATCGACGCCGGCGTCATGCGCGCGGCCGAGGGCATGGCCCGCCGCGCGATCGGGCTCGGGCACGGCACGGACGGTTTCATCCGGATCGCGGAGGTCATCGGGCGGGGGTGAGCCCTCAGGAGGGCCGGGCCTGCTCGGCCGGCTCGGCCCGGGCGGCGTCGCGCGTGGCATGATCCGCCGGAGGGGTACCCCGGCCTAGAACGGCAACGGCCGCCCCCGCACCACCTCCAGTCGTGACACCGCCCGTGTCAGCACCACGTACAGCCGGTGCAGCCCCCGTTCCTCCGCCTCGGCGATCGTCGCCGGCTCGACGGCCACGACATGGTCGTACTCGAGGCCCTTGACGACGCTCGCCGGTACCAGGGACAACCGCGCGCCGAGTTCCTCCGGGCCCGCCGCGTCGAGGCCGGCCGCGTCCAGGGCCGCCCGGAGCCGGGGCACATCCGCGTCCGCCGCGACGACCCCGACGGATCCCTCCCGCCGGAGTGCGTCCCGTACGGCCTCCACCACCGCGCCGGACACGCCGTCCGGGGCCGTCTCGCGCATCCGCAACTCCCCGTCCCCGCGCAGCGAACGGGCCGCCGGTACGTCCACGTCCAGCCGCTCCAGCAGCCGGTTGGCGAGGGCGACGACCGCACGCGGCACACGGAAGCCGGTGGTCAGCTCGACCACGGCCGCGTCCGGTTTCCCCAGGTGCGCCAGGACCGTCCGCCACGACCGCGCCGCCCACGGTGTCGTCCCCTGGGCCAGGTCGCCCAGGACCGTCAGCGAGCCGAAGGGCGCCCGGCGGGCGATGGCCCGGCACTCCATCGGGGACAGGTCCTGCGCCTCGTCGACGACGACATGCCCGTATCCCTCCGGGTGCTCGACCAGCCCGGCGACCTCGTCCAGGAGCACCAGATCGGCGGCCGACCAGCGGGCCGACTTCCACGACCGGGGCGGCTTGCGCCACAGCAGCGCCCGCTGCTCGGCGGAGTCCAGCAGCCCGTCGGCGGCCTCCGCCAGCACCCCGGGATCGCCGAGCAGTCCGGCCACGACCTCCTCGGGCCGCGCCCGGGGCCAGACGGCGTCGACGTACGCGGACACGGGCCGCGCCCGCTCGATCCGGCGCACCCAGGCGTTGGGGGGCGGCCCGGCCCGCCGTTCGGCCTGCTCGCGCAGGCACCGCACGATCCGCGCCCGCACCCGCTCGCGCCCGACCCCGTACGGCGGTTCCTCCTCCCGTACGTCCGCCACGATCCGCGCCAGGGTCTGCGCCGGCACCCGCCAGCGGTACGACCCGTCCGGCACGGCGAGGGAGCCGGCCCCCTCGGCGCGCACCCTCGCGTACAGCGCCCGCCGCAGCACCTCGGCCATCCGGGCGTCGTGCTTGACGACGGCGGCCGCCGGCTCGTCACGGCCCCTGACCGGATGCCGCGCGATCTCCTCGGCCAGCGTCGACTGCCGCACACCGGTCTCACCGAGGGACGGCAGGACCTCCGCGATGTACGACAGGAAGGTGCGGTTGGGCCCGAGGATCAGCAGACCGCCGCGCCGGATGCGCTGCGGGTGCGTGTAGAGCAGATACGCGGCCCGGTGCAGCCCGACGGCGGTCTTGCCGGTGCCGGGCGCCCCCTGCACGCACACCGACACCGCCAGGTCCCCGCGCACGAGGTCGTCCTGCTCGGGCTGGATGGTCGCGGCGATGTCCCGCATGGGCCCGACGCGCGGCCGTTCGATCTCCCGGGCGACGATCTCGCTGGTCCGCGCCTCGCCCTGCCCCAGGTGCTCGTCCTCCAGGCCGGTGAGGTCGGCGGAGTCGCCCCGGCTGCCGGGCGCCCACCCGAACCGCCGGCGCACGGCGACGCCCTGCGGGTCGCGGGCCGTGGCCTGGTAGAAGGCGCGCGAGACGGGCGCACGCCAGTCGACGACGAGGGGCGGTTCGGCCGGGTGCTCGGAGATCCGCAGCCGCCCGATGTGCAACTGCCCGTCCTCCCCCTGCAAGGCCCCGAAGAACAAGGGCCCCTCGGGCAGCTCGCGCAGCGCCTTGGCCTGGCTGCGCAGCCGGTACCCGAGCACCTCGGCATCGGCGCCGGACGCGGACACGTCCTCCCCGATGACGACCTGCTCCCCGGCCCCCTCGACCATCGCGGCGAGGGCGGCCCGGCAGCGCTCGTGATGGACGCGCTCACGGTCGAGGACATGCTGAAGGGCAGGCTCGGTCGACGTCATTCCACAGAGCGTACGCGAAAACGCAACCAAGTTAAATTTATTACCGCGTCTCACTCATCGGGTATCACTCACCGGGTACCACTCCGGATGCCGGGCGGCAGCCCCGCTGCCAGCCACCCGAACGCCCGCTCCGCCGCCGCCACCGCGTCCGCCCGCACGTCCGCCACCCGCTCCCCCGCCGCGATCCGCCGCCAGTTCTCCATCGCGAGGATCCGCCGCACGGCCATGATCTGCCCGGCCGCGAGCCGTGCGTCCAGATCACCCCCGAGCACCTCGGCGAGCGCGGCCTCGGACCGCTCCTGGTGCGCGTACGCCCGGGCGACCAGGGAGGGTGTCCCGTAGAGCAGCCGGTGGAAGGCGAGCACCCGGGGATCGTCGTTGAGCCCGGTCACGGGATCGCACCGCTCCAGCCCCGCCAGGAAGTGCCGCCGCAGCGCCTCCACGGGATCCCCCTCGGCCTCCGCCACCACCCGCGCGGCCTCGCCCTCGTGGTCGGCGATCCGGTGCAGGACCAGGTCCTCCTTCGCCGGGAAGTACCGGAACAGCGTCGGCTTGGAGATCTCGGCCGCCGCCGCCACCTCGGCGACCGACACCGCGTCGAACCCCTTCTCCAGGAAGAGCCGGATCGCGATGTCCGACACGACCTGGTACATCCGCTGCTTCTTGCGCTCCCGCAGCCCGCTCTCACTCATGCGGCGAGCCTACGCAGTGGGGCTCTGGGCGGGAGTCCGCGTCAGGACGTGTGCCAGCGGACCAGCGCGGCCATGATCTGCGCACGGCTCGGCACCTGTGCCAGGCCGAGCGGTTGCGCGGCGGCGGTGAGGATCTTCTGGAGCTTGCCGGCGGC
Organism: Streptomyces afghaniensis 772; assembly: GCA_000415505.1. Lineage (GTDB taxonomy): Bacteria > Actinomycetota > Actinomycetes > Streptomycetales > Streptomycetaceae > Streptomyces > Streptomyces afghaniensis. The sequence goes on from KE354215.1 coordinate 24,871, forward strand.
CACGGGCAGGGCCACCCAGTTGAAGGCCGCGTCCTCGCGCAGGGACAGCGACACCCGGATGACATCGGTGAAGACCGACTGCGCCCGCTTGAAGTCGAGGAGCAGCGGCAGGTCCCGCTCCCACCCGGAGGAACTGCCCGGCCGGATCCTCTCGACCAGGTCGCACCACTCGCGGACCATCCGGTTCTCCTGGTCGCCCGGATAGCGCATCAGGTAGAGGTGGGTGGCCAGGTCGTAGAGCGGATCGCCCAGCATCGCCAGCTCCCAGTCGATGGCCCAGAGCCGGCCCTTCGGGTCGAGGACGAAGTTCTCCCGGTGCAGGTCCGCGTGCAGGAGACAGAACGGGCGCCCCTGGAGCCCCAGCACGTGCTTCCTCAGGAGGGTGAACGATTCGTCCGAGATACCGAGCGCGTGGAACAGGCCCGCGAACACCGTGTGGTTCTTCCGGTAGACCTGGTCCTCGACGAAGACGATCAGACGTTCCAGAAAGTCGTCGCTGTCCCCGTCCTCGGCGCGGTCCTTGTCCTCACAGCGCCGCTCCACACTCAGCATGTCCGGCGTGACCCGCACCATCTCCTTGAAGAGGTCGACGATCTGGTCGAACACCGCGTCGGGAACACGCCGCCCGGGCCGCCGCTGCTCACCGAGCGTCCGCCCCTCGATGAAGCCCTGGAGTCCCATGCCGGCGACATCGACGATGCCGGGGACACGGCTGATGTGCTCCTGGAGGGCGCGCAGCAGCGCCTCCTCCGACTTGAAGCACCTCCGGTCGAACCACAGGATCTCGGAGCGCGGCTCACGGACCTTGACGGTTCGTGTCCCACCGGGCAGCGCGAGGACGTAGGTCTCGTGGTGGTACCCCTTGAGCGGCCCCTTGACCAGGTTCGGGTCGCCGCTCATCTCGACTGCTCGCTGCCGAGCACCGGTGACCGATGGGGGTGTCATTGGGTGGTTCAGCCTGCCCCGGTGGTGCGGATGGTGTAAGGGGGAAGGCACGTTACTCCACCGGACGCCGTCATCAGGGGAGAACGGGGCTATCGATCCGAACTCCCGCCCTCCCAGGTGAACCGGCGCCCCCGAGCGACATGCCTCGCCCGCCCGGACCCCCTAGCCGCGCAGCAACGCCAGCACCGGCTCCAGGGACTCGATCACGGCGTCGGCTCCCGCCTCCTTGAGGATCTTGGCCTTCCGGGGGTTGCTCGCGTACCCGAGGAACGGCACCCCGGCACGGGCGGCGGCCTCGCGGTCCGAGGGGGTGTCGCCGATCATCAGGGCGTCGGCCGGGGCGGCGCCCATGGCGTTCAGCGCCCGGTTGAGGCAGTGGGGGTCCGGCTTCAGGTGGTGAAGTTCCGGGGTGCGGCCGTAGAGGTGGGGGGCGAAGCAGCCGACGAGACCCCGGCTTTCGAGGTACTTGCGCACCACCCGCGGGGAGTTGTTGGTGGCGATCGCGAGACCGGAGCCCACCGCCGACCAGGTGCGTATCAGCGGATCCGCGTACGGGGTCGGCATCGCCGAGGACGCGGCCCGCAGCTCCTCCTGGGTGAGACGTTCCTCCAGCTCCGCGACGAGGTCGCTGCCGGGATGCCGGCGGTCCACAGCGCGCAGGACGACCTGCGGGTCGAGCGACTCGCGTTCCGTCTCCGTCAGCAGGCCGTGCAGCCCCCGGCCCTCCAGCCAGGACACCAGGTCGCCCGCCACGCCGTCCGCCGAGTGCCTGGCGAACAGCCGGCAGATGGGCCCGTCGAAGTCCCACAGCACGACACGGGCGCCTTTGATCAGATTCGGAAGGTGGTACTGATCGTTCTCGTTCTCGACTGTCGTCGAACCAGTCTGCGTCGTATCAGGAGTCACTAGGAGAGTGTCAGGTCCGTGGTGATGGTTTCCCAGAGGGCGTCGAACCACTTCTGGGATTCCTGCACGAAAGCCGCGTCCCGCAGGCCCGCCCGCTTCACGAAGGAGAAGAGGAGGGACTGGGAGCCGAGGACGTCGTACATGTCCAGCGTCTGGCTGCCCCACTCCTCCGCCCGCCTGGTCAGCATGTAGTAGCCGATCAGCGCTTCCTCCCCGTTGAGCAGGTACAGCTTCACCGGCGGGGTGAAGGGCAGCGCCCGGAACGTGACGTGCACGTCGATGCCGTGCGTGGAGCGCAGGGCGAGCAGGTTGTGCTGGAGGACCTGACCCTGGGCGTTGCGCATGGCCAGCCAGCGCTTGTGGACCGGATTGTCGTCGCCGTGCGCCTCCACAGGCACCGGGAAGGCCAGCTCGATGTCCCGGGAGGGGACCAGGATGCGGACGTCGATCGACTCGGGGTGGATGCGGCCCTCGTGGATCAGGCGGAGCGGCTCGCCGATGGCGACCATCAGGGTCTCCGCGGTGTGGCAGACGACGTCGACGCGGACCCGGCGGGCCGAGAACGCCTCGGTGAGCCGCGGTGCCAGGCCCACCATCGTCGGCTGGGGCTCGCCGCGGGCCGGGGCGGGCGCGGCGATCCGCGGCGGGCTGCCCTTGCTGACGTTGGTGAGGAGGCCGTCCTCCTGGAGCGACCGCAGGGCCTGACGGACGGCGCCGCGTTCCACACCGAACTCCTCCGCCAGTTCGGCCTGGGTGGGCAGGCGGTCCCCCGGCTTGAGCTCACCGGCGCGGATACGTTCCCGCAGGATGTCGGCGATCTTCTGGGGCGACTGCCTGCTGCTGCCGTTCACTGCCACGCTCTCCTGGGTCACGACCAAACGCTACAACTCTGATCCATCTGGCGGGAGTTGTTTGAAGGTTGTTTATTACTAGTAGCCAAGTGGGGACAACTTAATCAGAGTTGGTTGCCAACTTGCTTGAGTTGGCGGAAGTTTTGCTTCCGAAGGGGGAACCCAGATGCCTGCCCTCGCTCTCCTCTCCGCCGCGTTCGTCGTCGCCTTCGAGCAGCTCGTGCAGTGGAAGTACGGTCCGGCCGGAATCGTCGGGCTGATCCTTCTCACCGTGGGCATCAAGGCCAAGAGCCCGGCCGTCAGCTCCGCGGGAGCGGTCGTGCTCGCGCTGCTGATGACGGGCCCCGTCCGATGACCTCAGCTCGTGAGCACCAGCTCCGAACTGATCGTCTCCCACAGTGCGTTGAACCACAGGTGCGACTGCTCGACGAACGTCGTGTCGCGCAGGCCGGGGCCCTGCTGGAAGGAGAACAGCATCGACTGGGTGCCCTGGGCGTCGTACATCTCCAGGTGCTCGTGGTCGATCTCGGCCTCCCGGCGCATCAGCGTGTAGTACGCGAACAGCGCCTCGGTGTTGTTGAGCAGGTACAGCTTCACCGGCGGGGTGAAGGGCAGCGCCCGGAACGTGACGTGCACGTCGATGCCGTGCGTGGAGCGCAGGGCCAGGAGGTTGTGCTGGAGGACCTGGCCCTGGGCGTTGCGCATCGCCAGCCACCGCTCGTGCACCCAGTCGTCGTCGCGCCCCTCGACCGGCACCGGGAAGGCGAGGTCGATGTCCCGGCTCGGCAGCAGGACCCGGACGTCGACCTTGGCCGGTTTCAGCCGTCCGGCGTGGATCTGCCGCAGCGGCTCACCGATGGCGAGCGTGAGGGAGATGGACGTCAGGCACACGGCGTCGATCTCGACGTGCTCCGCCGCGAAGGCCGCCGCGATCCGGGGCGCGAGGGCCACCGTGGTGGGCAGGGGCGGGGCTTGCGGGCCGGTCAGCGCCCTGGCGGGGTCGGGGGCGACGGTCGCCGGACTGCCCTTGGACACGTTGGTGAGCAGCCGCTCGGACTGCAGGACGCGCAGGGCCTGGCGTACGGCACCGCGCTCGACGCCGAACTCGTGGGCCAGCTGGGCCTGGGTGGGCATGCGTTCGCCCGGCCGCAGCGCTCCTGACCTGATCCGGGCGCGCAGTTCGTCGGCCACCTCGTGATGTGTTCTCTGTGGCCGTTGCGACCTCTTCCGTCCAGTGACGGGGGCGTGTTCCGGGTCCACAACCAAACAGTACAACTTCCCGCCATCTTCCGGCAGTTCAGCACCAGGTGGTTATGAGCCGCTTCCAAGCGGAGATAAGTACAGTGAAGTTGGTCGCCAACTTGGGTGACATGGTCAGGCCTTCAAGGGGTTGGCCATCCATCATGGGGCTCCCTTCCGGAGGGGAGCCGGGAGCCCCGGACAGCTCGCTACGGATGCGGTATCCCTGTCGTCGGCAGAAGGAGGGCGGCTCAGAAAATGTCCGGGCACCAAGGCCGCCTGGACGTACGCAGCAGGGCGTCGGCCTTCCGGGCGGCGCCCGCTCGTTCTTCCCGGACCCGGCCCAGCGCCGCCAGCCGCACCGCCGACTCGTCGCCGAGCCACAGCGCCCCCAACTCGCCCAGCCCGAGCGCGATGTCCGCGCTCTCGGTGGTCGGCGTGCAGGACGCCCCGGCGGCCGAGGCCTCCAGCCGGTAGCGCCCGCCGGTCAGACCGTCCACCCCGGCGACCTCCAGCACCAGCGTCCCCTCCCCCTCGTACGTCCGCGCCTCGAGCGCCCGTACGACGTCGAGGATCCGCACCCACAGCCAGTCCGCCAGCGAGGTGATCCTGGCCGCCCGCGGATCCGGCAGCAGGACCGGGAGCAGGTCGTCGGGCGCCCGCCAGCCGCTCTTGACCGTCACGACCCAGTCGATGGAGCACAGGTACTGCCACAGGGCGCGCTCCGCGGCCGGGGTCGCGCCGAGCAGCCACTTCACGGTGGCCGTGTTCAACGGCTGCTTGGCGTCACCCCAGTTGTCGTCGACCTCGTAGGCGGCCATGCCCTCGACCTCACCGGACGCCGAGCGGTACACCACGAAGAAGGGCAGCTTCCACGACGGGTCGAACCGCAGGGCGCCGGTGTTGAGCTGCCACCACACCTCGTCGCGGGTGATGACACCGGGCTGGGTGCGGCGCAGCCGCTCGTGCAGCTCCGGACCGAGCTTGCGGACGTCCTCGCCCTCCACCAGGTCGACCCGCCCGCCGTCCGCCGGGCCCGCCCAGCGCGCGTCGAGACCGGCGCGCGGCACGTCGACCGTCCACTCCGACATCCAGGTCGCCGGCCCGAAGCCGTACCGGCCGTAGATCGGGTACTCGGCGGCGATCAGCGTCGCGACGACGTCCCCGCGCTCCTTCGCGGCGGCCAGGTCCTGCGCCATCATCCGGCTGAGCAGCCCGCGGCGGCGGTGCGTGGCCGTGACGGTGACACCGGAGATGGCATCGGCCCGGACACTCGCCCCGCCCACGGCCGTGAGCTCCTGGTCGAAGGACTTGAAGGTCGCCACACACCGGCCCCCGTCGAAAGCGCCGAGGTAACGGCCGGGGACGAACTGCCGGCGACGCCCCTCGATCTCCTCCTCGGACAGGGCCGGCGCCCGCAGGAAGCCGGTGCTCACGGCACGCAGCCAGTCGGCGAACTCGGCTTCGGTGATCGGGCGTACGTCGATGCCGTCGGCACGGGGAGTGGGGGTCATGGCATCACGCTAGGCGGAGGGCCGGTCGGTGTCGCGTAAATATCCGACCGCCGGCCCTCCCGGGCCCGCGGAGCCTCACACGAGCAGGTCGTCGACCTGGGCCTCCCCCTCGCGGTACCGGCGCGCGATCTCCGCGCTGCACTCGTCGGCCGTCCGCTGGAGCCGCTGCCGCCGCCGGGAGACCTGCTGCTCGTAGCGCACGAGCCGCCCCATCGCGGTGTTCAGCTCCAGGTCCGTGCGGGCGTCCAGGTCGGACAGCTCGACCTCGGCGAGCATCTCCGCGGCCAGCCGCCGGTACTCCTCGCCCTGCGGCGTCCCCAGGGTCAGATGGCGGGCGGAGGAGCGGTGCCGGGCCGGGGCGTCCCGCAGGATCTCCGCGAGCCGCTCCACGACGGACGCCTCCGCGGGTACGGCGACGGAGGCCGCACCCACCGGGGTGCGCCGTGTCAGTTCCGCCCGCAGGATGTCGATCCGCCCCTGGAGCAGCCGCCGTACGTAGCTGAGGTCGGCTTCGTCGCGCTGGGCGTCACGGCGCAGCGTGCGCAGCTCGGGCAGGCTCAGCGCGGCCAGCTCGTGCTCGGGAGCGTCCGAGGGCAGCGGCGGGCTGTCGGTGCGCTGTGTGGGCGGCCGGTGGTACTCCGCCGCCCCGGTCCCCGTGTGGCTGGACCAGACAGCCGCCAGCGGCTGTCCGGTACTGGATGTGCTCATGTGCCTCAACCGTCCCCTCGACCGGTGTGTGAAAGCATCGTGCCACCCCAAGTGGCCGCTATGGGAACGAGTGCCCCCGATAGACCCCAGATGGGCGGTTAAGCAGCAAAATACGGCCGTGCGCGGCCTGTTGGGGCCCTGAGCAAACCACCCTTTCGGGCCATGCGCGAACCACCCGCGGTCTCATGTTCACCGCCCTGCATGATGGACGTATGCGAGCAGTGGTGCAGAGGGTGGACGGCGCGAGCGTCGTCGTGGACGGCGAGACCGTGGGGGCGATCGAGGGCGAGGGGCTGTGCGTCCTCGTCGGCGTCACGCACGAGGACACCAAGGAGAAGGCGGCCCAGCTGGCCCGCAAGCTCTGGTCGGTGCGCATGCTGCACGACGAGAAGTCGTGCAGCGACGTCGACGCCCCGCTCCTGGTGATCAGCCAGTTCACCCTCTACGGCGACGCCCGCAAGGGCCGCCGCCCCACCTGGAACGCCGCAGCTCCCGGCGATGTCGCAGAACCCCTCGTCGACGAGGTGGTCGCCCAGCTGCGCTCGCTGGGCGCGACGGTGGCCACGGGCCGCTTCGGCGCGGCCATGCGCGTATCACTGACGAACGACGGCCCGTTCACCGTGCTGATCGAGATCTGACCCGAAAGAACGACAAGCCTTACGGCTCGACGACGACTTCCTGGGCCGCGGCCGTGTCACCGGCCACCAGCGGCGCGTCCACGGCCACGTTCCGCTTCACCAGCGCGAGGGCGACCGGCCCCAGCTCGTGGTGGCGTGCGGAGGTCGTGATGAAGCCGATCTTCCGGCCGTCCGGGCCGTCGTCCGCGAGCCGGACCTCGGTACCGGCCACCGGCAGGTGGACCTCGCTGCCGTCCAGGTGCAGGAAGACCAGCCGGCGCGGCGGCTTGCCCAGGTTCTGCACCCGGGCGACCGTCTCCTGGCCCCGGTAGCAGCCCTTCTGCAGGTGCACCGCCGAGCCGATCCAGCCCAGCTCGTGCGGGATCGTGCGGTGGTCGGTCTCGAAGCCGAGCCGGGGCCGGTGCTGCTCCACGCGCAGCGCCTCGTAGGCCAGGATCCCGGCGGGCGGCCCGGCCTGCGCGGCGTACGCCTCCAGGTCGGCGCGGGGCAGGAACAGGTCCCGGCCGTACGGCGTCTCCCGTACGGCCACGCCCTCGGGGACCTCGGCGATGGAGCCGGCCGGGAGATGGAGGACCGCGATATCGGCGGTCCGGTCGGCGACCTCGACCTTGTAGAAGAACTTCATGGACTCCAGGTACGCGATCAGCGCGTCCTGGGTGCCCGGCTCCACATGGGCCCAGACGGTCTCGCCGTCGTCGACGAGGTACAGCGCGTGCTCGATGTGGCCGTTCGCGGAGAGGATCAGCGCCTCGGTGGCCTGGCCGGCCGGGAGGTCGCTGACGTGCTGGGTGAGCAGCAGGTGCAACCAGGCGAGCCGGTCCTCGCCGGTGACGGTGACGACCCCCCGGTGCGAGAGGTCCACGAATCCGGTGCCGTCGGCGAGGGCACGCTGCTCGCGGAACAGATCGCCGTAGTGGGCGGCGACGCCTTCGTCCACGCCCTCGGCGGGGACGGCGCCGGGCAGGGTCAGCAGGGGGCTCTTCATATCCGTAAGCCTACGACTCGGTAGTTGAAGCCTTGAGCGTGCAGTCCTCGCACCGGCCGAAGATCGCGAAATGCTTCATGTCGGTGTCGAACCCGAACGTCTGCCGCAGTTTCGCGGTGAACTCGGCGGCCACGGAGACGTCCGCCTCGATGACGTTCTGGCAGTCACGGCAGACCAGGTGGAGGTGGTGGTGCCGGTCCGCGAGGTGGTACGTCGGCGCCCCGTGCCCCAGATGGGCGTGGCTGACCAGGCCGAGCTCCTCCAGCAGCTCCAGCGTCCGGTACACCGTGGAAATGTTGACCCCCGACGCCGTCTTCCTCACTTCCACGAGGATGTCGTCGGGGGTCGCGTGCTCCAGGGTGTCCACGGCTTCGAGCACGAGTTGCCGCTGCGGGGTCAGCCGGTAGCCGCGCTGCCGCAGATCGCTCTTCCAGTCGGTGCTCACCACACCGGCCAGTCTAGGACTACTTGAAGAAAGCGATCCCGTCGTCCGGCATGTCGTCGGGCAGGGCCTTGGCCCAGCGCTCGACCTCCTCCGGGGTGACGACCTTCTTCAGGTGGGCCGACATGTAGGGGCGCAGCTCGACCTCGGGGGTCTGCTTCTCGCCCACCCACATCAGGTCGCTCTTGACGTAGCCGTAGAGCCGCTTGCCGCCGGTGTACGGCTGGGAGGCGGCGGTGCGGGCCACCGTGTCCGTCACGAGGTCGATCTGCGGCTTCTTGTCGGCCAGCTCGCCGTACCAGATCTCGATGACGCCGTCGTCGCGGGTCATCGTCACCTCGACCTTGCGGTCGGCGTCGATCCGCCAGAAGCCGTGCTCGGACTCCAGCGGCCGGACCTTGTTGCCGTCCTTGTCCAGCACCCAGCTGTGGGAGCGGTACTCGAGGAAGTCCCGGCCGTCGTGGGTGAAGGCGACCTCCTGCCCGAAGTTGCACTTCTCGGAGCCGGGGAAGTCGTGCACACCGGCCCCGGCCCAGTTGCCGAGCAGGAAGGCGAGCGGGACGAGGTCCTTGTGGAGGTCGGACGGGATCTCGATCATGGGAACTTCCTAGACGGGGATCAGCGCTGGCCCTGGTACAGCTTCTTCACGGTCAGTCCGGCGAAGGCGAGGACGCCGACGGCGACCAGGACCAACAGGATTTCGAAGAAAAGCTCCACGGGGTGCTCCTTGAGCGGGGTGCGGATGTGTGCACAGGGCCGCGCCCAGCTTACGCGGGCCCCTTCGGCACTACGATTCCGGCTATGGCGAAGAAGCTGGTGATCAAGGTGACGGCGGGGGCCGACGCCCCCGAGCGGTGCTCCCAGGCGTTCACGGTCGCGGCGGTGGCCGTGGCCAGCGGCGTGGACGTCTCCCTGTGGCTGACCGGCGAGTCCGCCTGGTTCGCCCTGCCCGGCCGCGCCGCCGAGTTCGAGCTGCCGCACGCGGCCCCGCTCCCCGACCTGCTCGACTCGGTCCTGGCCGCCGGCCGCGTCACGCTGTGCACGCAGTGCGCGGCCCGCCGCGAGATCACGGAGCAGGACGTCCTCAAGGGCATCCGCATCGCCGGCGCCCAGGTCTTCGTCCAGGAGGCGATGGCGGAGGAGACCCAGGCGCTCGTCTACTGAGACTCCGTGTACAGGCAGAACGGGTGCCCGGCCGGGTCCAGGAGCACCCGGACGTCGTCCTGCGGCTGGAAGTCGGCGAGACGGGCCCCGGCGGCGACGGCCCGCGCGGTCTCCTTCGCCAGGTCGTCGACCTCGATGTCGAGGTGGATCATCATCTGCTGCCGGTCCGGGCCGCTCGGCCAGACGGGCGGCACGTACGCGGGCTCGGTCTGGAAGGACAGCCCCGTACCGCCGTCCGGTGGCCGGATGTGCACCCAGTCCGGGCCGTCCTCGCCCGGCCGTACCGCCCAGCCGGGCAGCAGCCGCAGGTAGAAGTCCGCCAGCTCACGGGCGTTCGGCGCGTCCAGTGTCGCCGCCGTCAGGCGCATGGCCCTCCCCCTCGTCGGTTCAGCGTCCGCGCTTCTTGCCGTCCAGCTCGTCCCACCACTCGTCGGACTTCGGATCGCCGGAGGGATCGTCCCACCAGCGGTCCTCGGGGCCCCGCCGGTTCGCGACCATCGCGGCGGCGGGCGGGATGACCATGGCCACCACGCACATCCCCACGGCCACGGGGATGGACCACAACCGCACGACGCCCCAGGCCAGGACGAAGAGGCCGATGCAGCTGCCCATCATCGCGAAGTACGTGCGCCGCCGTCGTGCGTACATACACCCAGCGTAGGTCCGGGCAGGCCGAAGGGCCGCACCCCAGGCGTCCAACCCGTGGGATGCGGCCCCTCCTGGCACTGTCGCCGTCAGACGGCGATCGCGACCTCCGCCAGGCCGCCCTTCTGGGCGACGACCGTGCGGTCGGCGGTGGCGCCGGGCACGAGGGCACGGACGGTCCAGGTGCCCTCGGCCGCGTAGAAGCGGAACTGTCCGGTCGCCGAGGTCGGCACCTCGGCCGTGAACTCGCCGGTCGAGTCCAGCAGACGGACGTAGCCCGTCACGGGCTCGCCGTCCTTGGTCACCTGACCCTGGATGGTGGTCTCACCGGGCTTGATCGTCGAGGCGTCCGGGCCGCCGGCCTTCGCTCCACACATGTCGTACTCCTGAAGAGGTCTTGAGAGGTCGGTCGGTTTGCTTACTTGTTGGCGCCGAGCTCGATCGGCACGCCCACCAGGGAGCCGTACTCGGTCCAGGAGCCGTCGTAGTTCTTGACGTTCTCCACACCGAGCAGCTCGTGCAGGACGAACCAGGTCAGCGCGGAGCGCTCACCGATGCGGCAGTAGGCGATGGTGTCCTTGGCCAGGTCGACGCTCTCCGCGGCGTAGAGCTCCTTGAGCTCCTCGTCCGACTTGAAGGTGCCGTCGTCGTTGGCGTTCTTGGACCACGGGATGTTGCGGGTGCTCGGCACGTGGCCGGGGCGCTGGGACTGCTCCTGCGGCAGGTGGGCCGGGGCGAGCAGCTTGCCGGAGAACTCGTCGGGCGAGCGCACGTCGACGAGGTTCTGCGAGCCGATGGCCGCCACCACGTCGTCGCGGAAGGCACGGATGGACGTGTCCTGGGCCTTGGCCTTGTAGTCCGTCTTCGGACGCTCCGGCACCTCGTCCCCGGCGACCAGCTCGCGGGCGTCGAGCTCCCACTTCTTGCGGCCGCCGTCGAGGAGCTTGACGCTCTCGTGGCCGTACAGCTTGAAGTACCAGTACGCGTACGAGGCGAACCAGTTGTTGTTGCCGCCGTAGAGGACCACGGTGTGGTCGTTGGCGATGCCCTTCTCCGACAGGAGCTTCTCGAAGCCCTCCTGGTCGACGAAGTCACGGCGGACCGGGTCCTGAAGGTCCTTGGTCCAGTCGATCCGGATGGCGTTCCGGATGTGGTTCTTCTCGTAGGCGGACGTGTCCTCGTCCACCTCGACGATGGCGATGGTCGGGTCGTCCAGGTGCTCCTGGAGCCAGTC
>KE354216.1 GCA_000415505.1 Streptomyces afghaniensis 772
GGCCCGCCCCGGTTCGTCCGGTCCCGTCGAAGCCCGCGCCCGCTGCCTCCGCCGCCGTGCCCGGCGGGCCCGCATCCGAGGAGGTACGCGATGAGCACCTCGTCTGAGACCGTTGTGAGCACCTCGTCCGAGGCCGTCGCCGCCGGCGCGCCGGTCCGCGGCACCCGGCTCACCCTGTCCGGCGCCTGTCTCGGCCGCCCGGGCGCGCCCGCCCTGGACGGTGTCGACCTGGACATGCCCCCGGCGGGATCCTCACGGTCGTCGGCCCCTCCGGCTGCGGCAAGTCGACCCTGCTGCGCACCCTGGCCGGCCTGCTGTCGCCGCTCGCCGGGGAGATCGCCCAGGACGGGCACCCGCTGACCGGCCCCTCGGCCGACCGCGCCCTGGTCTTCCAGGAGGACGCCCTGCTGCCGTGGCGCACCCTGCGCGCCAACGTCGAACTCCCCCTCGCCATCCGCGGCGTGGCCCGAGCCCAGCGCCGGGAACAGGCCCAGGCCTGGCTGGAGCGGGTCGGGCTCGGCACGCAGGCGCGGCAGTTGCCGCACCGGGTCTCCGGCGGCCAGCGCCAGCGGGTCCAGCTGGCCCGCGCCCTGGCCGCGCGCCCCCGCGCCGTCCTGATGGACGAGCCGTTCGGCGCGCTCGACGCCCAGACCCGCGCTGGCATGCAGGACCTGCTGGTCGAGGTGCTGCACGGCACCGGCGCGACCGTCGTCTTCGTCACCCACGACGTGGACGAGGCGCTCTTCCTCGGCGACCGCGTGGCCCTGCTCGGCGCGGGCGGCCTCGTCGCCGTACGGGACGTGCCCCGCCCTCGAGACCGCGGCGCGCACGACGACCCGGCGCGCCTGGCCCTGCGGCGCGACGTCCTCACCTCGCTCGGTACGTGAAAGGCACCCCGGTGACCACCTCCGTGAACCCCCCTGCGGACGCTCCCCTGGCCGTCCCGTCCCTCGCCGACGCCGAGGAACTGACCTGCGACGTCCTCGTCATCGGCGGCGGCACCGCCGGCACCATGGCGGCCCTGACCGCCGCCGAGCACGGCGCGAACGTGCTGCTCCTGGAGAAGGCCCACGTCCGCCACTCCGGCGCGCTCGCCATGGGCATGGACGGCGTCAACAACGCGGTCATCCCGGGCCGCGCCGAACCCGACGACTACGTCGCCGAGATCACCCGCGCCAACGACGGCATCGTCGACCAGTCCACCGTCCGCCAGACCGCCACCCGCGGCTTCGCCATGGTGCAGCGGCTGGAGTCGTACGGCGTGAAGTTCGAGAAGGACGAGCACGGCGACTACGCGGTCCGCCAGGTCCACCGCTCCGGCTCCTACGTCCTGCCGATGCCGGAGGGCAAGGACGTCAAGAAGGTCCTGTACCGGCAGCTGCGGCGGCGCGAGATGCGGGAGAGGATCCGCATCGAGAACCGGGTGATGCCGGTGCGGGTCCTCACGGCGGACGGGCGAGCTGTCGGGGCGGCCGGCTTCAACACCCGCACGGGGCGGTTCGTCCAGGTCCGCGCCGGTGCGGTGATCCTCGCGACGGGCGCCTGCGGCCGCCTCGGCCTGCCCGCCTCCGGCTACCTCTACGGCACCTACGAGAACCCCACCAACGCGGGCGACGGCTACGCCATGGCCTACCACGCGGGCGCCGAGCTCACCGGCATCGAGTGCTTCCAGATCAACCCGCTGATCAAGGACTACAACGGCCCCGCCTGCGCCTATGTCGCCAACCCCTTCGGGGGCTACCAGGTCAACCGGCACGGTGAACGCTTCGTCGACTCCGACTACTGGTCCGGCCAGATGATGGCCGAGTTCGCGGCGGAGGTGGCCTCCGACCGGGGCCCGGTCTACCTGAAGCTGAGCCATCTCCCCGAGGAGTCCGTCTCCGCCCTGGAGACGATCCTCCACTCGACCGAACGCCCGACCCGCGGCACCTTCCACTCCGGCCGCGGCCATGACTACCGCACCCACGACGTCGAGATGCACATCTCCGAGATCGGCCTGTGCGGCGGCCACTCCGCCTCCGGCGTCCGCGTGGACGACCATGCCCGCACGACCGTCCCCCGTCTGTACGCGGCCGGCGACCTGGCCTGCGTCCCGCACAACTACATGATCGGCGCGTTCGTCTTCGGCGACCTGGCCGGCGCGGACGCGTCCCAGTACTCGGCGTACGAAGGGGAGTTGCCCGGTGAGCAGCTCCGGGAGGCGCACGAGCTGATCTACCGTCCGCTGCGCAACCCCGACGGCCCGCCGCAGCCCCAGGTCGAGTACAAGCTGCGCCGCTTCGTGAACGACTACGTGGCCCCGCCGAAGTCCGGTGCCCGCCTGTCGCTGGCCCTGGAGGCGTTCGAGCGGATGCGCGCCGACATCGCGGCGATGGGCGCCCGCACCGCGCACGAGCTGATGCGCTGCGCGGAGGTGACCTTCATCCGCGACTGCGCGGAGATGGCCGCGCGGTCCTCCCTGGCCCGGACGGAGTCCCGCTGGGGCCTCTACCACGACCGTCTCGACCATCCCGCTCGCGACGACGCGTCCTGGTTCCACCATCTCGATCTGCACAAGTCCCCCTCTGGTGCGATGGAGTTCACGGCTCGTCCCGTGGCTCCCTATCTCGTTCCGGTCGACGGCTTCGCCCCCGTCGGCGGCCTGTCCCGTTCCCTCGGCGAGGTCCACGCCGAGGACGTGGCGACGGCGGGGTCGCGGGATGTGGCACCGGTGGCGACCCGGGCGGGGACGGCGGAGCCGGAGGCGGCTTCGACTCCGCATGCCTCGCCCACCGCGCCGTCCGGCGAGCGGTCCGCCGCCCGTCTCCTCGAACTCGTCGCCCTCGCCGACGAGGAGCCCGAACTCGGCGCCCTTCTCCCCTACCTGACCGACCCGGTGCCCGCTGTACGCCGTGAGGCCGTCGCCGTGCTCACCGAGACGCTGCCACCGGGGACGGGGACCGCCCTCGCCGCCGCTCTGCGCGACACCGCCGCCGAGGTGCGTGCCGCCGCCGCAGCGTCACTGCGCGAGCTCGTCGAGACGCTCCCGGCCGAGCCCGACCTGCGCGACGGCCTCGCCGCCGCCCTGGCCGAGCCGGACCCGGTGGTCCGCGCCGCGGCGCTGGACGTCCTGCGTGCCCTGCGCCTGGGAGACGCCGCCTTGTTCGCCGTCTCCCTGGCCGACTCCGAGATCGCCGTCCGCATCGAGGCCGTGCGCGCCCTCGTGTCGGTCGACGCCGCCGGTGAACTGGCCCGGGCGGCGGCCGGCGACCCGTCCCGCGAGGTCCGAGTGGCGATCGCCAAGGGCCTCGCCACGGTGGGTGCCGAGCGGCCGGCGCATGACACCACGGCCGCCGCCGATCCCGCCGCCGACGCCATCGAAGCGGCCCTCACCGGCCTCCTCGACGACCCCGACGCCCTGGTCCGCGCAGCGGCCTACGGAGCACTGGGCACCACCGGCTGCCCCGAGCCCCTCACCGCCCGTGCTGTGGCCGCCCTGTCCGAGTCGGCCTGGCAGGTCCGGGCCGGAGCCGCCACGGCCCTGTCCGTCGCCGACCCCGAGGTGGCCGTCCCGGCGCTCGCCAAGGCCCTCGCGGACGCCAACGCCGATGTCCGCAAGGCCGCCGTCCTGGCACTGACCCGGCACCGCGTCACCGAGGAGGCCCGGGCGGCCCTCGCCACGGCGACGACGGACTCCGACGCGGATGTCAGGGCGTACGCGGGAAGGGCGCTGTGACCGGCCCGGCTCCCCACTCCCTGTGAACTCGGCCGGAGCCCGGCCCTATATCCAGTCGTCGGGCTCCGGCTCCGCGTCCGTCTCCGGCCAGTGGTCCGGCTCCCCCGCGTCCTGACCGGCGGCGGCGTGGGCCGGAGCCTGGCCGGACGGCTGAGCCGAGGGCGAGCCGCCCGCAGGAGCAGAGCCTGCCGGCCCGCCCAGCGAGGCGAGCACCTCCAGCACGCCCTCCCCGTACGTCGCGAGCTTCTTCTCCCCCACTCCGCTGATCCCGCCGAGCTCGGCCACCGAGTTCGGCCACACCGTGGCGATCTCCCGCAGCGTGGCGTCGTGGAAGATGACGTACGCCGGGACGCCCTGTTCGCGAGCCTGCTCGGCCCGCCAGGCGCGCAGTGCCTCGAAGGCCGGCAGCAGTTCCTCGGGCAGCTCGGCGGCGGCCGTCTTGCCCTTGCGCTCGCCCCTCCCCGAGCCCGAGGACGACGAGGACCCCGAGCGGGAGGTCACCGGCTTCTTCGGCTCCTTGCGCAGCGGCACCTCACGCTCCCGCCGCAGCACCGCCCCGCTCGCCTCGGTCAGCACCAGCGTGCCGTACTCGCCCTCCACCGCGAGCAGCCCCTGGGCCAGCAACTGCCGGATGACGCCCCGCCATTCGCCCTCGGTGAGATCGTCGCCGATGCCGAACACCGACAGCTGGTCGTGGTCGAACTGGATGACCTTGCCGGTCCGCTTGCCCAGCAGGATGTCGACGATCTGCACCGCGCCGAACTTCTGCCCGCGCTCCCGCTGGAGCCGCACCACCGTCGACAGCACCTTCTGCGCCGCGATCGTGCCGTCCCAGGTCTCCGGCGGGGTCAGGCAGGTGTCGCAGTTGCCGCAGGCAGGCTGGTCCGGGTCCTGGCCGAAGTAGGCGAGGAGCTGGCCCCGGCGGCACTGGGCCGTCTCGCACAGCGCCAGCATCGAGTCCAGGTGGGCCTGGGCCCGCCGCCGGAACGCCTCGTCGCCCTCGCCCGACTGGATCAGCTTGCGCTGCTGTATGACGTCGTTCAGCCCGTACGCCATCCAGGCCGTCGACGGCAGCCCGTCACGCCCCGCCCGGCCCGTCTCCTGGTAGTAGCCCTCGACCGACTTGGGCAGGTCGAGGTGGGCGACGAAGCGGACGTCCGGCTTGTCGATGCCCATCCCGAAGGCGATGGTCGCCACCACGACCAGGCCGTCCTCCCGCAGGAAGCGGGACTGGTGGGCCGCGCGCGTGCCCGCGTCCAGGCCCGCGTGGTACGGCACCGCCGCGATGCCGTTGCGGCTGAGGAACTCCGCGGTCTTCTCGACCGAGTTGCGCGAAAGGCAGTAGACGATGCCCGCGTCGCCCGCGTGCTCCTCACGCAGGAAGCTCAGCAGCTGCTTCTTCGGGTCCGCCTTCGGCACGATCCGGTACTGGATGTTGGGCCGGTCGAAGCTCGCCACGAAGTGCCGGGCCGCCGGCATGTTCAGCCGCTCGGTGATCTCCTGGTGCGTCGCACGCGTGGCCGTCGCCGTGAGCGCGATCCGCGGTACGTCCGGCCAGCGCTCCCCGAGCAGTGACAGCGCGAGGTAGTCCGGCCGGAAGTCGTGGCCCCACTGGGACACGCAGTGCGCCTCGTCGATCGCGAAGACGGAGATCTTCCCGCGTGAGAGCAGGTCGAGCGTGTTCTCCAGCCGCAGCCGCTCCGGCGCCAGGTACAGCAGGTCCAGCTCGCCGGCGAGGAACTCGGCCTCGACCATCCGCCGCTCGTCGAAGTCCTGCGTGGAGTTCATGAACCCGGCCCGCACGCCGAGCGCCCGCAGCGCGTCCACCTGGTCCTGCATGAGGGCGATGAGCGGGGAGACGACCACACCCGTACCCGGCCTGACCAGGGACGGGATCTGGTAGCACAACGACTTGCCGCCGCCGGTAGGCATGAGCACGACAGCGTCGCCGCCCGCCACGACGTGCTCGATGACGGCTTCCTGCTCACCACGGAAGGCCCCATAGCCGAAGACCCGGTGCAGGGCGGCCAGCGCCTCGCTCGCGTCGGCGCCGAGGGGCCCGGCGAGGCCGCCACCCGCACCGCTCCCGTTCCCTGTCACCGCGTCCAGTTCCGTCATCACACCCGTCCCGCCCATAGCGCCCATCGTTCCGTCCCCCGTGCGTCGCGCCTCGACCACTGCGTCCACCATAGGCGCCCGCACCGACAGCCCCGGAGTTATCCACAGGCCGCCCCGAACGCCTGCGTCAAGGACACGATCGTCGTTCACACGTTCGCGGGAGACCCCGTCCGTTTCCGCCCGATAGCCTGAAAGACCCGGCGAGACTCCGTCCCATGGGAGCACTGATGAGCGTCGCACCGAAGGCGTCCACGCCCACCTGGCCGACCCCGCCGGAAGGCGGCTGGACCGCCGACGACCTGGACCGCCTCCCGAATTGATCGACGGAAGCCTGGTCTTCGTGAGTCCGCAGACCCTATTCCGCTCGCGCGCTGTGAGTTTCTTCGAATGGCAGCTCCAGTCTCTGGCCCCCTAGGAATTCGAGGTCATTCGCGAATTCACCATCGATATCGACCGCCAGAACCGCCCCGAGCCGGATGTGATATCCGCTCACGGAAGATCCCGGTGCTGGTGTACGCACCGGTGGTGGGCTCCAGCTCGAAGGTCAGCGCCCCGTTCCCCGTGGATCTGGATCTCACCGGCATCAAACCCCGCCGCAAGAGCGGCGAGTAACCGCCACGACGCACAGGACAGCGGCCCGGCACCCCCGAGGGGAACCGGGCCGCTGTCTCGCACCGAGCGGAGCGTCAGCGCACGAACACCCCCGCCTGCCCCGCCAGATCCAGGAAGTACTGCGGCGCCACACCGAGCACCAGCGTGACCGCCACGCCGACCCCGATCGCCGTCATCGTCAGCGGCGACGGCACCGCCACCGTCGGGCCCTCCGGCCGCGGCTCGCTGAAGAACATCAGCACGATGACGCGGATGTAGAAGAACGCCGCGATCGCCGACGAGATCACACCGATCACGACGAGCGGGGCGGCCCCGCCCTCCGCCGCCGCCTTGAACACGGCGAACTTCCCGGCGAAGCCGGAGGTCAGCGGAATGCCCGCGAAGGCCAGCAGGAACACCGCGAACACGGCCGCCACCAGCGGCGAACGCCGGCCGAGCCCCGCCCACTTCGACAGGTGCGTCGCCTCACCGCCCGCGTCGCGTACGAGCGTGACGACCGCGAAGGCACCGATCGTCACGAACGAGTACGCGGCCAGGTAGAAGAGGACGGACGACACACCGTCCGGCGTGGTCGCGATGACACCCGCGAGGATGAACCCGGCGTGCGCGATCGACGAGTACGCCAACAGCCGCTTGATGTCGGTCTGTGTGATCGCGACGATGGCTCCGCCCAGCATGGTGACGATCGCCACGGCCCACATCACCGGCCGCCAGTCCCAGCGCAGGCCCGGCAGGACGACGTACAGCAACCGCAGCAGCGCGCCGAACGCCGCCACCTTCGTCGCCGCCGCCATGAAACCGGTCACCGGCGTCGGCGCGCCCTGGTACACGTCCGGCGTCCACATGTGGAACGGCACCGCGCCCACCTTGAACAGCAGGCCCATCACCACCAGCGCCGCACCGATCAGCAGCAGCGCGTCGTTGCCCATGGTGTCGGCGAGCGCCGGGTTGACGTCGGCGACCGTACCCTCGACGACCTGCGCGATCGTCGCGTACGACATCGAGCCCGCGTAGCCGTACAGCAGGGCGATGCCGAACAGGGTGAACGCGGAGGCGAACGCGCCGAGCAGGAAGTACTTGACCGCCGCCTCCTGCGACATGAGCCGCTTGCGGCGGGCCAGCGCGCACAGCAGGTACAGCGGGAGCGAGAGGACCTCCAGCGCCACGAAGAGCGTCAGCAGGTCGTTGGCCGCCGGGAAGATCAGCATGCCGGCGACGGCGAACAGCAGCAGCGGGAACACCTCGGTGGTGGTGAACCCGGCCTTGACCGCCGCCTTCTCGCTCTCGCTGCCCGGCACGGACGCGGCCTGCGCGGCGAAGGAGTCGACCCGGTTGCCGTGCACCACCGGGTCGAGCCGCCGCTCGGCGAAGGTGAACAGGCCGACCAGGGCCGCCAGCAGGATCGTGCCCTGCAGGAAGAGGGCCGGTCCGTCGACGGCGATCGCGCCCATCGCCGCGATGCGCGCCTTGGTCGTGCCGTAGCCGTCGGCCGCGAGGGCGACGACCGCGGCGAAGGCGGCAGCGAGCGCGACGACGGACACGAACATCTGGACGTAATAACGCGATTTGCGCGGTACGAACGCCTCGACGAGGATCCCGACGATCGCCGCTCCGACGACGATCAGGGTGGGCGCCAACTGTCCGTACTCGAACTTCGGCGCGTCGATCTTGGCGATCGGTTCGGCCGCGGTTGTCCACAGGCTGTGGACGGCTGTTGCGCTCACTTGGCCGCCTCCACCTCGGGCTGGGGGTCCTTCTTCTGTACGTCGGACATGGTCTGTTTCACCGCAGGGTTGACGATGTCCGTGACGGGCTTCGGGTAGACGCCCAGGAAGATCAGCAGTGCGACCAGCGGGGCGACGACCACGAGTTCCCGCACCCTGAGGTCCGGCATCGCGCTGACCTCGGGTTTCACCGGCCCGGTCATCGTCCGCTGGTAGAGGACGAGGGTGTAGAGGGCGGCGAGGACGATGCCGAAGGTGGCGATGATGCCGATCACCGGGTAACGCGTGAACGTGCCGACCAGAACCAGGAACTCGCTCACGAACGGCGCCAGTCCCGGCAGGGAGAGGGTCGCGAGGCTGCCGATCAGGAACGTGCCGGCCAGCACCGGGGCCACCTTCTGCACTCCGCCGTAGTCGGCGATGAGCCGCGAGCCGCGTCGGGAGATCAGGAAGCCCGCCACCAGCATCAGCGCGGCGGTCGAGATGCCGTGGTTGACCATGTAGAGCGTCGCGCCGGACTGGCCCTGGCTGGTCATCGCGAAGATGCCCATGATGATGAAGCCGAAGTGGGAGATCGACGCGTAGGCGATCAGCCGCTTGATGTCCCGCTGGCCGACCGCGAGCAGCGCCCCGTAGATGATGCTGATCAGGGCCAGGACGAGGATCGCGGGCGTCGCCCACTTGCTGGCCTCCGGGAACAGCTGGAGGCAGAAGCGGAGCATCGCGAAGGTGCCGACCTTGTCGACGACCGCCGTGATCAGCACGGCGACCGGGGCGGTGGACTCCTGCATCGCGTTGGGCAGCCAGGTGTGCAGCGGCCACAGCGGCGCCTTCACCGCGAAGGCGAAGAAGAAGCCCAGGAACAGCCAGCGTTCGGTGTTGGTCGCCATGTCCAGCGAGCCGTTGGCGCGGGCGGCGGCGATCTCCTGGAGGGAGAAGTTCCCGGCGACCACGTACAGGCCGATCACCGCGGCCAGCATGATCAGACCGCCGACCAGGTTGTAGAGGAGGAACTTCACCGCCGCGTACGACCGTTGCGTCGCCGCCGTCTTCTCGCCGTGCTCGTGGGCTCGGTCCCCGAAGCCGCCGATGAGGAAGTACATCGGGATCAGCATGGCTTCGAAGAAGATGTAGAAGAGGAAGACGTCGGTCGCCTCGAAGGAGAGGATCACCATCGCCTCGACGGCGAGGATCAGGGCGAAGAAGCCCTGCGTGGGCCGCCACCGGGTGCTTCCTGTCTCCAGCGGGTCGGCGTCGTGCCAGCCCGCGAGGATGATGAACGGGATCAGCAGGGCGGTCAGCGCGATCAGCGCCACCGCGATGCCGTCCACGCCCAGTTCGTAGCGGACACCGAAGTCCGCGATCCAGGCGTGGGACTCGGTGAGCTGGTAGCGCTCGCCGCCCGGGTCGAAACGCACCAGGACGGTGATCGCCAGGACGAGCGTGGCGAGCGAGAAGAGCAGCGCCAGCCACTTGGCGGCGGTGCGCCGCGCGGCCGGTACGGCGGCCGTGGCGATCGCCCCGACGGCCGGGAGGACCGCTGTCGCTGTCAGCAGAGGAAAGGACATCGGTATCAGACCGCCCTCATCAGCAGGGTCGCGGCGACGATGACCGCCGCGCCGCCGAACATCGAGACCGCGTAGGAGCGGGCGAAGCCGTTCTGCAGCCTGCGCATCCGCCCGGAGAGGCCGCCGACCGAGGCCGCCGTGCCGTTGACGACGCCGTCGACCAGGGTGTGGTCGACATAGACCAGGGACCGCGTGAGGTGCTCGCCGCCGCGGACCAGGACGACGTGGTTGAAGTCGTCCTGGAGCAGGTCGCGCCGGGCGGCGCGGGTGAGGAGCGAGCCGCGCGGGGCGACGGCCGGGACCGGGCGGCGGCCGTACTGCGCCCACGCCAGGGCGACACCGATGATCATGCACGCGACGGTCGCGCCGGTGACCACACCCGCGCTGATCGGCGGGTTGCCGTGACTGTGCCCGGTGATCGGCTCCAGCCAGTGCAGGAAGCGGTCGCCGATGCTGAAGAACGCACCGCCGGCCACCGACCCGACGGCCAGCACGATCATGGGGATCGTCATGACCTTGGGCGACTCGTGCGGGTGGGGCGGGGTGTACTCGCCGCGGGTCTCGGCGGCGGGCTCCACGTCCGGTTCGGCCGGCGACGGCGTCGGGGCGTTGCGCCAGCGCTCCTCGCCGAAGAACGTCATCAGCATCACGCGCGTCATGTAGTACGCGGTGATGGCCGCGCCGAGCAGGGCGCAGGCGCCGAGGATCCAGCCCTCGGTGCCGCCCTTGGCGAACGCCGCCTCGATGATCTTGTCCTTGGAGAAGAAGCCGGACAGGCCCGGGAAGCCGATGATGGCCAGATAACCGAGGCCGAAGGTGACGAAGGTGACCGGCATGTACTTCCGCAGGCCGCCGTACCTCCTCATGTCCACCTCGTCGTTCATGCCGTGCATGACCGAACCGGCGCCGAGGAACAGCCCGGCCTTGAAGAAGCCGTGCGTCACCAGGTGCATGATCGCGAAGACGTAGCCGATGGGGCCGAGGCCCGCGGCGAGGATCATGTAGCCGATCTGCGACATGGTCGAGCCGGCCAGGGCCTTCTTGATGTCGTCCTTCGCGCAACCGACGATCGCACCGAAGAGGAGCGTGACCGCACCGACGATGGTGACGACCAGCTGCGCGTCCGGGGCGCCGTTGAAGACGGCTGCGGAGCGGACGATCAGGTACACGCCCGCCGTCACCATGGTCGCGGCGTGGATGAGGGCCGAGACCGGGGTCGGGCCCTCCATCGCGTCCCCGAGCCAGGACTGCAGCGGCACCTGGGCGGACTTGCCGCAGGCGGCGAGCAGCAGCATCAGCGCGATCGCGGTCAGCTTGTCCTCACCGGCGGCACCGGCGAGCCCGGCCTCCGCGTGGTCGCCGAGCACCGGCCCGAAGGCGAAAGTGCCGAACCACAGGAACATCAGCATGATCGCGATGGACAGGCCCATGTCGCCGACGCGGTTGACCAGGAAGGCCTTCTTCGCGGCCGTGGCGGCGCTGGGCTTGTGCTGCCAGAAGCCGATCAGCAGGTAGGAGGCGAGACCGACACCCTCCCAGCCGACGTACAGCAGCAGGTAGTTGTCGGCGAGGACGAGCAGCAGCATCGCCGCGAGGAAGAGGTTCAGGTAGCCGAAGAAGCGGCGGCGCCGCTCGTCGTGCTCCATGTACCCGACGGAGTAGAGGTGGATCAGCGATCCGACGCCCGTGATGAGCAGGACGAACGTCATGGACAGCTGGTCGAGCTGGAAGGCGACGTCCGCCTGGAAGCCCTCGACAGGGATCCAGCTGAACAGGTGCTGGCTCATGACGCGGTGTTCGGGGTCCTGGGCCAGCATGTCGCTGAACAGCACCAGGCCGAGCACGAAGGAGGCGGCCGCGAGCAGCGTGCCGATCCAGTGGCCCACGGCGTCCAGCCGGCGTCCGCCGCACAGCAGGACCGCCGCTCCGAGCAGAGGCGCCGCCACCAGCAGCGCAATGAGGTTCTCCACGATTCTTCCGACCCCTTACAGCTTCATCAGGCTGGCGTCGTCGACCGAGGCCGAGTGGCGGGCGCGGAACAGGGACACGATGATCGCGAGCCCGACCACGACCTCCGCGGCGGCGACGACCATCGTGAAGAAGGCGATGATCTGGCCGTCGAGGTTGCCGTGCATCCGGGAGAAGGCGACGAACGCGAGGTTGCAGGCGTTGAGCATGAGCTCGATGCACATGAAGACGACGATCGCGTTGCGCCTGATCAGCACGCCGGTGGCACCGATCGTGAACAACAGGGCCGCGAGATACAGATAGTTGACCGGGTTCACTTCGACGCCTCCTCGGGCCGCTTGAACGTGGTCGGCTCGATGGCCTTCCGCTCCAGGCGCTCCTCGGCACGCTGCTCCAGGGCCCGCAGGTCGTTGAGCGCCTCCTGCGACACGTCCCGGATCTGGCCCCGCTCCCGCAGCGTCTTGCTGACGGTGAGGTCGGACGGTGTGCCGTCGGGCAGCAGGCCCGCGATGTCGACCGCGTTGTGCCGGGCGTACACACCAGGGGCCGGCAGGGGCGGCAGCTGCCTGCCTTCGCGCACCCGCTCCTCGGAGAGTTCGCGCTGCGTCTTGGCGCGCTCGGTGCGCTCGCGGTGCGTGAGCACCATCGCGCCGACGGCGGCCGTGATGAGCAGGGCGCCGGTGATCTCGAACGCGAACACGTACCGGGTGAAGAGGAGGGTGGCGATGCCCTCCACGTTGCCGCCGGCGTTCGCCTGGCCGATGCCGTTGAACTCGCTGAGGGAGGCGTTGCCGATGCCGGCGATCAGCAGGACGCCGAAGCCGAGGCCGCACAGCGCGGCCAGCCAGCGCTGGCCCTTGATGGTCTCCTTCAGGGAGTCCGCCGCGGTGACGCCGACGAGCATCACCACGAACAGGAACAGCATCATGATCGCGCCGGTGTAGACGACGATCTGGACGACGCCCAGGAAGTAGGCGCCGTTGGCGAGGTAGAACACCGCCAGGATGATCATGGTCCCGGCGAGGCAGAGCGCGCTGTGCACGGCTCTCTTCATGAGGATGGTGCACAGGGCGCCGATCACCGCGACGGTGCCGAGGATCCAGAACTGGACGGCCTCTCCGGTGGAGGTGGAGTAGGCGGCGAGCTGGGTGGTCATCGGCCGATCACCTCCTCCGACGCCGGTTCCGTCCCGCCGAAGGTCGAGTCGCCCTCCTGGACGACCTCGCCCTTGGAGTGGGCGACCTGCCGCTCGGTGCCGGGTGCGGCTTCCGTCACCAGGCCCCGGTAGTAGTCCTGTTCGTCCGTGCCCGGGTAGATGGCGTGGGGCGTGTCGACCATGCCCTCGTCCAGACCGGCGAGCAGCTGCTCCTTGGTGTAGATGAGGTTGGCCCGGCTGGAGTCGGCGAGCTCGAACTCGTTCGTCATCGTCAGCGCGCGTGTGGGGCACGCCTCGATGCACAGGCCGCACAGGATGCAGCGGGCGTAGTTGATCTGGTAGACGCGGCCGTACCGCTCGCCCGGCGAGTAGCGCTCCTCTTCGGTGTTGTCCGCGCCCTCCACGTAGATCGCGTCGGCGGGGCAGGCCCACGCGCACAGTTCGCAGCCGACGCACTTCTCCAGGCCGTCGGGATGGCGGTTGAGCTGGTGCCGTCCGTGGAAGCGCGGAGCCGTGGTCTTCTGCTGCTCCGGATACTGCTCGGTCAGCCGCTTCTTGAACATGGCCTTGAAGGTCACGCCGAAGCCGGCCACCGGGTTCTGGAAACCGGGCTTGGTGTCCTTCGGTTCCTCAGCCATCGGACGCCTCCTTTCCATCCGTAGTTCCGCCCAGAGATTCGTCACTCTGAGTATCGGGCCCACCACTGACAATCAGCTCCCGCTCGCGGCGCGAGCGGCGTCGCGGGACCGGTGGCAGCTCCTGTCCCGGCAGTGGCGGTACGGGGAATCCGCCCGCCATCGGGTCGAAGGCGGCCGGGGTCTCGGCCGGCTGCTCGGCCTCCTTCGCCTTCTCGCGGAACATGTCGACGACGAAGGAGAGCACCAGCAGAGCCAGCACGCCGCCGCCGACGTAGAGGGCGATGTCGGCGAAGTCGTAGCCCTCGTTCCTGAAGGCACGCACGGTCGCGACGAGCATCAGCCACACCAGCGAGACCGGGAGTGAGGACCGTTCCAGCCGAGCTTCATCAGCTGGTCGTAGCGGACGCTGGGAGCGTGCCGCGGATCCAGATGAACATGAACAGCAGCAACTGGACCTTGACCGTGAACCAGAGCATCGGCCACCAGCCGTGGTTCGCGCCCTCCCAGAAGGTGCTGATCGGCCAGGGGGCCCGCCAGCCGCCGAGGAACAGCGTCGTGGCGACGGCCGAGACGGTCACCATGTTGACGTACTCGGCGAGCATGAAC
>KE354217.1 GCA_000415505.1 Streptomyces afghaniensis 772
GCACGATCCGGGGCACCTCACCACGGCTACGCGGTGATGATCGCCGGGTCGCTCACGCCCGGCTGCCCGTTCTCCACGTGTCCCGCGAACCGCCGCAGGAACGCCTTGTCGCCCTCGGCGGTGACGGTCAGGTCGTACCAGCGGCGGCCGGCGGCGAGTTCCACGGTCCGGCACACCCTCGCGCCCGGGCGGACGGTGACGGTCGAGGGCCGGCCGCCGTACCCGTCGGAGACCTTCAGCCGTGCCGTGCCGGAGCCCTTGTTGGTGAAGGTCAGCTCGATGTCGTCACCGGTGTGGCGCGCGGTGACCTCGCAACCGGCTGTGGTGTTCGACCCCTTGAAGACCCGCACGAAGCCGTTCGGGCCGTGCACGGTCAGGTCGTACGAGCCCGCGGAGTAAGCGGAGTTCCAGGTGTCGGAGAGCGTCTTGCCGGCCTCGGTGGTGTACATCCAGGGGCCATCCGAGCGGTTGCCGGAGGTGACGTGGAAGGCGGCGCCGGCCTTCGGCCCGGAGGCGAAGGCGAGGGTGAGCTTCCCGGCCACCGCGTCGACGGAGGCGTCCACGTGCGGGGCGTACTTCAGCGGCCGGGTGCGGCGCAGACCGCGTTCCTGGCGGGGCATACGCGGGTCCGCGGGCGGGGCGGGCTTGTAGTCGGGGTGGCGTTCGCGATCCTGCGGCTCGTACGCGTCGGTGCCGGGCAGCGGGACGGGGCGCGCGTCCTTGCGGGAGAAGTCGAACGCGGACGTCAGGTCACCGCAGATGGCCCGGCGCCAGGGCGAGATGTTGGTCTCGCGCACGCCGAAGCGGCGCTCCATGAACCGCAGGATGGAGGTGTGGTCGAACGTCTCCGAGCAGACGTATCCGCCCTTGCTCCACGGCGAGACGACCAGCATCGGCACCCGCGGGCCGAGACCGTAGGGGCCGGCCGTGTTCTTGCCGTCGCCCGGGAAGAGGTCGAGAGAGACGTCGACGGTGGACTTGCCGCGGGAGGCGTCCTTCGGCGGCAGGGGCGGTACGACGTGGTCGAAGAAGCCGTCGTTCTCGTCGTAGGTGATGAACAGGGCCGTCTTCGACCAGACCTCCGGGTTGGCGGTGAGGGCGTCCAGGACCTGGGCGATGTACCAGGCGCCGTAGTTCGACGGCCAGTTGGAGTGCTCGGAGAAGGCCTCGGGGGCGGCGATCCAGGAGATCTGCGGCAGCTTGCCGGCCTTGACGTCGGCCTTCAGCAGGTCGAAGTAGCCGTCGCCCGCCTTGGCGTTCGTGCCCGTGCGGGCCTTGTCGTACCACGGGTCACCCGGCTTGGCGTCCCGGTACTTGTTGAAGTAGAGCAGCGAGTTGTCGCCGTAGTTGCCCCGGTAGGCGTCCTCGATCCAGCCCCAGGAGCCCTTCGCGTCGAGGCCGTCGCCGATGTCCTGGTAGATCTTCCAGGAGATGCCGGCCTGCTCCAGGCGCTCGGGGTAGGTCGTCCAGCCGTAGCCGAGTTCGTCGTTGCCGAGGACCGGTCCGCCGCCGGTGCCGTCGTTGCCCGTGTAGCCGGACCACATGTAGTAGCGGTTCGGGTCGGTGGAGCCGATGAACGAGCAGTGGTAGGCGTCGCAGACCGTGAAGGCGTCGGCGAGGGCGTAGTGGAAGGGGATGTCCTCGCGGGTCAGGTACGCCATGGTCGTGGTGCCCTTGGCGGGCACCCACCGGTCGTACTTGCCGCCGTTGTAGGCCTGGTGGCCGTCGGGCCAGGAGTGCGGCAGCCCTTCCAGGAACTGCATGCCGAGGTCGTCGGCGTCCGGGTGGAACGGCAGGATCTCCTTGCCGTCCTTCTCCTGGTGCCAGACCGGTTTGCCGTTGTCGAGGGCGACCGGACGCGGGTCGCCGAAGCCGCGCACGCCTCTCAGGGAGCCGAAGTAGTGGTCGAAGGAACGGTTCTCCTGCATCAGGACGACGATGTGCTCGACGTCCTCGATCGACCCGGTGCGGTGGTTGGCCGGGAGCGCGGCGGCGCGCTGGATGCTGGCGGACAGCGCACTGAAGGCCGTGGTGGCACCCGCGAGTTGAAGAAAGCGGCGCCGGTTGACTTCGGACATGAAGGACAGACCTCTCATCCTGAGGTACGGATGGCCGGAACATGACGGAATCTGCGCGGAAGGAGTGTTTCAGGGACACCAAACGCCAAGGAAGGGGCTGGTGACACTCGTGTGAAAGTCGCCGGTACGTGAGGTGTGCCGGGGCATCGGCAGGGGAGGGTCATGGACGTGACAGAGACGCAGACGGTTTCCCCGCCGACGAAACGGCCCGTTCGCCAGCTCCTCGCCGCCTCCGTGGGCAACGCGGTGGAGTGGTACGACTGGTACGCCTACACGTTTCTGGCCACCTACATCGCCGCCCAGGTCTTCCCCAAGAGCGCGGACAACTCGCTGGTGCCGCTGCTGTCCACGTTCGCGGTCTTCGCGGTGGGCTTCTTCATGCGGCCGGTCGGCGGGCTGCTGATGGGCGCGGTCGCGGACCGGCACGGGCGGCGGGCGGCGCTGACGGTCACCATCCTGCTGATGGGCGGCAGCAGCCTGCTGGTCGGGCTGACCCCGACGTACGCGGCGGTGGGCGTGCTTGCGCCGGTGGTCCTGGTCCTCGCGCGGCTGTTGCAAGGCCTGTCCGTGGGCGGCGAGTTCGCCGCCTCGACGACCTTC
This sequence comes from Streptomyces afghaniensis 772, assembly GCA_000415505.1. Lineage (GTDB taxonomy): Bacteria > Actinomycetota > Actinomycetes > Streptomycetales > Streptomycetaceae > Streptomyces > Streptomyces afghaniensis. Next base: position 2,679 of record KE354217.1, read on the forward strand.
CTGGTGGAGTCGGCCGGCCCCGGCCGGCGCGGGCTGTTCTCCAGCTTCCAGTACGTGTCGACGACCGTGGGTCAGCTCGTCGCCTCCGGCATCGCGACGCTGCTCGTGGACACGCTGAGCGACGGGCAGATGAACGGCTGGGGCTGGCGGGTGCCGTTCGTGCTCGGGGCCGTGCTGAGCCTGGTCGGCTTCTGGATCCGGCAGGGCGCGCAGGAGACCCGCAGCGCCGAGCAGCAGAAGGCCCCGCGGCCGGGGTTGTTCGAGGCGCTGCGGCGGCACCCGCGCGAGTCGCTCCTCATCGGCGGCATCACCGCGGGCGGCACCATCGCCTACTACACGTGGACCTCGTACCTGCCGACGTACGCCGAGCTCAACGCGGGTCTTGAGAAGTCGGACGCGCTGCTCGCGGGCACGATCTCACTGGCCTTCTTCGCCCTGCTGCAACCGCTCGGCGGCCTCCTGTCGGACCGCTTCGGGCGCCGCCCGCTGCTCCTCTTCTTCGGCCTGGGCTTCGCCCTGCTCACCGTGCCCCTGTTGCACGCCCTGCGGGACTCGTTCGCGGTACTGCTGCTCGTACAGTGCGCCGGCATGGTGCTGCTGACCGGGTTCACTTCGATCAGCGCGGCCGTGAACGCGGAGATCTTCCCGCCCCGGGTCCGCGCGGCCGGTATCGGCTTTCCCTATTCGCTGACGGTCGCCCTCTTCGGCGGTACGGCTCCGTACGTGGGCACGCTGTTCAAGGAGATGGGCCACGCCGGGCTGTTCCCCTGGTACGTCGCGGTGCTCTGCCTGCTGTCGTCGCTGGTGTACCTGCGGCTGCCGGAGACGGCGCACGCACCGCTCCGGCGGTGAACGGGCGCGCCCGGGCGGCGGACGGTCAGGGCCCGGCTCCCGGGCGAGACCCGTCCGCTCCTTCGTCCGCGCGCTCTCCGTCGCGGGTTCCCTCCTGTGGCCCTTCGTGCGGTCCCGCGCCGTCCTGGAAGGCGGTCGGCGGTCCGGGCGCGCCGGCCTCTCCCAGCACGTTGTGCTCCCGGACGGCGGCTCTCTCGGGGTCGACCACGGCGTCGGTCGTCCTGCCCACCTCCGACAGCGTCATCTGGGCGCGGTCGTCGACCAGTCGGGTCACGAGGTGCTGTGCGGCGCCGAAGGCCGCGGCCCAGCCGAGGACCTGCGCCCTGCTGTCGAGGTCGCTGAGCCCGGGGACGAAGGCGCCCCGGATCAGCAGCAGTCCGAGGAAGGCGGACAGGGCGCCGGTGGGGAACTTCAGCACCGCCGATGCCAGGGGCAGCATGTAGGGAGCGTCGGTGCCCCGGATGTGGCGCAGTGAGGCGATGACGGTGAGTGCCGCGCCGGCGAGCCCGGCGATCTCGACGGTGAGGATGTCCTTCGACTGGGCCAGACTGCTGGCGGGGGTGCCCACCTTCTTGCCGGGATGCTCCGCCGTGGGACACACGACGTCGACTCCGCCCGCGTCCCCGGGATCGACCTTGGGCGTGAAGCACAGGCTCAGCGACTGGGGGAAGAACCAGCCGTAGACGGCGAGGCCCGCCACACCGAGCAGGACGACGAACGTCGCGGTCCACAGGATGTTGCGCAGGCTGCGCACCCGGGCCAGCTCGTCGTCCAGGGCGTTGTACGCGGCGTCGAGCGCCCGGACCATGAGGTCACGGTCGCTCGGTGAGATCTCGCCGGAGATGATGGAACGGAGCCGCCGGGCGAGGCGGACCCGTCGTGGGTCGTCCTTGTCAAGGTGATCCTTGACCAGCGCCATGACCTCGCTGGCACGTCCGGAGGCTTCCTCGTCGGAGACCAGCTGCAGGAGCATCACCTCCGCGCTGCGTATGTTCGACCAGACGCCCTCACGCGCGGCCGATCCGGACCAGGCACGCCGCCATCCGAAACCCTCGTCGGCAGCCGCGCCGGCCTTTTTCAGATGGCCCCGCATTCCCTCGACGAGCGTCTCGCGTTCTTCGGAGCACGGCTTGACACGTTCGCGTTCCAGCTGGGCTTCGAGATAGGCGATCCGGGTTTTCGCCCGTGCGCGCCAAGCGGTCCGCGGTGGCCGTCCCGGAGCGGTTCCGGTCACTCGTAGACGGCCGGTACGCGCAGCCTATTCCACGACTTCCGGCCCGGTATGCCGTCAGCGTCCTGGCCCCTGAATCCGAGTTTCCACTGCCAATTCGCGTACGACTTCTGGTCCGCTTCGCTCCACCGCGAGTCGGGCCCGTGGGCGTACACCCCGCAACCCTCGTCGATGAGGCGGTAGCCCATGGCCTCGATGACCGGGCTGCTCACGGAGGGCTGGAAGAAGTCGGCCCCTGGGAAGGGTTCGAACTCACCCTCCATTTCCGGGGGAGCCACGCGGATCCGCTGTCCGGGGTAAATGAGATCCGGATTCGTGATCTGAGGGTTCCACTCCAGAATCTGGTCCAGCGTCACGCGGTGCATAACCGCGATCTTACTGAGCGTGTCGCCACGTTTCACTACGTAGAACTCTACTGTCTTCTCCATGTGTCCACACTAAGCGAATCACCCGACATGGAAAAGTTGAGAATTCCGTTTCAATTTCACTTTTTGATTCGGAAACGGCTTCCGTTGAAACCGCCTCACAGGCGGACGACGACCAGGGCGATGTCGTCGTCCTGACCACCGCCGGGGACACCCATCCGGGCCAGCAGCCTGTCGGCGATCTCCTCCCCCGGGAGCGTGCCGTACTGGGCCAGAGCGTCGATCAGCCGGGCCAGGCCGACGTCGATGTCCTCGTCGCGGCGTTCGATGAGGCCGTCGGTGTAGAGCACGAGGGTGTCCCCGCGGACGTAGGACAGGCCGGCCTGGGGGCGGGGACGTGTTCCGGCCGGGCGCCCAGCGGCGGGTCGGTGGCCTGGTCCAGCAGTTGGCAGCTGCCGTCCGGGCTGAGCAGTATCGGCGGTGGGTGGCCGGCGTTGCTGTAGATGATCAGCCGGCTGCGCGGGTCGATGAGCACCTTGGCCACGGTGGTGGCCAGCGCGCCGTCGACCGCCCTGGCGTACAGGCCCAGCACCTCCAGGGCCTGTGCGGGGCTGGGCACAGCCCGGATGGCGGCGCTCAGGGCGCTGCGCAGCATGCCCATGACCGCGGCGGCCTCCAGGCCGTGGCCGACGACGTCCCCGATGGCGACCGCGTACCGGTCGGGCGGCAGATCGACCACGTCGTACCAGTCGCCGCACACGTTGAGCGTTCCGTAGGCCGGCAGGTAGCGCACGGCGATCTCCCGGTGCCTGTCCAGGTCGGGCGAGCGGAGCATGACCTCCTGGAGGGTGACGGCGATCTCGCGTTCACGGGCATGCGCCTGGCGCAGCCGCTCGTTCAGCTGTTCCAGATCGTGCGACCGGGCGTACACCTGGGCTGCGATCCCTGTCGCCTGGTTGCTCAGCGGCGGGGTGATCTCCCGGATGACCGGGGAATGCATCAACTCGGTGACGTCGTCGGCCCGCGCGATGATCCATTTCACGGCGCCGTCCGTCCCCAGGACGGGGCTGGACATCCCGCACCACCAGCGCTCCTCCACCTCGCCCGGCTTGCCGTCGACGGGAATGTCGAATCGCCGCGGTGCCACCGCGTCGGGCGCGTGGGAGTCCAGCACGCGCTGGAGCGAGGCGCCGAAGTCACGCGCCGCCTCCGGCGCGCCGGGAGTGTCCGGAAACGCCTCCAGGATGTGCCGCCCGGCCAGCTCTTCGCGGCTCCTGCCGGTGGCCTGGAGGTAGGCCCGGTTCGCATGGCAGACCACCAGGTCGGCGTCCAGCACCAGGTACGGATTCGGTGCGGCGTCGAACAGCTCCTCGAAATCGATCTCCGCTGACGTCACGCGTGACCTGCCGATCTTTACAGGCGCGACCGCTGCAACTCCAACCTACGAGCAGCTCGCCGGGCACGCCCGCCGGACGACGCGTCGCGCTCTGCAGTCCGGCCCCCGTCGTGGCGCTCGACTCCTCGCACTCGATGCCAGGAGGATACGCGCCACCTGCACGGGTGCGCCCGGCCGGCCGCTCACCCGCCGCCGAGGCCGGGGTGGGCCGGCGGGACGGCTCACCCCGAGTCACGGAGACTTCTTCCTCATCGGCATCTGGGCCAGCTTCGCCGGAGCCGTGTTGTTCCTGACCTCCGTACTGGCCCGCCGGCCGCTGGCCGGTGTCCTGTGGAACGTCGCCCCGGCCGAGGCCCGCGCCCTGCCGGCCAACACACTCGGGGCGCAGCGGGTGGGGGTCGAGCCGGAAGCGGGCGAGCGCCTGGCTGACCGTGCGCCCGTCTACCCCTGCCGCTGCGCATCGCCGCCGCCAAGCTGTCCCCGTCACCGGGGATCGCCAGGCCGCCGTCCGTACCGCCTTCGACCACTCCTACGCCGCGGTGAAATCCGGGCCGGGGTGCAGACCGAGCAGGGCGAACAGGCGTGACCGGTTCCAGTTCCACGACCTGCTGCGGCTATACGCCGCCGAGCTTCCCGGCACGCGCGCAGAATCCACTCGCTTCAACGACCGGTACCAGGCCCTGGCCTGGCTGGAGGCCGAACTCGCCTGCTCAACCCTGCGATCACCCGGACCAGCGATTCTCCCCTCCGTGTAACGGGTGCAACGCCATTCACCTACTGAAACGCTCACGCGCGGGCTGAATACGCGTGGCCGGAAAGCCGACGTCGGTAGCGGTGCGGACCCTTTCGTGATGCCCCCGCTTCCTTCGATGAGCGTCATACTCTCTTCCGGGCGGGGACTGACGCTTTCGTATTCGAGTTGCGCTTCGAGATAGGCAACCCGCGCGGCCCGTTACGCAGGCCTGTCATTCGGCTGCGCGTACGGGCCGGCCGGCTTTCAGTTCTGGTCATTCGCTCTCGAACTCACCGCCCTCTCCGGCCGCTGCCCGGGGCGGGGCCACGCGAATCCGATCGCCGGGGTGGATGACGTCCGGATCCTCGATCTGCGGGTTCCACTCCAGAATCTCATCCAGACTCACGTGGTGCATCCGCGCGATCTTGGTGAGATTGTCACCGCGTTTCACTACGTAGAACTGCGTTCTTGTCTTTCCCATGCATCCACCCTAAGGCAATTCTCCGCGAGGACAAAGTGCAGAATTCTGTTTCGATTTCACTTTTTGATTCGGAAACCGCTTCTGCCGAAGGCGGCTTCCGCCTGACGGAAGGGCCGTTGCGGTGCCCGGAGGGCCGCCCCGACGATGACGGCACAACCAGAGACGGGAGCCAGTGCCCATGCCTCACATGACCGCCTTCGCCAGGAACCAGTGGTACGTCGCCGCCTACAGTCACGAGGTCGGGCGGGAGTTGCTCGGACGGACGATTCTCGGTGAGACGCTCGTGCTCTACCGGACCGAGGAGGAGGGCACGCCGGTCGTGCTGCACGACCGGTGTGTGCACCGCCGGTACCCGCTGTCCGAGGCCCCGACGCGCCTCGACGGCGACCGGATCGTGTGCGGGTACCACGGGTTCACGTACGACACGACCGGTACGTGCGTGTACGTGCCGGGGCAGAAACGGGTGCCGCGCACGGCCCGGGTCGCCTCCTACCCGGTCGTCGAGCAGGACTCGTTGATCTGGGTGTGGATCGGTGACCCGGCCCTGGCCGATCCGCAGAGCATCCCGCGGGCCCGGCACCTCGACTCCCCCGGCTGGGTCACCGTCCGCGGCATGGAGCCCATCGACTGCGACTACGGCCTCCTGGTCGACAACCTGCTCGACCTGTCCCACGAGACGTATCTGCACGGCGGCTACATCGGCACCCCCGAGGTCGCCGAGACGCCGATCACGACGGAGGTCGACGAGGGCGCCGGGATCGTCCGGGTGAGCCGGCACATGGACGATGCCGCGTGCCCGCCGTTCTACGCCAAGTCCACCGGCATTGAAGGCCGGATCACCCGCTGGCAGGACATCGAGTACCACGCGCCCTGCCTGTATCTGCTGCACAGCCGCATCGCGCCGGTCGGTGTGCTGCCCGAGCCGGACGGCAGCGACCCGAACGGCTTCCACACCGAGATCACCTACGCGATCACCCCGTCCGGAGACGGCAAGGTGTACGACTTCTGGGCCGTCTCCCGCGACTGGGCGACCGACGACGCCGAGGTCACCGAGTTCCTGCGCGGCAACAACCACACGGTCGTGATGCAGGACGTCACCGCCCTCAACCTGCTCCAGAAGACGCTCGGCACCGAGCGCACCGGCTACCAGGAGCTGAGCATCAACATCGACACCGGTGGTCTGGCCGCCCGCCGTATCCTCGCCCGCCTGGTCGAGGAGGGCGAGAAGCCCGTGGAGAAGGTCCAGTGACGAGCCCGACCGGCGAGGTCTACCGCATCGACTGGCTGCCCGGCACCGACGTCCTGCACGGCACCTGCCACTGCGGCCGCGAGCACACCGCGCAGGACCCGGTGGAGATGTGGGAGTGGATGCTCGCCCACCCCCAGGGGCATGACGTCGACGAGCCACGAGGAAACAGCTCATGACCGTGTACGAAGCCGAACTCGTCGTCGAGCGGCGTGAATTCGCCGCCGACGGCGTGCTCGCCCTCACCCTGCGCCACCCGCTCGGCGAGCCGCTCCCGGTGTGGGAGCCGGGCGCCCACATCGACGTCGTGCTCGGCCCCGGGCTGGAGCGGCAGTACTCGCTGTGCGGCGATCCGGCGGACCGGTCGGCCTGGCGGATCGCGGTGCTGCGCGAGCCGGACGGCCGGGGCGGCTCGGCCCATGTGCACGAGCAGGTCGGACAGGGCGACAAGGTCCGGGTGCGCGGTCCCCGGAACAACTTCGCCCTGGAGCCCGCCCCCCGCTACCGCTTCGTCGCGGGCGGCATCGGCATCACCCCGATCCTGCCGATGCTGGCGGCGGCCGAGGCGGCGGGCGCCGAGTGGACGCTGCTGTACGGCGGGCGCACCCGCCGGTCGATGGCGTTCGGCGAGGAACTGGCCCGGTACGGCGACCGGGTGACGATCGCGCCGGAGGACGAGACGGGGCTGCTGGACCTGCCCTCGGTGCTGGACGACGTACCCGAGGGCACGCTGGTCTACTGCTGCGGCCCCGGCCGCTGCTGGACGCGGTCGAGGAGCGCTGCCCGTCCGCGGTGCTGCGCGTCGAGCGGTTCCGTGCGAAGGAGCAGGAGACCGGTGGCGACACCGGGTTCGAGGTGGAGCTGGCGCGCAGCGGCAGGAAACTCACCGTGGCGCCGGACGTGTCCGTACTGGACGCCGTGCGCGACGCCGGGGTCGAGGTGCTCTTCTCCTGTACAGAGGGCACCTGCGGCACCTGTGAGACCGACGTCCTCGACGGCACCCCGGAACACCGGGACTCCGTGCTCACTCCTCAGGAGCGGGAGAGCGGGGAGACGATGATGATCTGCGTGTCCCGGTGCCGGGGGCGGCGGCTGGTGCTGGACCTGTGATCCGCAGGTCGGCCTCGATTCCGGCGACCGTCGCCAGCAGGTGCGGCAACAGGTCGCGGCGTACGGAGTCGACGGAGTTGCGCCCGGCGTGCACGGCGATGTTGACGGCCGCGACCACCTCGCCGTCCCGGTCCCGCACCGGGGCGGCGACCGATCTCAGTCCCTCCTCCAGTTCCTGGTCGACGACGGCGTAGCCCTGCCGGCGGACGCGGAGCAGCTCCGCCCGCAGGGCCTTCGGCGTGGCGATCGTGCGTGGGGTGAGGGGCTTCAACTCCGCTCCGGTGAGCCTGACTTCGACGTCCTCGTCGGGAAGGTGGGCGAGGATCACCCGGCCCACCGACGTCACGTACGCCGGGAAGCGGGTACCGACCGTGATGGACGCGGTCATGATGCGGCGGGTCGGGACCCGGGCGACGTACACGATGTCGTCGCCGTCGAGGACACAGAGCGAGGACGACTCCCTCACCCGCGCGACGAGTTGCTCCAGATGGGGCTCGGCGATCTGGGGCAGCGTGTAGCCGGCGAGGTAGGAGTAGCCGAGTTCCAGCACCCGGGGGGTGAGGCGGAAGCGGCGGCCGTCGGTGTGCACGTAGCCGAGGTCGGCGAGGGTGAGCAGGAAGCGGCGCGCCGCCGCGCGCGTCAGTTCGCAGGCCCGCGCGACCTCGCTCAGGGTCAGCGCCGGATGCTCGGCGTCGAAGGCGCGGATCACGGCGAGGCCGCGCTCGAAGGACCGGACGAAGTGCGGTGCGCGGGCTTCAGCGGACATCCTGGGCCTCCGGCGTGATGTACGACCGTGCGCTGTGCGCACGCTAGGAGTGCGGATCTCGTGATGTCAACGAGCAGTGCAGGCAAGGGCATTGACCATGGAGCGGACACGGCCATACGTTCTCGCTGAGCACAAGCGTGCTGTCTGCGCACAACCTGTCGGAGAACCACAGCCGGTCCCACAGGAGGAGTCTTGCGTCGTCGTCTCTTCACCCGTCTCGCGGCCGTGTCCGTCCTGCTCACCGCGGCGGCCTGTGGCTCGTCCGACGGCGGTGGCGCTTCCGACGCGGGCGCCTCGTCCGGCGGGGTGACCACCGTCGAGGTCGGGCTCATTCCCATCGTCGATGTGGCTCCGCTCTATCTGGGCCAGGAGAAGGGCTTCTTCGAGAAGCAGGGACTGAAGCTGCGGTTCACCACCGCGCAGGGCGGCGCGGCGATCGTGCCGGGGGTGGCCAGCGGTCAGTTCCAGTTCGGGTTCTCCAACGTGACGTCGCTGATGATCGCCCAGTCCAACAACGTGCCGGTCAAGGCCGTCGCGAACGCCATCGCCTCGACCGGTGTCGAGGGCAAGGACTTCAGCGCGATCACGGTGGGCAAGGACAGTCCGATCAGATCGCCGAAGGACCTGGAGGGCAAGCGGGTCGCCATCAACACTCTGAAGAACATCAACGAGACGTCCGTGCGCGCGTCGGTGCGCAAGGCGGGCGGCGACCCGGACAAGGTCGAGTTCGTCGAGCTGGCCTTCGACCAGATGCCGGCCGCCCTCGACAGCGGGCAGATCGACGCCGCCCAGGTCGTCGAGCCCGCCCTCGCCACCGTCAAGAGCCAGGGCGGGCGCGAGATCGCCTCCAACCTGGTGGACGTGGCACCCGACCTCACCGTCGCGCTGTACTTCACCTCGACCCGGTACGCCCAGCAGAACCCGGAGGTGGTCGAGAAGTTCCGGAAGGCCACCGCCGAGTCCCTCGCCTACGCCGACGCCCACCCGGACGAGGCCCGGCAGATCGTCACCACGTACACGAAGATCCCGGCGGCGGTGCTGGACAAGGTGACCCTGCCGAAGTGGCCGGCGGAGCCGAACCGCGCCTCCATCGAGGCACTGATGAAGCTCGGCGAGGACGACGGCCTGTTCAAGTCGACGCCGGATCTGGACAAGCTGCTGCCGTGAGGGCCACAGACTCATGAGGGCGCGGACGCATGAGGGGCGCAGACGCATGAGGGGCGTGAACGCCGCACTCGGTGCGGCCGGGCTCGCCGCCTTTCTCGCCCTCGGTGAGGCGGTACCACGGCTCGGCCTGGTCGAGGAGACCTACTTCCCGCCCACCAGCCGTATCGCTGGAGCGCTCGCGGACGAAACGTCCGACTCGGCCTTCTGGACGGCGCTCGGCGACACGCTCACCGGCTGGGCGCTGGGCCTGGCGATCGCGTCCTGCGCGGGGATCGTGGTGGGCGTGCTGATCTCCGTCGTGCCGTATCTGCGTGCGGCGACGGCCTCGACGATCGAGTTCCTGCGCCCGATCCCGTCGGTCGCGCTGATCCCGCTGGCGGTGCTGCTGTACGGCACCGAACTGCGCTCGGTGCTCCTCCTCGTCGTCTACGCGTCGTTCTGGCAGGTCCTGATCCAGGTTCTGTACGGCGTCCAGGACGTCGACCCCGTCGCCGACGAGACGGCACGGTCGTACGGCCTCGGCACCTGGGCGCGGATCCGGCATGTGCTGTGGCCGACCGCGCTGCCGTACGTCATGACGGGCGTCCGGCTGGCGGCGGCGGTCGCGTTGATCCTCGCCATCACCTCCGAACTCGTCATCGGTGCACCGGGGCTGGGCAAGCGCATCGGGGTGGCACAGGCCTCGCAGGCCGTGCCCGAGATGTACGCGCTGATCGTGGTGACCGGGCTGCTGGGTCTGCTGATCAACGTCGGCGCTCGCACGGTGGAGCGGCGGGCGCTGGCCTGGCACCAGTCGGTGCGCGGGGAGTGGCGGTGTGAGGCGTGCGCTGCTGCGGCTGGTGTTCGCCGTCGCCCTCCCGGCCCTGCTGGTGACGGTCTGGTGGGTGGCGTCCGCCGGCAGTACGGACGTGTACTGGCCGCCCCTGCGGACCATCGTGGAGGCCTTCCCGGACGTGTGGACGGCGGAGCGCCTGCGGGGCGACGTACTGCCCAGCGCGCTGCGGCTGGCGGGCGGTTACGCGCTGGCGGCGGTCGTGGGCGTGGCGCTCGGTACGGCCATCGGGTCGTACCGGCGGGTGCGGGCGGTGTGCGAGCCGGTCCTGGAGTTCCTGCGGGCGGTGCCGCCGCCGGTGCTGGTGCCGGTCATCATGCTGTTCGCGGGCATCGGCGACACGATGAAGGTCACGGTGATCGCGGCCGGCTGCGTATGGCCCGTCCTGCTCAACACGGTCGAGGGCGTGCGGGCGGTGGACCCTGTGATGGCCGAGACGGCGCGCTCGTACGGCATCACGGGTGCGGCGCGGCTCAGGAACCTGGTGCTGCGGTCGGCGAGCCCGCAGATCTTCGCGGGTCTGCGCCAGGCCCTGTCCATCGGCATCATCCTGATGGTGATCAGCGAGATGTTCGCCGCGAGCAACGGGCTCGGCTTCACCATCGTCCAGTTCCAGCGCGGCTTCGCGATCCCGGACATGTGGACCGGCATCCTCGTGCTCGGTCTGCTCGGTTTCCTGCTGTCGGTCGTCTTCCAGTGGGTCGAGCGGCGGGTGCTCGGCTGGTACCACGGTCTGCGCGCCTCGGCCCGGCGGTCGCCGTGAACCTCTCGAAAGGGCGGACCATGCTCGACGTACGGGGTCTGAAGAAGGTCTACGAGGGGTCGGGGCGGCGTGTGGAGGCGGTCCGCGACCTCACCTTCGCCGTCGGCGCCGGAGAACTCGTCTGTCTCGTCGGGCCGTCGGGCTGTGGCAAGACGACGCTGCTGAAGTGCGTGGGAGGGCTGCTCGCACCGACCGGCGGTGAAGTGCTCCTGGAGGGGCGGAAGGTGAGCGGTCCGCCGCCCGGGATGGCGTTCGTCTTCCAGGAGTACGGGCGCAGTCTCTTCCCCTGGATGCGGGTCGGCGAGAACGTCGGACTCCCGCTGCGGCAGAAGGGCTTGAGCAGGGCCCGGCGCGGGGAACTGGTCCGCGACGCGCTGGGGTCGGTGGGGCTGGCGGACGCCGTGCGGGCGTATCCCTGGCAGCTGTCCGGCGGTATGCAGCAGCGGGTCGCCATCGCCCGGGCGCTGGCGTACGAGCCCCGTGTGCTGCTGATGGACGAGCCGTTCGCGGCGGTGGACGCGCAGACCCGGGCCGATCTGGAGGACCTGGTCCGGGGGCTGTGGCGGGAGCGCGGCATCACGATCCTTTTCGTCACGCACGACATCGACGAGGCCGTCTACCTCGGAGAGCGGGTGATCGTGCTGTCCGCGTCCCCCACGGTTGTCCGGGAGCAGCTGAAGGTCGATCTGCCGGTCGAGCGGGATCAGTTGCACACGAGGGTGGATCCGCGTTTCGCCGAGCTGCGCACGCATGTGTACGAGCAGATTCAGGCCGCGAAGAAGGGGGTCGTCGCGTCCTGAGAGCTCGGTCCGGTCTGCCGTCTGGAGGCTGCGGGCTGTGGGGGCTGGTCGCGCCCACGCGGCGGAGCCGCATGGTGTTACAGCCCCGCGCCCCTAAGGGGCGCTTGCCCACAGTCCCCGGACGTGTCCGAGGTGCCGGGTCATGACCGCCCTTACCGCCTCCTCGTCGCGGGTGAGCAGCGCGTCCAGGATCTCCAGGTGTTCCTCCGCCGATGCCTCCAGCCGGCCCTGCTCGACGAGCGCGGTCAGTCCGTACAGCCGGGAGCGGCGTCTGAGGTCCCGGACGACGTCGACGAGGTGGTCGTTGCCGGCGAGGGCCAGCAGGCCGAGGTGGAAGCGCAGGTCGGCCTCGACGTAGGCGATGAGGTCGCCGGCCGCGGCGGAGGTGACTATCTCCTGGGCGACCGGGCGGAGCGCCTCCAGCGCCACCGGGTCGGCCGTGGCCGCGAGGCCCGCCGTGGTGGGGATCTCGATCAGCGCGCGGATGTGGGTGTACTCGTCCAATTGCTTCTCGGAGACGGCCGTGACCCGGAAGCCCTTGTTGGGCACGGTGTCGACGAGGCCTTCCTTGGCCAGGTCCAGCATGGCCTCGCGCACGGGGGTGGCCGAGACGCCGAAGCGGGCGGCGAGGCCCGGGGCCGAGTAGACCTCGCCTGGGAACAGCTCGCCGGCGATCAGGGCGGCCCGCAGCGCGTCCGCGACCCGCTCCCGGTGACTGGGCTTCCTGCTGCCCAGCACGGGCAGCGCAGGGGTGCGGCTCACAGGACGAACCCCGCCGGGAACGGGTCCTCGGGGTCCAGCAGGTACTGGGCGGTGCCGGTGATCCAGGCGCGTCCGGAGAAGCTGGGCAGCACGGCCGGGCGGCCTGCCACCTCGGTGGTGCCGAGCAGTCTGCCGGTGAACCGGGTGCCGATGAAGGACTCGTTCACGAACTCGGTGTGCAGCGGGAGTTCGCCGCGCGCGTGCAGCTGTGCCATGCGGGCGCTGGTGCCCGTGCCGCAGGGCGAGCGGTCGAACCAGCCGGGGTGGATGGCCATGGCGTGCCGGGAGTGGCGGGCGGTCGAGCCGGGGGCGGCCAGGTAGACGTGGTGGAGGCCGTGGATGGACGGGTCCTCCGGGTGCACGGGCGGGTCCTCGGCGTTGACGGCGGCCATGAGGGACAGGCCGGCGCGGAGGATGTCGTCCTTGCGGGCCCGGTCGAAGGGCAGGCCGAGGTGGTCCAGCGGCAGGATGGCGTAGAAGTTGCCTCCGAAGGCGAGGTCGTACGTCACCGTCCGGCCGTCGGCGAGGGTGGCCTTGCGGTCGAGGCCGACGGCGAAGGAGGGCACGTTCCGCAGGGTGACTCCCTTGGCGGCGCCGTCCGCCACGGCCACCTCGGCGACGACGAGACCCGCCGGGGTGTCGAGCCGGATGGTGGTGACCGGTTCGACGACCTCGACCATGCCGGTCTCGACGAGCACGGTCGCCACGCCGATCGTGCCGTGCCCGCACATCGGCAGATAGCCGGAGACCTCGATGTAGACGACGCCCCAGTCGCAGTCGGGCCGGGTCGGCGGCTGGAGGATGGCGCCGCTCATGGCGGAGTGACCCCGCGGTTCGTTCATCAGCAACTGCTTGATGTCGTCGCGGTGTTCGCGGAAGTAGAGCCGCCGCTCGTTCATCGTGGCGCCGGGGATGGTGCCGATGCCGCCGGTGATGACGCGGGTCGGCATGCCCTCGGTGTGCGAGTCGACGGCATGCAGGACGAGTCTGCTGCGCATGATCCCGCCTTCCCTTACGACAGTCCGGCCGCGACGGCCTTCTCGGTGGCGGCCCGGACGGCGGCCTCCTGCTCGGGCAGCAGGGGCATGCGCGGCGGGCGGCAGGGTCCGCCGTGGCGGCCGACGAGGTCCATGGACAGTTTGATGGCCTGGACGAACTCCACGCGCGAGTCCCACCGCAGCAGCGGATGCAGCTGCCGGTACAGGTCCCGCGCGGTGTCGAGGTCGCCGTCGACGGCCGCGTGGTACAGCTCGACGGACGCCTGCGGCAGCGCGTTCGGGTAGCCGGCCACCCAGCCCTTGGCGCCCGCGACGGCCAGCTCCAGCAGGACGTCGTCCGCGCCGATCAGCAGGTCGAGCTCGGGGGCGAGTTCGGCGATGCGGTAGGCCCGGCGGACGTCTCCGGAGAACTCCTTCACCGCCCGGATGTACCCCTCGCCGTGCAGCCGGGCGAGCAGCTCCGGCACGAGGTCGACCTTGGTGTCGATCGGGTTGTTGTACGCGACGACCGGCAGGCCCGCCTTCGCGACCTCGGCGTAGTGGGCGAGGACGGAGCGCTCGTCGGCGCGGTAGGCGTTCGGCGGCAGCAGCATCACCGCCCGGCAGCCCGCCTCGCCCGCCTGCTCGGCCCAGCGCCGGGACTCGGCGGATCCGTAGGCGGCGACGCCGGGCATGACGCGCTGCCCGCCGATCGCGGCGACGGCCGTCTCGACTACCCGGGCGCGCTCCTCGGGGGTGAGCACCTGGTACTCGCCGAGGGAGCCGTTCGGCACGACACCGTCGCAGCCGTTCTCGACCAGCCAGGCGCAGTGCTCGGCGTACTGGTCGTAGTTCACGGAGAGGTCGTCGTTCAGCGGGAGCGCGGTGGCGACGAGGACGCCGCGCCAGGGGCGGTGGTCGGTCATGACAGTTCCTCCTGGGTGTGTTGCCTTGCGAGGACGCCGAGCGGTACGGGACGGGCGAACGGCCTTCTGGACGGGGCGGGTGGACAGCCGGCGAGACCCGCGACGGCGACGGCGCACATCCGGCCCTGGCACCAGCCCATTCCGGCCCGGGTCAGCAGCTTCACGGTGCGCTCGTCGCCCGCCCCGAGGTCCAGGGCGTCGCGCACGGCACCGGCGGTGACCTCCTCGCAGCGGCAGACCACGGTGTCGTCGGTGAGCTGTTCAGGCCAGTGCGCGGGCGGCGTGTAGGCGGCGTCGAGGGCGGCCGCTGAACTCCTCAGTCGGGTACGGGCCTTGAGGGCGGCGGGGGCCGGGTCGGGGGCGGTGCCGCGCAGGTGGGCGGCGGCGGAGCACCCGGCGATGTGCCCCTCGGCGAGGGCGAGGGCCGCGCCGCCGATACCGGTGGACTCCCCGGCCGCCCACACGCCGGGCACGTCCGTGCGCTGCTCGGCGTCGACGGCCACGGCGAGCCCGTCCAGGCCGCAGCCGAGGCCCTCCGCCAGGTCGGTGTGCGGGAGCATGCCGTGGCCGACGGCCAGGGTGTCGCAGGGCAACTGCCGCTCGGTGCCGGGCCGGACGCGTCCGTCGGTGTCGAGGGCGGCGACCGTGACGCCGGTCAGCCGGTCGTCACCGTGGGCGCGGACGACGGTGTGGCGGGCCAGTACCGGCACGCGATGGCGCAGCAGCCGGGCGGCGTATCCGGCGCCCTCGGGGAGCTTGGCGGCCAGGGCGAGGCCGTGGCGGGCCAGGCGCCTTGGGCCGGTGGACTCGACGAGTGCGGCGACCTCGACGCCGGCTGCCGCGAGCCCGGTCGCCACGGGCAGCAGCAGCGGCCCGGTCCCGGCCACGACGACTCGGCGCCCCGGCACCACGAGGCCGCCCTTGAGCATGGCCTGGGCTCCCCCGGCGGTGACCACGCCCGGGAGGGTCCAGCCGGGGAAGGGCAGCACGTGTTCGTATCCCCCGGTGGCCAGGAGCACGGCACGGGCGTGCACCTCGGCCGGCTCCTCCTGCTCCGGGCCGAGCAGCGCGTGCACGGTGAAACCGCCGGACTTCCGCTCCACGCACCAGACGTGATGATCCGTCAGCAGGCGTACGGAACTGGCGGCGAGGCCGTCCCGCAGTCGCTCCCAGGTCCGCCACCGGTGGTGCAGCGCCTCGGGCCGCCCGGCTCCGAGTCCGGCGGCGGGCTGC
>KE354218.1 GCA_000415505.1 Streptomyces afghaniensis 772
AGGTAGTCGTACGACTTCTCCTCATAGTCGACGACATCCGCGGTGTGGTTGGTGATGACGTCGAAGAAGACCTTCATGCCCTTGGCGTGGGCCTTGTCGATGAGGGTCTCGAGGTCTTTGTTGGTGCCGAAGTGCGGGTCGACCTGGGTGAAGTCGGTGATCCAGTACCCGTGGTAGCCGGCGGAGGCGTTGCTGCCCGTCCCCTGCACGGGCTGGTTCTTGAAGATCGGCGCCATCCAGAGGGCGGTGGTGCCGAGGCCCTTGATGTAGTCGAGCTTCCGGGTCAGGCCCTTGAGGTCGCCGCCCTGGTAGAAGCCCTTGTCGGTGGGGTCGTAGCCGGTGGCGAGGCGCGAACCGGTCAGCCCGCCCTTGTCGTTGCGTGCGTCGCCGCCCGCGAAACGGTCCGGCAGGACGAAGTAGAACTGCTCACGGGTGGCGTCGTGCCGGGCGGCTCGGCGGCGAGCTTCGCGTCGGACGGGGCGCCGGGCGGGTCGGCCGCGGCCGGCGGCGAGAGGCGTGGACGAGTGCTCGCGGCCAGCGCGGTCGCGGTGACCGCA
>KE354219.1 GCA_000415505.1 Streptomyces afghaniensis 772
GGCGACGGCCTGTTCGGTGGCGGAGAGGGTGGGGACATGGGTGGGGCGGTGGTGGACGGGGAGCTTGTCCCCTGGCCCGGAGGGCTCCGCTTCCGGGCTCCTGGCGGGAGCCGCGGGTGCGCCCAGCAGGGCCCGGCCGTGGGCCGACAGCGCGCCCCTGCCTGTGACGCCCAGCAGTTCCGCCTCGGACAGGGCCCACTGGGCGAGCCGGCCGCGCAGGTCGTCCTCGGGCTGGGCGCCGCGCAGGGGGCGCTCCCAGCGCAGCCGGGCCAGTACCGACTCGGCGGCCGGCGCGGTGCCCTCCGGCAGCCCGGCCAGCAGCGCCAGCACCCGGTGCCGTACCTCGGGCGCCGCCGAACGGTCCAGACCCGGCCCGAGCGCCGACAACGTACGGTCCTTCGCGTCCCGCCCGCCCACCAGCCCTGCCGTGCGGGTCGCCGGGAGCCATGCCGTGACCAGCCGCGACCAGCGCTCGGCGGCCGGCAGCTCCCGCCACTCGTCGTACGCCGGGGTCGCCGCGTACCGCTCGTCGGCCTCCCCGTCCGGGGCGATCAGGCCTGCCGCGTACGCCAGCTCCACCCAGAACGCGGCGACCGGCTCGGGCACGTCGAGGGCGACGGCGGTCCGCTTCAGGTCCCGCACGCTCAGGCCGCCGGCCCGCAGCACCGCCGGCCCGCCCTCGTCCCAGTCCTTCAGCAGTTCCTCGACGGTCGCGAGCGCGGTGTACGCCTGCCCGGCCGCGGTGCTGTCCACAACCTGTGGACGGTGAACGGCGGCGGCCTCGACCGCCGGCGGCACCGGCTCGGGCGTCCGGTGCGCGACGCCCCGCGCAGGTGCAGGGCGACCTCGCGCGGCAGCACGACCGTCCCGGGCGCCGTCGGCAGCAGCAGCCCCCGGTCCAGCAGCCAGCGCAGCCGGGGCGCCGGATCGGCCGTGACCTGCCCGTACGGCGGCCCCCACACGAGCCGCTCCAGCACGTCGAGGGAGTCGGCCGGGGCCTTCGCGAGCAGCGCGGCCATCCGGCGCCGGTCCGAGAACAGCTCGGTCAGGGACGTCACCGCGGAGACCGAGTCGTGGGTCGACGGCAGCCCGGCGGCCGTGACGATCTCCTGGATGCGCCCCGGGGACATCCCGGCGGTGGCCTCCTGGACCGTCGGGCCGAGCCCTGTCGGCGAGGGGTGCTGCGGCGAGGGAGCCAGTAGTTCACGGGCCGTGCGGACCAGCCGCAGCCGGTCGTCGCCGCCCCAGACCAGGGCCTGCTCGCGCAGGACGCCCAGGGCGTGCGGCAGGGCCTGGGCGACGGCCGGGTCGGCGTCGTCTCCGGCCATGAGTCCGAGCAGTTCGTCGTACGTCGCCGGATCGGCCGCCACGGCCAGCGCCTCAGCCGTCTGGAGCGTGAACCGGTCCAGCCGCTCCAGGGCCCGCACGACCGAGGCCCGGGTGCCGGCGCGGGTCGCGAGCTGCGTGAGGTCGGTGGGGACGGGCGTGATGAGATCCGGTCGGCTGCGCAGGAGTGCGCCCAGCGAGACGTCGTCCCGCCCGCGGAGCGCTTCCGCGAGGGAACGGGGGGCCGAAGGCCTGTCCTCGGTGCTCATCCGGTCCACGGTAGCGGGTCGTCTCCGGCGGCCGGGGGGACTGTGCGCGGGCATGTGGGTCGCCCGTCCGCACTCGCGGTACCGTCGACCGACGGCGTCAGCCAACGCACACGCCCCGGAGGGGACTTCGTGGGGATTGAGAGCGACCAGGTCGTTTACGAGTATCTGAGCCGCGTCGGCGACGTGGCCCAGCAGCGCCAGTTGTCGTCGGCCACGCGCATGCGTCTGGTCGCGGACCTGCGCAACGAGATCGACAAGCGCCGCGCGAAGGCCACCGTCGACTCGCCCGCCGCCGTCCGCCGCATCCTGTCCCGCCTCGGCAGCCCCGACGAGATCGTGGCGGCGGCAGCGGACGGCACCGGCACGGGCACGGGCACGGTCGGCGGCGGTACGGCGCAGAACGCCCCGGCCGCCGTGCCCGTACAGCGCGAGGCCCGCGAGCCGGAGGAGACGGGCGAGCGGCCGAAGGGGGTCCTGCGGCGCGTCGTGCCGCGTCCCCGCCCGGCCCGGCCCGCCGAGGAGTCACATCCCGCCGCCGGGGGCGCGGCCCCGCCGCACCTGGCCGCCGGGCACGAACTCGGGGACAGCGCCGTCCAGCCGGACTGGTGGCGGGTGGACAGCAGCCCCTTCGGCGTCGGCGACGAAGTGCCGGGCTTCGTGGGCGGCGTGGAGCTGCCGGACCTGCTGAAGCAGCCGACACCGAGGAAGCCGGAGCTGGAGAAGCAGGCGGCCGACGAGGAGCCGGCCCCGGCTGTCGAGGTTGCCGGAGCGCCGGAGGAGACGGCCGGCAAGGCGACCCGCCGGCGTCTCCCGGGCCTGCCCGCGGGCGGCTGGAGCAACCCGCTCCTCCTCATCGCCGCCGGTCTCCTCGTCGCGGGCGCCGTACTCGGCAACTGGTTCGTGCTGATCCTCGGCTGGCTCATCGCCTATGCCTCGCGCCGCCTGACCCCGGCGGAGACGAAGTGGGCGGTGGTGATCCTCCCCAGCCTCTCCGTCGCGGCCGGCATTCTCTGGCTGTGGGGCAGGACGAACGACCGCTGGGGCGCCCCGATCGCGGAGGGCCACATGAACGACGCGGTGGCTCAGACCTGGCCGTGGGTGGTCAGGGGCGCGGCGGTGGCGTCGGCGCTGTTCCTGGTCTGGCGCTCACAGCGCTCTCGTTAGGCCCTGTCGGGCCCAGCCCTCACAGGGGGACGTCTGCCGTTCACACCGTCTGGGCACAATGGCCCATATGGCAATCACCGTCGGCTTCGACCTCGACATGACCCTCATCGACTCCCGCCCCGGCATCCGCGCCTGCTACCAGGCGCTGTCCGAGCGGACGGGGACGTACATCGACGCCGATCTGGCGGTCACGCGGCTCGGGCCGCCGCTGGCCGAGGAGCTGATCAACTGGTTCCCGGCCGACGAGGTCGAGACCGTGGCGGACGTCTACCGGGAGATCTACCCGTCCATCGCGATCGCCGCGACCCCGGCGCTGGCCGGCGCCCGGGAGGCCATCGCGGCCGTACGGGAGGCCGGGGGACGCGCGATAGTCGTCACGGCCAAGTACGAGCCCAACGCCAAACTGCACCTCGCCCACCTCGGCATCGAGCCCGACGCCGTCATCGGTGACCTGTGGGCCGAACAGAAGGCGGAGGCGCTGCGCGAGCACGACGCGGATGTCTACGTCGGCGACCACGTCGGGGACGTGCGCGGCGCCCGGACGGCCGGCGCGCTGTCGGTCGCGGTGGCCACCGGCCCCTGCCTCCCGGAGGAACTGCGTGCGGCGGGCGCGGACGTCGTCCTCACCGACCTGACGGAATTCCCCGGGTGGTTTTCGGACTACCGTCCGGCACGCGCCTGACGCCGGCCCGCCGCGACGGAACGCAGCACTCCCGCTCCGGCCATCAGGAATCCGACCGCCATGAGCATGCTCAGGCCGAACATGTACGTCGGAAAGGGCGTCGTCCCCAGGAACAGCGGGGCGACCGTGACCAGTGTGGCCAAGGCGCCGATGAAGAAGACGATGGCACCGGCACGGACCAGACGGTCACCGGGAGCGGCGGAATTCGTTTGGGTTTTGTCACGCACCCGACCAGGGTAGTTCCCAGCGCGAAGGAACAACCGGGTGACGTCTTGTCACCGGCCTGAAGAGCATTAGCCTTGGTACCGGCGGGTCGTACGACCCGCCCGAGTGCTATCAAGAGCCGTTTCCAGAAGCAGTTTTCCGACGAGTACGAGGACGAGGACAGACGTGCCTACCGGCAAGGTCAAGTGGTTCAACAGCGAGAAGGGCTTCGGCTTTCTCTCCCGCGACGACGGCGGTGACGTCTTCGTCCATTCCTCGGTCCTCCCCGCCGGAGTCGAGACGCTCAAGCCGGGACAGCGGGTGGAGTTCGGTGTCGTCGCCGGACAGCGCGGCGACCAGGCGCTGTCCCTGACGATTCTGGACCCGACCCCGTCCGTCGCCGCGGCGACCCGCAAGAAGCCGGACGAGCTGGCCTCCATCGTCCAGGATCTGACGACGCTCCTGGAGAACATCACGCCGATGCTGGAGCGGGGCCGCTACCCCGAGAAGACCGCCGGCAAGAAGATCGCGGGCCTGCTGCGCGCGGTCGCCGACCAGCTGGACGTGTGACCGCGGCTCAGGGGAAAGCGAGTGCGTTCGGGCCGAGGGGCGGCACCAGCCCCTCGGCCGCCGCGCGTGTCAGCAGCCCGCGTACGGCGGCGTAGCCGTCCTCGCCGAGATCGGCGGTGAACTCGTTGACGTACAGCCCGATGTGCTGGTCGGCGACGGCCGGGTCCATCTCCTGGGCGTGCTCCATGACGTAGGGGCGGGACACCTCGGGGTCGTCCCAGGCGGCGCGCACCGACGTCCGGACGGAGTCGGCGAGCAGCCGCAGCTTCTGCTCGCCCAGCGACCGCTTGGCGATGATCGCGCCCAGCGGGATCGGCAGGCCGGTGGTGTTCTCCCAGTGCTCGCCCATGTCGGCGAGCTTGTGCAGCCCGTAGTTCCGGTACGTGAAGCGCGCCTCGTGGATGACGAGCCCCGCGTCGACCTTCCCGTCCCGCACGGCCGGCATGATCTCGTGGAACGGCATGACGACGATCTCGCCGACCCCGTCGCTCAGCGTGTCCGCGGCCCACAGCCGGAACAGCAGATAGGCGGTGGACTTCTCACTGGGCACGGCGACCGTACGGCCGGTGAGGTCGACATCCGGCTCCCGCGTCAGCACGAGCGGCCCGCACCCCCGGCCCAGCGCGCCCCCGCACGGCAGCAGGGCGTACTGCTCCAGCACGTACGGCAGCACCGCGTACGACACCTTCAGCACGTCGAACTCGCCGCGCTCGGCCATGCCGTTGGTGATGTCGATGTCGGCGAAGGTCACGTCGAAGGCGGGGGCGCCGGGGACGCGGCCGTGGGCCAGGGCGTCGAAGACGAAGGTGTCGTTCGGGCAGGGGGAGTAGGCGATCTTCAGCTGCTCACTGGTCATGCCGGTTCCAACTCTCCAGTACGGGCACGAGCTTCCCGAACCCCTCGGTGAGGGCCGCCAGGGCATCGGGGATGCGCCAGGCGGCGCGGTCGCGCGGCCCGACGGGATTGGAGATCGCCCGCACCTCCAGCACGGGCACCCCGTGCACGGCGGCGGCCTCGGCCACGCCGAAGCCCTCCATGGCCTCGGCGAGGGCGGTGGGGTGACGTTCCCGGAGCACGGCGGCCCGCTCGGCGGTCCCGGTCACGGTGGACACGGTGAGCACGGCCCCGGTACGGGCCCCGAGGGCGTCGGCGACCGGCCGTACGAGGTCCTCGGGCGGCTTATGACTCACGGTCCCGAACCCGAGCTCGGTGACCGACAGAAACCCGTCATCGGTCTCGGCCCCCAGATCGGCCGCGACGATCTCATCAGCGACAACGAGCGATCCGACGCTCGCCCCCGGCAGGAACCCCCCACCGATCCCAGCGGAAACGACGAGGTCGTAGGGGGTGCCTTCGAGGGCGGCGGCGGTGAGCACGGAGGCGGTCGACGCGCCGGCGAGACCAGGCCCCACACCGACGGCGACGACGTCGATGCCGCTACCGCCGTGGGCAGTCGTTCCGCTGGGGCTTGGGGGAGGGTGGGCACGGCCTGCAGCGCCGAGTGTCGTTTCAACGGACCCTGGCGACAACTCCCCAAGCGCCTCTGCCACCGCGTCCCGTTCCACAGAAACCGCGGTGGCGACAAGCACCCTGCCCAGCCCAGCGGCAGCGATTACGCGTCCTTCTCCAGCTTGAAGTTCCACAACCCCGACGCGTCCTTCTCGCCCTCCTTGATGGACACCAGCGTCGAGTCGCCCTGCGCCCCGTACTGCGCGTTGAAGAACACGCTGCCCGGAATGGTGCGGTACGTCTTCGTGCTGGAGTCGGTCAGCGGCTGACCGTTCATCAGGATCGTCCAGCCCTCGTCCGCGATCTCCGGGTCGACCCCGAAGCGCACGGTCTCGTCCGGGTCGACGGAGATGCTCTTGATGCCCTTGTCCTTCAGGCACTGGTTGAGATCGGACGGCTTCAGGACATCGCCCTCGCCGCCACAGGTGGCCTCGGAGTTCACCGAGTCCTGGCCCACGGTGACCGTGGCCATCGGAGTCGGCTTGTCACAGGCCGAGAGGACGAGCAGTCCGGCGGACACGACGCCGGCGGCGGCGACGGCGCGGCGGCGTCGCACAGCGGATTGCAACCTGGTCATGGGCGAAGGCTATCTGCCCCACCGCCCGGACCGCCCACGCGGGGTACGGCGTGCCCGTCCGGCTACGCCACGCGCGGCCGTGCCGCACCACCGCGCCGGGCCGAGCCGATCAGCCCCCGCACGGTCGTCAGCCAGCCCGTGCCGACGATCGCGGCGCCCACCGCCAGCCCGAGCGTGCCGTTGAGCGGCATCGCGATGCCGACCGCCCCGCCGAGCACCCAGGACATCTGGAGCAGTGTCTCGGAGCGGGCGAAGGCCGACGTGCGGACCAGTTCGGGCACGTCCCGCTGGATCAGCGCGTCGAGCGACAGCTTGGCCAGGGCCTGCGCGAAGCCGGCGATCGCGGCCAGGCAGGCCACCAGCACCGCGCTGAAGAACAACGCGGCCGTGATCGCCGCGCCCAGCACGCACGCCACGACCGTCACGATGATGATCTCCGGCGCCCGGGACCGGAGCCACGCCCCCACGGCCGTACCGAGCGCGTTGCCGACGCCGGCCGACACGCCCACTGTCCCCAGGGACACGGCGGCGCTCTGGCCGGAGATCGGATGCTCGCGCAGCAGGAAGGCGAGGAAGAAGATCAGGAAGCCGGTGAGGCAGCGGATCGCGGCGTTGGCGGCCAGGGCGTGGGTGACGGCCGGGCCGACCGTGCGCAGCCCGGGGCGCTTGACGGGACGGCGGTGCGGCCCGTGCAGGTGCTCCTCGTCCGCGGCCAGCAGGGCCGTGTCCTCGCCCTTGGCGGAGTCGACGTTCGGCGGCAGCGTGAACGACAGGAACGTCCCTGCTACGAAGATCAGGAAGGCGCCGTAGAGCGGCCAGCGCGGCCCGATCTGCTGGAGACCGGCGCCGACCGGCGCGGCGATGCCGGTGGCGAGGAGCCCGCCGAGGGTGACGCGCGAGTTGGCCTTCACCAGGGAGAAGCCCGGCGGCAGCAGCCGGGGCACGACGGCGCTTCTGACCACCCCGTACGCCTTCGAGGCGACGAGGACGCCGAGCGCCGCCGGATACAGCTGGAGGCTGCCGCTGACGACCGCGCCGGACAGGATGAGCGCGAGCAGCGCCCGGGCCAGCATCGCCCCGGCCATCGCGGCCCGGCGGCCGTGCGGGATGCGGTCGAGGAGCGGGCCGATCACCGGCGCGAGGAGGGTGAAGGGCGCCATGGTGATGGCGAGGTACAGCGCGACCCGGCCGCGAGCCTCGTCGGTCGGCACGGAGAAGAACACCGTCGAGGCGAGGGCGACGGTGATCATCATGTCTCCGGCGCCGTTCACGCCGTGCAGCTCGATCAGCTTGCCGAGGCCGGACTCGCCGGCGCCGTGCGCGTGGGTGGCCTTGCGGATGCCGCGTGCGGTGCCGGTGAACGGGGAGTGCAGGGCACGGCCGACCGCGCGGAGGGAGCCGCCCAGACGGCCCGGTCCGCTCAGTCGGCTGCTTCCCTTGACCCCTTTCGAACCACCGGTCCCGGTGGCGCCCTGGGGCGTCCTCGCGGCTGCCACGACGTCATAGTGCCCCGAGATGGCTGTGGGTAGTGCCATTACCGCGTGTATAGGGCCTGTGGGGTGACTGTCCGGGTTGCGGGGCCGGGTCGGTACGGTCGCCGGAGCCGTCGGTCAGGACCGTCGGTGTACGCGAAGTGGGGCGGAAGGGTAGCGTGCGTATCTCAGCCATCCCGCAAAATGGATGAAGGACGTCGACGCGGTCCCCTGGTCCGCTCCGTCCGCCCCCGGCGCTGGGAGTGGCGCACACGTGAGACGGCGTATGGAGAGAAGCGATACCTGTGAGCGCAGCGACAACGCGAAGCCGCACCCCTGACCGTCTGTGCGCCGAGGCCGTCGACCTCGCACGGGGCGCCGCCGAGGAGGCCGCGGCACCCGGCATCGTCGGCGAGCACGTGGGGCTGGTCTCCGAGGGGGATCGCGTTGTCACGCACTTCTTCGAGTGCCGGGAGCTCGGGTACCGGGGCTGGCGCTGGGCCGTGACCGTGGCCCGGGCGTCCCGGGCGAAGATCGTCACGGTGGACGAGGCGGTGCTGCTGCCCGGCCCGGACGCGGTGCTCGCGCCCGAGTGGGTGCCGTGGAGCGAGCGGTTGCGCCCCGGCGACATGGGTCCGGGCGATCTGCTGCCCACCGACGCCGAGGACCTGCGTCTGGAGCCCGGCTGGACCGGCGAGGACGAGCCGCCGCCGAACTCCGTCGTCTCCGACGAGATGGCCGCACTGGCGGAGGCCGAGGACGCGGAGGTCACGGCGGGACCCCTGGCCGTGCCCGCCCGCGGCTCGATCGCGGCGGTTGCCGAGGAACTCGGCGTGCGCCGTGCCCGGGTGCTGTCCCGCTACGGCCTGCACATCGCGGCCGACCGCTGGGAAGAAGCCTTCGGTCCCAAGACCCCGATGGCGCAGGCGGCCCCCGCCGCCTGCGTGAGCTGCGGCTTCCTGCTCCGCATCGGCGGTTCCCTGGGCCAGGCCTTCGGCGTCTGCGCCAACGAGTTCTCCCCGGCCGACGGCCGCGTCGTCTCCCTGGCCTACGGCTGCGGCGGCCACTCCGAGGCCGCGGTCATGCCCAAGCCGCCCCAGCCGGCCCCGCCGGTCATCGACGAGACCCGCGTGGACCCGTTCCCCCTGCGCCCGGCGTCGGACTCGGGCTCGGTCCCGGCGACGGCGGACGAGGACACGGAGGAACTGGGCCACTCGTAGCCGCCGGGAGCTGAACCGGGGCCGGACGGCGCGCGCAGCCCCGCTCCCCAGGCGGTACCTTCGTCCTCTCGTCGATGAGGAGAAGGAACGTGAGCAGCAAGTTCGTGCGGCCCGCCGCCGAGGGTGCCGATCCGTTCGGTACGGCACGTCTGCGGCGTGGGGTGCTGGACGCCTGGGCCACCAGCCCCGCCCGGTTCCGTGAGGACGCCAACGCCGAGGAGGATCTCGTCCTCGGCGGGTACCGGGACCGGCTCGTCGTCGAACTCGCGCAGAACGCCGCCGACGCGGCGGCCCGGGCAGGGGTGCCGGGGCGGTTGCGGCTCACCCTGCGTGACGGGGTGCTCGTCGCCGCGAACACCGGCGCGCCGCTGGACGCGGCCGGCGTGGAGTCGCTGTCCACGCTGCGTGCCTCCGCGAAGCGGGAGACCCACGAGCAGGCCGTCGGGCGGTTCGGCGTCGGGTTCGCCGCCGTCCTCGCCGTCACCGACGAGCCCGCCGTCGTCGGCCGGCACGGCGGCGTGCGCTGGTCCCTGGCCGAGGCCCGGGAACTGGCCGCCGACACCGCCCGGCACAGCCCCGGCCTCGGGGACGAGGTCCGGCGGCGCGACGGTCACGTACCGCTGCTGCGGCTGCCGTTCGCCGCCGAGGGCACGCCCCGACCCGTACGACACCGCCGTCATCCTGCCGCTGCGCGACACCCCCGCCGCCGACCTCGCCGAACGGCTGTTGCGGGCGGTCGACGACGCGCTTCTGCTCACCCTCGCCGGCCTGGAAGAGGTCGTCGTCGAGATCAACGGCGAGAGCCCCCGGACGCTCTCCCGCCGCACCGACGGCCCCTTCACCGTCGTCGACGACTCCGGCGACGGCGTCACCTACTGGCGCACCGCCGCCGCCCACGGCCCCCTCACCCCCGAGCTGCTCACCGACCGGCCCGTCGAGGAGCGGCTGCGCCCCCACTGGTCGGTCACCTGGGCCGTGCCCGTGGACTCCGACGGCAGCCCGGCCCGGCCCCGCACCAGCCCGGTCGTGCACGCCCCCACCCCAGCGACGAGCCGCTCGGCGTCCCCGCCCTGCTCATCGCCTCGTTCCCGCTGGACTCCACCCGCCGGCACGCCGCCCCCGGCCCGCTGACCGACTTCCTGATCCAGCGCGCCGCCGACTCCTACGCCGGACTCCTCGGCGACTGGCAGCCGGTGACGGCCGGGCTCATCGACCTCGTGCCCGGCCCGCTCGGCAAGGGCGAGCTGGACGGTGCCCTGCGCCGGGCCATCCTGGAGCGGCTGCCGCGCACGTCGTTCCTGCCGCCCGCCGTCGAGCGCCGCGAGCACGACGGCGACGAGCTGCCCGAGTCGCTGCGGCCCCGGGACGCCGAGGTCGTCGAGGGCGCGGGCGCGGACACGGTGCGGGTGCTCGCCGAGGTGCTGCCCACGCTGCTGCCCGCCGGTCTCGAACGCCGGGCGGAGCTGCGCACCCTGGGCGTCGCCCGGGTGCCGCTGACCGACGCGATCGACCGGCTGGCCGGGCTGGAGAAGGAGCCCGGCTGGTGGCGGCGGCTCTACGACAGCCTGGCCGGGGTCGACCCGGACCGGCTGTCGGGCCTGCCGGTGCCGCTCGCGGACGGCCGTACGACGATCGGCCCCCGGCAGGTCCTGCTGCCCAGCCCCGACGCCACCGGTATCGACCCGGAGACCCTGGCCCGGCTCGGTCTGAAGGTCGCCCATCCGGACGCCGCGCACCCGATCCTGGAGAAGCTGGGCGCCCTGCCCGCGACCCCGCGTGCCGTGCTCACACCCCGCAGGTCAGGGCCGCCGTCGCCGCGTCGCTCGACGACGAGGGCGGCGCGCTGTGGGAGGAGGACACCCTCGACGCGGAGGAACTGGCCGACACCGTCCTCGCGTTGGTGCGGGACGCCGGTCTGGAGCCCGGTGACGAGCCCTGGCTCGGCGCGCTCGCGCTGCCCGACGAGGACGGCGAACCGGCCCCGGCCTGCGAACTCGTCTTCCCCGGCGGCCCGTTCGCCCAGGTCATGCGCGAGGGCGAACTGGCCGCGGTGGACGCCGAGCTGGCCTCGAAGTGGGGCGAGCAGCCGCTGGCCGCCTGCGGGGTGCTGGTGAACTTCGCGCTCGTCCGCGCCACCGACGTCGTCCTCGACCCCGACGAACTGGAGCCGCGCGAGGGCGACTTCGCCGAGCCCGACGACCCGGGCCTGCTGGACGCGGTCGACGTGTGGGCGGAGGACGTCCTCGACCGTTTCCCGGACAGCCCGGTGCCGCCGGTCGCGACCGAGATCATCGCCGTACGGGATCTGGACCTGGTCGACGAGGACAAGTGGTCCCAGGCCCTGTCCCTGCTGTCGCAGCCGCCCCTGCGGGACGCGATCGTCCAGACCGTGCGCGTCCTGCTGCCGGACGGCACGCACGAGGTCGTACGGCCGTACACGGCGTGGTGGCTGCGCGGGAACCCGGTCCTGGACGGCCGCCGCCCGGCCGGGCTGCGGGCCGCCGGCGGCGACCCGCTGCTGCGCGGCCTGTACGAGGAGGCCGACGCGACCGGCTTCGAGGACGAGCAGGTGCTGCGCGCGCTGGGCGTACGGACATCCGTGGCCGCGCTGCTGGACGAGCCCGGCGGCGCCGCCGAACTCCTCGACCGGCTCGCCGACCCGGAACGCGAGGTGACGGACGCCCAACTGCACGCGCTGTACGGGGCCCTGGCCGAACTGGACCCGGAGCAGGTGACCCTGCCGGACGAGCTGCGTGCCGTCATCGACGGCCGGGTGGAGGTCGTGGACGCGGCCGACGCCGTGGTGTGCGACTCACCGGACCTGCTGCCCTTCACCGCGGGCGTCCCCCTGCTGCCGGTCCGCCCGTCCCGGGCCGCCGACCTGGCCGAACTCTTCCAGGTACGGCGCCTGAGCGAGTCGGTCACGGGCCAGGTCACCTCCGAGGGCACCGAACACGACGTCCCGGACTCCGTCCGCGTCCTGCTCGGCCCCCGCACCCCCTCCTCCTACCTCGAGCACGAGGAACTCGTCGTCGACGGCGTGGAGATCGACTGGCGGCTCACCGACGACGGCGTCCTGCACGCCGCCACGCTGGAGGGCGTCGCCGCGGGGCTCTCCTGGGCGGCGGGGCAGTGGCCGCGGCGGTTCGAGGTGGCGGCGCTGCTGGAGGATCCGTCGCGGACGGAGGAGCTGGCGCGGGACCGGTGGTTCGACTGAAGCGCGCCATGGCGTTTGGCCGTTCGGTGAAAATCCCCGCACAAATTTTTCACCTGTCGTACAACCATGCGCATGGCTCGCGAATCTGATCACGTGAGTCAACAGACTCCACGATCACTTGGGCCCCAGGAGCCGACGACGAGCGCCGGGGCCCCTCTCCACCTGGAGAACGCATGCGTATCCGAGCCACTGTGGCCGCCGTCACCGGTGCCCTGGCCCTTTCCGCCCTGGCCGTCCCCGCCGCGCAGGCGGACGACCACATGCCGAACCTGGCCTCGCTGGTCCCCTCCACCTCGAAGGCCACGCCGTTCGCGGCCGCCGGCCCGACGGACGAGGGCGAGGGCGACACGAAGATCACGAGCGTGACCGTCAACGGCGGCAAGAACATCGTTGTCGGCACGACCGTCAAGAAGTCCTTCACCGTCTCCGTGACGGCCACCGACCCGGAGGGCATCTACGACGCCTACCCCGTCCTGTGGCACGGCTCGGACCCGGACACCGCCGACGGGGCGCTCGTCCCGGAGGGCCTGGACCAGGAGTTCGTCGGCGACTGCACCAACTCCAGTGCCACCACCGCCACCTGCAAGGTGACGCTCACCGCCGACCCGGCCGTGGACCTCTACAGCAACATCCTGGCCGGCACCTGGAAGGTGTGGGTCGGCGCCATCGGCAACGACGGTGACTACGTCATCCGCGACGCCTACAAGACCGCCAAGGTCCAGCGTGCCTCGAAGCTGACGGTCAACGCCTCCCCGGAGCCGGTGACCAAGGGCAAGACCATCACCGTCACCGGCAAGCTCTCCCGGGCCAACTGGGAGGACCACAAGTACCACGGCTACACCAACCAGCCGGTGAAGCTGCAGTTCCGCAAGAAGGGTTCCGACACCTACTCCACGGTGAAGACCATCACGTCGAACAGCACGGGTGAGCTGAAGACCACCGTCAAGGCCGCCACCGACGGCTACTTCCGCTACTCCTTCGCGGGCACGACGACCACCCCGGCCGTCAACGCCACGGGTGACTTCGTCGACGTGCGATAACACCGTCCCGCACGACACGGACCACACCGCCGGCCCCGGAATCCGTTCCGGGACCGGCGGTTCCGTACGTCTCCTGTCCCAAGTCTCATGCCCGGGTCAAACATTGGGGATGCGGCGGCAAAACCGGAACGGGGCGTACAACCTGTTCCCGGGCTCGTGGATCTGATCACCCGAGTCAACAGACTCCTAGATCACTTCTCCACCTGGGGAACACATGCACATCCGAGCCACCGTGGCCGCCGTCGCAGGCGCCCTGGCCCTTTCCGCCCTCGTCGTTCCGGCCGCGCAGGCCGCCGACGCGCCGTCCGGCAAGGCGGCCTTCAGCTCCGCCTCGGCCGACGCCGACTCGGGCACCACCGCGTCGACCCTCGACGTCACCTTCTCCAACGTCAAGGTCAACAGCGGCAAGAACATCGTCGTCGGCACCACGAACGTGGTCAGCTTCCCGGTCACCTACACCGTGACCCACGCCGCCGACCTGGACACCAGCTCGGACAACTTCGCCACCGGCCCGCTGATCTACCACGGCTCCTCGCTGGACACCGCGGACAACGTCCTCATCAGTGACGACCCGGCCACCTGCACCGCCGCCTCGTCGACCGTCCTCAACTGCAAGGGCGTGATCAACATCCGCCCGGCCGACGGCGATCTGTGGAACTCCGACGCCGGCACCTGGGGCGCCGGCGCCCTCGCCGTCACCAGCAACGGCGACGAGAAGATGCAGGGCGGCCTGGGCAGCACCAAGGTGCAGCGCTACTCCAAGCTGACCGTCAACGCCGGCCCCGAGCCCGTCTACAAGGGCAAGACCATCACGTCCACCGGCAAGCTGTCCCGGGCCAACTGGGAGGACAACGCCTACCACGGCTACACCAACCAGCCGGTCAAGCTCCAGTTCCGCAAGGCGGGCACCAGCACGTACACCACGGTCAAGACGGTGTACTCCGACCAGTACGGCAACTTGAAGGCCACCGCCACCGCGACGTACGACGGCTACTGGCGCTTCAGCTTCGCCGGCACCACGACCACCCCGGCGGTCAACGCCACGGGCGACTACGTCGACGTGAGGTAACT
The DNA here is from genome assembly GCA_000415505.1 of Streptomyces afghaniensis 772. GTDB lineage: Bacteria > Actinomycetota > Actinomycetes > Streptomycetales > Streptomycetaceae > Streptomyces > Streptomyces afghaniensis. Next base: position 14,322 of record KE354219.1, read on the forward strand.
CCGGCTACGCCGGGAAGCGGCGGTCCACCCACCTCCAGGTGAGTTCCAGGGTGGCCGCCGCCCCCACCGCGATACCGACCGCCAGCCACGGCATCGTCATGCCGACCAGCTTCAGCGCGAAGAAGTGCTGGAGCCACGGCACGACGAGGACCAGCAGGAACGCCCCGCCCATCGCCGCCACCAGGGCGATCCGCCACCAGGTGTAGGGGCGGGCGATGATCGCCAGGACCCACATCGAGATGAGGAACAGCGTGAGCGTCGCGGCGCTGGTCTCCGCGTCCAGCGCCCCCGCGCCCGTGTAGTGCTCCCCGGCGATCAGGTACGTCGCGAAGGTCGCCAGCGCGGCCACCACCCCGCCCGGGATCGCGTACCGCATCACCCGCCGCACGAAGTTCGGCTTCGCCCGCTCCTTGTTGGGCGCGAGCGCGAGGAAGAAGGCCGGGACGCCGATCGTCAGGGTCGAGAGCAGGGTCAGGTGGCGCGGCAGGAACGGGTACTCGACCTGCGAGCAGACCACCAGGATCGCCAGCAGCACCGAGTAGACCGTCTTGACGAGGAACAGGGTCGCGACCCGCGTGATGTTGCCGATGACCCGGCGGCCCTCCGCCACCACCGACGGCAGTGTCGCGAAGCTGTTGTTCAGCAGCACGATCTGCGCGACCGCCCGGGTCGCCTCCGAGCCGGAGCCCATCGCGACGCCGATGTCGGCGTCCTTCAGGGCGAGGACGTCGTTCACCCCGTCGCCCGTCATCGCGACCGTGTGTCCCCGGGACTGCAGCGCGCCCACCATGTTCCGCTTCTGCTGCGGGGTGACCCGCCCGAACACCGTGCCGTCGTCGAGGGCCCGGGCCATGCCGTCCTGCTCGGCGGGCAGCCGGCGCGCGTCCACCGTGGCGCCGGACAGCCCCAGCTTGGACGCGACCGCGCCGACCGACACCGCGTTGTCGCCGGAGATGACCTTGGCGGCCACGTTCTGGTCGGCGAAGTAGCGCAGCGTCTCGGCCGCGTCCGGCCGCAGCCGCTGTTCCAGGACCACCAGCGCGACGGGCTTCGCTCCCTCGGCCACCTCCGGGTCGTCGAGGTCCCGGTCGACCCGGGCGAGCAGCAGCACCCGCAGGCCCTGCTCGTTCAGCCGCCCGGTCTCGGCGAGGGCCGGGTCGTCCTCGGGCAGCAGCACGTCCGGCGCCCCGAGCAGCCAGGTGCTGGTCTCCCCCTCGGCCTCGGCGAACGCGGCGCCGCTGTACTTGCGGGCCGAGGAGAACGGCAGCGCCCGGGTGCAGCGCCAGTCCTCGGCGGCCGGGTAGGCGTCGATGATCGCCTTGAGCGAGGCGTTCGGCCGGGGGTCGGACGCGCCGAGGGCGCCGAGCACCCGGCGTACGTACGTCTCGTCGGCGCCCTGCAGGGGCCGCAGCTCGGTGACGACCATGCCGCCCTCGGTGAGGGTGCCGGTCTTGTCGAGGCAGACCGTGTCGACCCGGGCCAGCCCCTCGATCGCGGGCAGCTCCTGGACGAGGCACTGCTTGCGGCCGAGGCGGATGACGCCGATGGCGAAGGCGACCGAGGTGAGCAGCACCAGCCCCTCGGGGACCATCGGGACGATGCCGCCGACCGTGCGGGCGACGGAGTCGTCGAAGGCGTTCTCCTTCACGAACAGCTGGCTGATGATCAGGCCGATCGCGGTCGGGACCATCATCCACGTGACGTACTTGAGGATCGTGGAGATGCCGGAGCGCAGCTCGGACTGGACGAGGGTGAACCGGGACGCCTCCTCCGCGAGCTGCGCGGCATACGCCTCCCGCCCGACCTTCGTGGCCTGGAAGGCCCCGCCGCCCGCGACCACGAAGCTGCCCGACATCACCTGGTCGCCGGGGCGTTTGACGACCGGGTCCGCCTCGCCCGTCAGCAGCGACTCGTCGATCTCCAGCCCGTCGGCCTCGGCACAGACACCGTCGACGACGACCTTGTCGCCGGGCCCGATCTCGATCAGGTCGTCGAGGACGATCTCGGAGGTGCTGACCTGGCCGGAGGCCCCGTCCCGGCGGACGGTGGGACGCACCTCACCGATCAGCGCGAGCGAGTCCAGCGTCTTCTTCGCCCGCCACTCCTGGACGATCCCGATACCGGTGTTGGCGAGGATCACGAAGCCGAACAGGCTGTCCTGGATCGGCGCGACGACCAGCATGATCAGCCACAGCACGCCGATGATCGCGTTGAAGCGGGTGAAGACGTTCGCGCGGACGATGTCGACGGTGGACCGGCTGCTGCGCACCGGCACGTCGTTGACCTGGCCGCGCTCCACCCGCTCGGCGACCTGAGCCGAGGTCAGGCCGGTCTCGCGTGAGGTGACCGTCACCGGCCGTGTGGAGTCGGGCCGGGCACCCGCGTCGAGATGCGTCATGCATTCGACGGTACGTGCGGATTTGCCGCTTCACCTGCCGAATGCGGGGAAGATCCGACCTGGGAACGACGGACGTCGTGCCCTGGTCGTACGGCAGTTGTACGCCCTCGGATCGCCGTCGGACCCTGGTGCCACCCGCGGTGTCAGCCGGCCCGCCGCGCGGTGCACAGCAGGTACTCCCACTCCAGGACGGTCCCGCCCCCGCCCGTGCTCAGATCGCCGTCGCGGGCGAGGTCCGCCAGGTCGCGGTCCAGGGCGGCGGTGCGCTCGGGGTCCCCGGCGATGTTCTTGTAGACGGTGATCGTGGGGCCGTAGCGATCCTTGAAGTAGTCGCGGAACGCCTCGGGCGTCTCGAAGCGGTCGACCCGTACGGTCCGGCGCTCGGCGCGCACGTCCGTGACCCGGTCGCCGAGGAGCGCGCGCACATGGTCCTCGTCTCCCCACAGCGGGGGCGGCTGCGCGCCCGGCGGGGGCGGCGGCGCGTACGGCTTCATCGTGGCGAACATCCGGCCGATGAAGCCCTGCGGCGTCCAGTTCAGCAGGCCGATGGTGCCGCCCGGACGGCAGACCCGGACGAGTTCGCCGGCGGCCTGCTGGTGGTGCGGTGCAAACATCACCCCGACGCAGGACAGCACGGTGTCGAACTCGGCGTCGCCGAAGGGCAGCGCCTCGGCGTCGGCCTCCTGCCAGCTCAGCTCCACGCCCTGCTGCCCGGCCACGCGGCGGCCGGCCTCGAACAGCTCCGGGGTCAGGTCCGAGGCGACCACGTCCGCGCCGGCCAGGGCCGCCGGGATCGCGGCGTTGCCGCTGCCCGCGCCCACGTCCAGCACCCGCTGGCCGGAACGCACCCCGCACGCCTCCACCAGGACCGCCCCGAGGCTGGGGATGACCTCGGCGGCCAGGGACGGGTAGTCGCCCTGCGCCCACATCGCCCGGTGCTTGGCCTTCAGGGCCCGGTCGGCCTCGGTCGCGCTGTTCTGCGTCGTCATGGCTGCGCTCCTCACCGGTGGGGCGGCGGCCGCGACGATTCCGGGCGTTTTGCCGCCTTTCTCCGAGAGTAGGGAGGGGACGGCTGCGTGTCTCGCCGGGAAGCGGGCAGGAACGTGCCTACTCGGCCGCCGGAGTCGGCGTCACGTCCTGCTGGGCCGCCGCCCGCTTGATCGCGGCATCGCGCCTGCGGACGTACCAGATGCCGATCAGCCCCAGGCCGCCGCCGGCCAGGCAGGTCCACACCCACCAGGTGTGGCCGTGGTCGTCGAACCAGCCGTAGAAGGGGACCTGGACCAGGAAGAGGACGAACCAGAGGATCGTGCCGCCGGTGACGGTGGCGACCACGGGGCCCTCCAGGGGCTCCGGCGCCTCGTGTCTGGGGGTCCATTTCGCCATGGGGACAGCTTACGAGGCGATCAGGTCTACGCGCGCAGATGTGCGATCGCGGCCTTATATGTTCATACTGAAACGGTTTGTGTCTGACCACTTCTCTTCGTAGGAAACACCAAACACATGTCCTCCTCGGCTCCCGCCAAGGTCCCCGCCCCTGAACAGCCGGGAGCCGGGCCCACGTACGGCGCACTCGACCGCTTCTTCCGGATCTCCGAGCGGGGCAGCACGCTGTCCCGTGAGGTCCGGGGCGGCCTCGCCACCTTCTTCGCGATGGCCTACATCATCGTGCTGAACCCGATCATCCTCGGCAGCGCCAAGGACATGTACGGTCACCAGCTCGACAACGGACAGCTGGTCACCGCGACGGCCCTCACGGCCGCGCTCACCACCCTCCTCATGGGCGTCATCGGCAATGTGCCGATCGCCCTCGCCGCCGGCCTCGGGGTGAACTCGGTCGTCGCCCTCCAGCTCGCCCCGCGCATGTCCTGGCCGGACGCGATGGGCATGGTGGTCCTCGCCGGGTTCGTCGTCATGCTGCTGGTCGCCACGGGCCTGCGCGAGCGCGTGATGAACGCCGTGCCCTACGGGCTGCGCAAGGCCATCTCCATCGGCATCGGCCTGTTCATCATGCTGATCGGTCTCGTCGACGCCGGTTTCGTCTCCCGGATCCCGGACGCCGCCCAGACCACCGTGCCACTCCAGCTCGGCGGCGACGGTCACCTCAACGGCTGGCCGGTCCTGGTCTTCGTCCTGGGTGTCCTGCTCACCCTCGCGCTGATCGTCCGCAAGGTCTCCGGCGCGATCCTGATCTCGATCGTCGCCATGACGGTCGTGGCGGTGGTCGTCGAGGCCGTGGCCAAGGTGCCGAGCTGGGGTCTGACCACCCCGAAGTGGCCCGGCAGCCCGGTCGCGAGCCCCGACTTCGGGCTGGTCGGGCAGGTCAGCCTGTTCGGCGGCTTCGAGAAGGTCGGTGTTCTGACCGGTGTGCTGTTCGTCTTCACCGTGCTGCTGTCGTGCTTCTTCGACGCGATGGGCACGATCATGGGCGTCTCCGACGAGGCGAAGCTGACCGACGCGCAGGGGCAGATGCCCGGCATCAACAAGGTGCTGTTCGTCGACGGTCTCGCGGTCGCAGCCGGCGGTGCCAGCTCCTCCTCGGCGACCACCGCCTTCGTCGAGTCCACGGCCGGCGTCGGCGAGGGTGCGCGCACCGGCCTCGCGAACGTCGTCACCGGCGGCCTCTTCGCCGTCGCGCTCTTCCTGACGCCGGTCGCCACGATGGTGCCCTCCCAGGCGGCCACCCCGGCCCTGCTCGCGGTCGGCTTCCTGATCCTGGCCGGCTCGGTCAGGGAGATCGAGTGGGCGGACCACACGATCGCCATCCCGGCCTTCGTGACGATGCTGATGATGCCGTTCACCTACTCGATCACCAACGGCATCGGCATGGGCTTCATCACCTTCGTGGTGCTGCGGCTGGCGGCCGGGCGGGGCCGGGAGGTGCCGACGGCGATGTACGCGGTGGCGGCGGTGTTCGCGTTCTACTACCTGATGCCGGCGCTGGGTCTGACCTGATCCGGATCCTCGTCGCCCGAGCCGGGTGACCCGTAGAACCTCTCCGTCTCCTCGACGGCGGCCTGGAACCGCTGGTCGAAGTCATCGCGAATGAGCGTCCGGACGACATAGTCCTGGACGCTCATTCCCCTTTTAGCGGCATGGTGCCGGAGCCGCTCAAGCAGCTCGTGGTCTATTCGCAGGCTGAACACGCTGGTCCCCATGACCGAAGGGTCGCGGCACCCTTCGGTCCGGTGTGTCACGTTCCGCCGTCGGATCACCCATATGAGTGATGTCACGGTTCAGTGGCCAGGGTCACGGGCATCCGCGCGCGCCCCGGGTGGTCCTTAGCGAGAGTAATGAGTTACGCTAAAGAACATGCCGGACCTCAGCCATGGCGACGACGTAGCCGCCGTGAACTCCCTCCGATCCGCCGTGATGCGGCTGTCCCGTCGGCTCAAGCACCAACGGGTCGACGAGTCGCTCAGCCCCACCGAGATGTCGGTGCTCGGCACCCTGTCCCTGTGCGGCAGGGCCACCCCGGGTGAGCTCGCCCGCAAGGAGCATGTCCAGCCGCCCTCGATGACCCGCATCGTGGCGCTGCTGGAGTCCAAGGGACTGGTCCGTCTGGAGCCGCACCCCGAGGACCGGCGCCAGAAGGTCGTGACGCGCACCGAGCAGGCCGAAGCGATGCTCGAGGAGAGCCGCCGCAAGCGGAACGCGTTCCTGGCCACTTTGGTGGAAAACCTCGACGAGGACGAGTGGGCGAAACTGCGCGCCGCCGCCCCCGTGCTGGAGAAACTCGCGCATCTGTAAGCAGCAGTCGTCGCAAGGAGGCGAATTCTTTGAGTTCGGGACCCGGAGCAGCTTCCGCCCCCGCACCTGACCCCCACGATTCCCCGCCCACCTCCGACACACGCCCCTCCGACGACGCCCGGCCGGTCCGCAAGTCCTCGATGTTCTCCTCCCTGAAGGTCAGGAACTACCGCCTGTTCTTCATGGGGCAGGTCGTCTCCAACATCGGCACCTGGATGCAGCGCATCGCCCAGGACTGGCTGGTGCTCAGCCTCACCGGCTCCTCTGCGGCCGTCGGCATAACGACGGCACTCCAGTTCCTGCCGATGCTGCTCTTCGGCCTCTACGGCGGTGTCCTCGTCGACCGGCTGCGCAAGCGGCCCACCCTGCTCGTCACCCAGTCGGCGATGGCCCTCACCGCCCTCGCCCTCGCCGTCGCCGTCCTCACCGGCCACGTCCAGGTGTGGCACGTGTACGTCGCCGCCTTCGCCGTCGGTCTCGCCACGGTGGTCGACAATCCGGCCCGGCAGTCCTTCGTCTCCGAGCTGGTCGGCCCGGGGCAGCTGCAGAACGCGGTCAGCCTGAACTCGGCGAACTTCCAGTCCGCCCGCCTGGTCGGCCCCGCCGTCGCGGGCATACTGATCACCGGCGTCGGCACCGGCTACGCGTTCCTCTTCAACGGCCTGTCCTTCATCGCGCCGCTCACCGGCCTGATGCTGATGCGCGCCCGCGAGCTGCACGTCGTCGAGCGCGCCCCGCGCGGCAAGGGGCAGCTGCGGGAAGGCGTGCGGTACGTCACCGGCCGCCCGGAGCTGATCTGGCCGATCGTCCTGGTCGGGTTCGTCGGCACCTTCGCCTTCAACTTCCCCGTCTACCTCTCGGCCTTCGCGGACGACGTGTTCCACGCGGGCGCGGGCGCCTACAGCATGTTCAACACGCTGATGGCGGTCGGCTCGGTCGCGGGCGCGCTGCTCGCCGCCCGGCGCGGCACGGCCCGGCTGCGGCTGCTGATCGCGGCGGCCATGGTCTTCGGCGCGCTGGAGATGCTGGCGGCGACCACCCCCGCCCTGTGGATGTTCGCCCTGCTCATGGTCCCGCTGGGCCTGTTCGGCATGACGGTCAACGTCACGACGAACACCAGCATCCAGATGTCCACGGACCCGGCCATGCGCGGCCGTGTCATGGCCCTCTACATGATGGTCTTCCTCGGCGGCTCCCCGGTCGGCGCGCCGATCGTCGGCTGGATCACCGACACGTACGGAGCCCGGGTCGGCCTCGCGGCCGGCGGTGCCGTCGCGGCAGTCGCCGCGGCCGTGATCGGCCTGATCCTGGCCCGCGTCGGCAACCTCCGCCTGTCGGTCGGCTGGCACCACGGCCACCCACGGGTGCGGTTCGTCCCGCGGGAGCAGCAGGATGCGCTGGCTCCGGCGGCGTAGGTCGGCCCGGCGCGTGCCCGGCGCGTGTCCGGCCGGGAGGCTCACACCCTCCTGGCCAGCAGCTGGCCCGGCCAGCTGTCCTCGCCGACCGTGAAGGCCTCGGTCCGGGTGAAGCCGTTGGCCTCGTAGTAGCGGACGAGCTTGCCGTCGTCGCCGGCGTAACAGTCGACCCGCAACAGGCCCACCCCCGCCCGCCGGGTCACCTCGGCGGCGTGCGTGAGGAGCGCGCTGCCCACGCCGTGGCCCTTGAAGCGGCGGTCGGAGGCGAGCCAGTGGATGTACCGCTCGGGCTCGCCGGGCTGCGCGAGGTGGGACAGGTAGGCGCCGGGCGAGTCGGTCAGGGTGAGGGTGGCGGCGGGGACGCCGTCGGCATCGGCCATGAACACGCTGCCTTCGTCCATGTACCGGCCGACCGACTCGACCGTCTTCGGGCTCTGAGACAGGGGCTTCGTCCCCCACTGCCCCGTGCGCCCCTGCGAGACCAGCCACTCCACGCAGCTGTCGAGCATGCCGAGTATCGCGGGAATGTCGTCGGGGCCGCCTTCTCTGATGGTGATCTCCATGGCCTCATGGTGCCAGGCTGGAGTCATGAGACTCTTCGCCGCCGTGCTTCCCCCTGACGGGGTGATCCGCGAACTCGGTGCCGTGGTGGACGCGTTGCACAAGCTGCCCGGGGCCGACGGGCTGCGGTGGACCGGCCGCCCGGGCTGGCACTTCACCCTCGCCTTCTACGGCGAGGTCGACGACGGGCTCCTGCCGGAGCTGTCGGCCCGGCTGGAGCGGGCCGCTCGCCGTACCGGCCCCTTTCCGCTGGCCGTGCGGGGCGGCGGCCAGTTCGGCCACGGCCGGGCGTTGTGGACCGGGGCCGAAGGCGACCTGGCGACCCTGCGGCTGCTGGCCGAGCGGGTGGAGGCGGCGGCGCGGAAGGCCGGGGTGCCGATGAGGGAACACCGGCGGTACAAGCCGCACCTCACCGTGGCCCGTAGCCGGGAGGCCTCCGATGTCCGGGCCTGTGTCGAGGTCCTGGACACGTTCGTGAGCCGGACCTGGACCGTGCGGGAGCTGGTGCTGGTGCGGAGCAATCTGCCGACCTCGGGGGTCCCCGGGGAGCAGCCCCGATACGAGGTGGTCGGCCGCTGGCCTCTCGGCGGCGCCGGTTAGGCTCGGTGGCGTGGACCCGAAAACCCGCAACCGGATCATGGCCGGTGTGCTTGTGCTGATGTTCTTCGTTGTCGCCTTGGCTTCCGTGCTCGGGAGGTAGGGCGGCGGCCGGGGAACTGCGGTCGGCTGCTTTCCGGCTGCCGGCCGGTGGGGGCTTGTCGCGCAGTTCCCCGAGCCCCTGAAAAAAGAAGGGCGTCTACCAGGCGAAGGCCTCCGGCGACGGCCCCGGGCCCGGGAAGATCTCGTCCAGGCCCGTCAGGAGCTCCGCGGAGAGCTCCAGCTCGGACGCGCGCACGGCGGAGGCGAGCTGCTCGGCCGTGCGGGGGCCGACGATCGGGCCGGTCACGCCGGGGCGGGTGAGCAGCCAGGCCAGGGCGGCCTCGCCGGGCTCGATGCCGTGCTTGTCGAGCAGGTCCTCGTAGGACTGGATCTGCGCGCGGGTGGCGGGGTCGGCGAGCGCGTCGGCAGCGCGGCCGGAGGCGCGGCGCTTGCCCTCGATCTCCTTCTTGAGGACACCGCCCAGCAGACCGCCGTGCAGCGGCGACCACGGGATGACGCCGAGGCCGTACTCCTGCGCGGCCGGGATGACCTCCATCTCGGCACGCCGCTCGGCGAGGTTGTACAGGCACTGCTCGCTGACCAGCCCGATGGTCCCGCCCCGCCGGGCGGCGATCTCGTTGGCCTGGGCGATCTTGTAGCCGGGGAAGTTCGACGATCCGACGTAGAGGATCTTGCCCTGCTGGACCAGGACGTCGATCGCCTGCCAGATCTCCTCGAAGGGCGTGTCCCGGTCGATGTGGTGGAACTGGTAGACGTCGATGTAATCGGTCTGGAGCCGCTTCAGGCTGGCGTCCACGGCCCGCCGGATGTTGACGGCCGAAAGCTTGTCGTGGTTGGGCCAGGCCGGGCCGTCGGCGCCCATGTTGCCGTACACCTTCGTGGCGAGGACGACCTTGTCACGCCGTCCCCCGCCCTTGGCGAACCAGGTGCCGATGATGCTCTCGGTACGGCCCTTGTTCTCGCCCCAGCCGTACACGTTGGCGGTGTCGAAGAAGTTGATGCCCGCGTCCAGCGCCGCGTCCATGATGGCGTGGCTGTCGGTTTCGTCGGTCTGCGGGCCGAAGTTCATGGTGCCGAGGACGAGCCGGCTGACCTTGAGTCCCGTGCGTCCGAGTTGCGTGTACTTCATGCTGCCCAAGCCAACGTCTTGAAGTGCGCTCCAAGCAAGCACGCGTCGAGCTGGAACGGGGGAAGGCCCCCGCTCCGAACCGGGTGACAGCCGCAGTGAAGTGCGCGGCGCACGCCCCTACCGTGCTGGTCATGAGGGCTCCCGCGTCATCCACCACCCGCCGCACCGTGCTCGCGCTCGGCACCGCCGCGGCGGCCCAGCCCTGGCTCGGCACGGCCCCGGCCCGGCCTCGCACCGACTCCGGGGAACCGGACGAGCCGGGCATCACCGAGCTGCGGCGCCGGACGAGCGACGGGAGCCTAGACGCCGAACGCCTCACCGGCCACTACCTGGAGCGCATCGAGCGCCTCGATCCGCTCCTGCACTTGGTGATCGAGGTCAACCCGGACGCCCTGCGCGAGGCCCTCCGGCTGGACGCGCGGCGGCGGTCCCGCGGGCCTCTGCACGGCATGCCCCTGCTGCTGAAGGACATGTTGGAGACCGCCGACCCGGATGCACACCACGGCCGGGTCGCTCCCCCCTACCTGGCGCCGCCGGATCTGGGCGGTTTGATGTTCTCCAGATAGCTCGAGACATGCTCAGCTGCTGGTGACTCCAGCTCAGCGAGTCTGTCGCGCACCAAGGCAGCATCGGCTGCAGGCAGTTCCAACAGAGGACGACGGAGCTGGATGCTCCAGGCCCCACTCCGCGAAATAGAGCGAGTTGGACGACCAAAGGAGCCAGTTCCACACCTGCGAGATATGGAGTAAGCGTTCGTACATTGAGATTACAGCCGGACGTGAACTCGCGACCTGCGACCTCTACTGGCTCGTCGAGGAGTGCAACAGGCGAGGTTACGTATGCCCGGCCGATGATTCGCCCTCGGTCGCGGCCGGGATTGTGCCAGCAGCCACGCGTGGTGTAGATCAACAGCTCGTCGGCAGGTTCAAGTCGCTGCACTTCGGCTCGCCGCCGCGCGGGGAAGGCCATCCTCTGGTGACGCAAGACCCAGGCCACGGCCTCGCGTTCTCCGAGAACAAGCAGGTAGGAACGCATGCAACTGAGTCTAGGCCGCGCTGGCCGCGAGTGGGGCGAGCGTCAGTGAATCAATCACACACAGTTCCTATGTCACAACGGCTGCTGTCAGGATGCGGTGAGTTCGATCGGGATGCCTCGAATCGTTGACCGGATGAAGGCAGGCCATGGCGAGGGCTCAGTGCGGTCGATGTAGTAGTGGGCTTCGCCGACTCATCGTGTTGCTTGGAGCATTAGCTTGCCCGGAGAAGCGGGCGATGACGGGAGAGTCAGACCAGCCACGCCTACCCGGGCCTGATGACATCCAGACAGAGGGACGCACGCTGCCAGAAGAGGGGCTTACGATGCTGGTGGGATCCGGACCGTTACGCAGGATGCAGCCGTACGCTGGTAGTTCGTGAGGGGGACGCCTTGGCCACTCTGGGCCACATGAAGGAACGCACCGTCGGTTTCTATGAAGTCGTCGTGTCGAAGCACGGTGAGGCCCGGCGTATCCCGGACCAGATGGATTGGGAAGGAGCCCTAGCGGATCTTGCCCGCGCTCCTGTGGCCGCTCGCACCCTCCAAGGTGACTCGGTTTTGGTCGGCACCGTCGCCACCTATGGCGCACAAGACCATCTTCTGCTGCACCGCGTCAAGGATCCCGGCGAATGGCTCTCAGTGGTGAACTGGGATACCGGCGATCTACGGCAGCTCGAGCAGTCAGCCCATGAGGGCTACGTGGACACATCTGTGATGTGCTTTCTACCCTTTGGCAACATTGTCGGAATCATGCAGGGTGGCGTATCCGCGCCAAGTCACAGAGCCCTTGCGTCGTGGCTCAGCGGGATCGGGATTTTTCCCAACACCCAGTTCGAGGTTCGACCGGTAGTCGCGCACGCCGAAGTGGAGCAGCTGAAGACGGCATCTGGTGCAAGCCGTGTTGAAGTAAAGATCATGGCAAACAAAATGGGCTCGCTACGGGAGCGGCAGGGTGGTCTTGCCCGTTCGCTGCGAGCAGCTGGTGAGGCATATGGGGAAATCAGTGTCACGATGATCCTCTCTATTCCAAAGAAGAAAAAGCTGAAGGACCATCGCGAGCTGCTACTAGCCGACTTGGCGGAAATTTCGGACGTGGTCACGGGCGCCGAGCGCGCGCGAGCCCGGCTGGTCTACACGGACCCTGGCGGGCCCGAACACACCCGTCTCGTCGAGCTGGTCGAGCACAACATCACCGCCAAGAAGCGCGTCCCGGCAACCGACAGCGACGGCAACTCCATACGGATCGTGTCAGCGGTGGATGCGATCCTTGCAGCAGCCGTCGAGAACGAGGAGCCCTACGGTTGGCCGTGGACTGGGGGACTCCTGACCTGAGCCACGAGCAGGGGGGGCACGTGAGTCTACGAACGAGCATCGAAGACTGTTGGGTTCAAAGAGTCTGGCTTGACCATATCCTGTCAACCCTGGCAGTCACAGCCCACGTCCTGGTCATTCGCTACACGGGATCAGCAGATTGGCTCTCATGGATTGACTCCTCGCAGCGCACTGATTTGTACGTCCGCAGCTGCGGGTGTTGTGTCCGCGATCGGAGGCCTAAGCGCCATCGCTATCTCTATCTACACGGCGGCCAACGGTGAGCGGCTGCGGGCGGTACGCGCACGACATCATCGGGAGCTCAGAAGAAGTTGGCGCAGCTTGCTCCAGGGAACGGCGCTGTGCTGTGTGCTGCTCCTCGCTGCTCTTTCTCTAGATCGCGCTAGGGATCCTCACTCCTCAAGGTTTATTTTCGAGTTCGCAATGGCCCTAGCTGGTCAGCGATTTTCTCGCCTTATCTGGCTATTTGACCGAATGATTCGAGTATCGGATGCCGATCTCACAGGTACGGGGGCAGCCACAGCCCCCGTAGGGACCCCAATTGGCTGCGCCGCCAAAGAATCCGCTCTAGAACGAGGAGGGCTGCCGTTTTGAAACGCGGCGGCTTGCTTATCCAGAGGCCCGACCGCTGCCCGCCAGGGCTCGGACTTCGACAACTGCAGAGATCGTCGCCGACTCCAGCAGGCAGTGAAGAAACCACCGACGTGGCGCATCGCTGAACGCCGGACAGACAGCAGACTCGCACTGCGAGTTACCCTCGGAAAGGCTGTCAGATGCCGAATCCGTCTCAGCTCAGGCCTCACCGCACCAGGTTAGCCACCTGTGGTGCGCCCCGCAGCCGAGTGCGTGGACGCGCTCGAGGTCTGTATGCACAAGATACCCCATCCGGTTACGTGCCAGCGGCAGCGTCACGTACAATCAGCATCGCACAATCAGGCCAGCTCGACGGAGGATAGTTTGACTCTCAGCACCTCCGCTCCCATAGAGACAGTGATCGACTGGCTGATGCTGAGACACGAAGTCGAGCCCGTGCCGCCCGAGTGGGTTCCCGGTGCCAGTGAATCAGAGCGTCTTCGACTGGCGCCCTGGGCAGTCTTGTGAACAGCCTGGTAGGGGGAGCAGATGCAGATTCACGTAGTGCGTTTGCAGCTCCCAAATTGCAGACCTGGCTGTCCGAGCGACTTTCTCCTCCAGAGGAAGTACTTCTTGCCGCGGAGCAAGTTCTCATCGACGACAAGACGGATTGGTTGGCTCAGATTTATGGAAGAATTGTGTCCGGCCCTAGCCGCCGCACTCTTGGCACATTCTTCATCCCCTTCAGAGGTTGACTGGATGATCAGCCGATGGGCTGACAGCCAGGGCTCCCCGGCAGCTGTCGTTGATGTCGGCGCCGGCGTGGGGATCTTCACGACTGCTGCTGCGCGCCGCTGGCCCGCGGCACAGGTGTGGTCGGTGGACGTCAACCCAATAACTCTCGGCCTGCTCGCGCTTAGAGTGCATAGATCCTTCCCATTGCGGGGCTCCGATGAGAATGGACCTGGGCTGCGTCTCGTACTGGATGACTTTGCCGCTTGGATGGAGCACGCATGGACGGGCCTGCCTGAGGGAAGGCTCATCCTTGGCAACCCACCGTATACCCGACTTCAACTGCTCCCGAGGGAGCATCGAGATCGCCTCTGGAAGGCCGCTGCGGGTCTGTGCGGACGTAGAGCATCATTGTCAGCAATTATGACTGCTCTTTCCGTTAAGGCTCTAGGGTCGCGGGACGGACTTTGCTTTCTTCTCCCTGCTCAGTGGCTGGAGTCCGATTATGCAGTAGGTCTTCGCGATTATGTTTGGAGCCTGAAGCGCCGCCCTGTGGAACTGCATCTATTTAAGGAAGAACTGTTCAATGATGCTCAGGTAGATGCGGTTGCCCTGATGATTGGAACCGAGCAACCAACGGAGCAGCCTATATTGTTTTCACGCCCTGGCTGGTCGAAGTCACTTTCTCGGGGCAATTACCCTCCAACTCAATGGCGTCGAGAGTTCGAGGCGAGCAAGCCCACGGCGATCAGCATCCCACATTTGCAGACGCGCTTGGGTGATCTGCTTTCAGCCCGGCGTGGCGTTGCTACCGGCGCTAATGAGTTCTTTGTTATCCCCGAGACATCTCGGTTGGCAAGCGGCATTGCGAAGTCCGCTCTGCGGCCCCTCGTGCGGCGACTAAACGGGCTGCCCGATGTTGTCACCGAGGATGTCCTCGCTAGCCAGCCCGATGAAGAACACTACTGGCTGCTCGCCATCACCCCTACCCACAAAGAGGAGTTGAAAGAGCTAAATCAATACATCAGTCATGGAGAGAACCTGGGCCTCCATCAACGGCACCTCTGTAAGGCTCGCCGCACTTGGTACGACCTCACTACTGAAGTCTTCTATCCGAATCTCCTAATGGGGCCAACTACCAAGAAGGTATTCCGCTTTGTAGAGAACGAGGCGGGCGCGACATTGGTAAATAACTTGTATGGCTTGCGCTGGAAGGAAAACGTCCCCGAAGCGACCAAAAGCGAACTCTTGACGTGGCTGCGGAGTGAAGAAGGACAAACCGCGATCAGGGGCCACGCACGAACGCAAGGCGCTGGTCTGTTGAAGATCGAGCCGCGTGCTCTGGAGAGGGTACCAATTCCTGACCGATTCATGTTGCAAGGAGAAACCCTGATCTGAGAGAGCCGTCGGCAGGATGTCCTCCCCGTGGCCGTAATTGCCGTCGGCGTAACGAGCCGAGTCCGGCTTGCCGGAGCGGGCTGCCCGCCGGCCGCGGACCGGTGGAATCGCATCAAGCAGCGGCAGAAGATGAGTGACGTCATTGGGCATGCTCCGGTCAGCAGAACCGCGAGCAGGGTGCTCTGCCCGTCGGTGATCGGGTGGTGGTTCGAGTCGGCCTGCCCCGGTCGACCCGAGGGGACCGCTTTGGATCCCTCTTTTCAGGGTGACTTGGGAGGGGTTGACCACGCGGCGAGACCAGTCCAACCGTGAGGCCGCATTCAACTCTGCGAGCAGGACTTTGCGTAACCGTTGGCCACACGCCGACCTCGTTCCGAGTCACTCAGCCGCCGCCATTACGTCATGTGAGAACCGAAACCGAGTTCTTACCCCCTGGATCCCCATGTGCAGCACCTACAAAATCCCGCATAGCAGGTTCCGTTCCGGCAACGGTTTGCGGCCGAGGCACCGGAACCTGCTCTCACGCTGCGGCACCAGCGATTTCAAGCGATCCCAGACCTCATCCGATACGATCTAGGGCGACGTCCCCACCACAGGACCGAACGCTCAACTACCCCGCCCGGGCCCGGCGACCAGGACCGATAGCCTCATTGTCTTAGCCGTTGTTAGCAGGAAGATGACTCAATCGACCGCTCCTGCAAGGTGGGCAAGAACCTCCTGCAGATCCAGATCGTCATCTAGCACAGGGCCGAAATCTTCATCGTCAGGGAGAGCCAGGGAAACGAGTCCTGGATCCGCGAGCATCTGAGCGAGTCGCGTCATCTTGGTCTCCAGGCGGCTGTTGACTCGATCGTCGATAGTGCCTGCTGCGGAAAGTAGATAGATACGGGTCTCAGTATCTTCGCGTAGGCCAAGGCGATGAATGCGGTCTAGGGACTGAAGGTACTGACCAGCGTTAAAGGTGCGATCAATATAAACCGACATCATGGCATACATGATGCAAGCTGACACCTTCTGCCATGGCAGCAGGGTTCGCCAGGAGTACCTTGCAATCTGGGTCCTCTCGAAACCGGGAAATTTCACGCTCGCGCGTGCGTACGCCGGGTTCTGCCTCTTCGGCGCTAGGAATGCCGCCATAGACGATCGCTGGGTTAAGCGCCGACAGCTGCTGCTCAAGTGCGAGAAGATTTCCTGGGAAGTTAGACCAGACAAGGGTCTTCCTAGGTAGGGTTTCCTGTGCGTTGCGGAATACAATTTTGCAAGCCTCGGCGATCTTAGCCGGAACCTCATGTTCGGCATACGTCTCAATCATGCGCCCCAATTGGCTCCGGGTGGAATCGTCAATCGGTGGGAATCGGTATGAGCGGGCGACCCAGCAGCAGATGCCAGCAACTGTGGGCTGGAGGCGGCCTGAATCAGGTACATCGTCACTTCACCCAATCGCGCGAACATCTGGGCGTCGCCCTGGCCGAGCGTGATCAGCCCTGCGTACCGCTTGAGCATTGCGTCATAGATATCTTTCTGGAGCGGTTTCATCTGAACCGGTCGAACCGGCATAAACGTGACGGGAGGGAGGTGTAGGTCTTCCTTGCTGGTCCGCACATATAGTGGTCGAACGAAATCGTTCATTGCCGTCATCGCATCGACAGTAGGCTCGGAGGTCAAGGCAGCTCTCGGAGCAAACCTCGAAGCCATGCCACCTGGCCAGAGGATGTCTAATAGAGCGATGAGATCGCGCGGATGGTTGGGCGCAGGTGTCCCAGTGAGGATGTCGCGGCGGATCGCCAAGGGAGCCAAGGCCAACAGACTCCGCCCCCACTCTCCCAAGCTGCCTCGCTTCGCTCGATGTGCCTCGTCAACCACCAAGTGAACGTTGTGGTCGTGCATCCAGCCAGCAAGGTCAGACAGGGCATTGCGAAGGCGCTGATAGTTAACGATCAGCACGTCGGCGTCCCGCTCAAGTGTTCCAGTCCAACGTGTCGTGGTCAGAGGCGGATCGATAACCTTGACAGCTTCCTCTTCCCACGCCTCAAACGCCGAAAGGGGAGCAATTACGAGTAGTCTGTCTACACGCCCAATGGCGCGTTCTCGAAGGTGAATTGCATAGGTCACGGTGGTTTTACCCGCCCCTGGCACAGAGAAGTTTGCGCCGTGGCGCATGTTCCACAGTCGATCAACATCACGATTCTGAAACGGTCGTAGTTCGCGAATAATCCTGTGCTCCGACGCGGAAATGTCCGGTGCCG
>KE354220.1 GCA_000415505.1 Streptomyces afghaniensis 772
TCGCAGGTACTGCAGGACGATCCGTCCATCGCCGAGGGGGTCGACTCCTCGGTTAGCAGGAGCCCCTGGCGCACCGGCGGGGCAACAGGGGCAAAGGCGCATCCGTTCGCGCCTCCGCCACCAGATTAATCAAGACACGGCCCGGTGCGGCAGTGGCGGCCGCCCTGTGGGTGCCCCGAGTCAGCCCTGAGGCCGCTCGGGGTCCGCGACGGAACGGGCCTCGGCGAGCGCCCGCAGGGCACGGGCGTCGGCGATCGCACGCTGTCGGGCGATGCCCGGCTGGATGCCCAGCGCGGGCAGGCTGGTGCCGTCGCTGAGGTTGAGGAACACCCACGGGTCGCCGGGCCGGAGGGTCACCTGAAGGATCTCGGCCCATTCCAGCCGGCGCTTGTTCGTGAGGTTCACCACAGTGACGCCGGATTCGTCGGCGACGACCTTGGGCCGCGCCAGCAGAAGCAGCACCGCGTCCAGCAGGAGCGCCGTGACGATGAAGCTGAGGCGCTCGGCGGGGCTGAGCTGCTTCAGCAGCATCGCGACGGCCGTGATCACCACGAGGATCGCGACGGCGGCCGTGAGCAGCACCGCGCGGGTGCTGCCCGGCCGGAAGGTGACGGGCAGGGTGGGCAGGTCGGACATCGGTGCGCGCCCCTCAGAGACGGCAGGCGTGGATGGCCGTGGTCAGGATGGC
Source organism: Streptomyces afghaniensis 772 (assembly GCA_000415505.1). GTDB lineage: Bacteria > Actinomycetota > Actinomycetes > Streptomycetales > Streptomycetaceae > Streptomyces > Streptomyces afghaniensis. The sequence goes on from KE354220.1 coordinate 689, forward strand.
CCGGGCGCCGATGTCGTACAGGTCGTCCATGATCCGCTGCGCCTCCTTGGCCGGGACCATGGCGCGGACGGCGACCCAGCCCTCGTTGTGCAGCGGGGACACGGTCGGCGACTCCAGACCGGGAGTGAGGGCGACGGCCTTCTCCAACTGCTCGACACGGCAGTCGTAGTCCATCATCACGTACGTCCGGGCGACCAGGACGCCCTGGAGGCGGCGCAGGAACTGCTGCACCTTGGGGTCGTCACCGTCCGCCCCGGTGCGGCGGATCACGACGGCCTCGGACTGCATGATCGGCTCGCCGACGACCTCCAGGCCCGCGTTGCGCAGCGAGGTGCCGGTCTCGACGACGTCCGCGATGACCTGGGCGACGCCGAGCTGGATGGCGGTCTCGACGGCGCCGTCGAGGTGGACGACGGAGGCGTCGATGCCGTGCTCGGCGAGGTGGGCCGCGACGATGCCCTCGTAGGAGGTGGCGACGGTCTTGCCCGCGAGGTCCGCCAGGCCGCTGATGGTGCCGGGCTTGCCGGCGTAGCGGAACGTGGAGCGGGCGAAGCCGAGGGCGAGGATCTCCTCCGCGTCGGCGCCGGAGTCGATGAGCAGGTCCCGGCCGGTGAGGCCGATGTCCAGCTGGCCGGAGGCGACGTAGATGGCGATGTCGCGGGGGCGGAGGTAGAAGAACTCGACCTCGTTCGTCGGGTCGACGATCCGCAGTTCCTTGGACTCCCGGCGCTGCTGGTAGCCGGCCTCATGCAGCATCTCCGCCGCAGGGCCTGACAGGGAACCCTTGTTGGGGACGGCGATGCGCAGCATGAGGTCGGCTTCCTTTGCGTGGGTGTCGTGCGGGAACGGGTGCGGCTTACAGGTGGGCGTAGACGTCGTCGAGGGAGATGCCGCGGGCGACCATCATCACCTGGACGTGGTACAGCAGCTGCGAGATCTCCTCGGCGGCCGCCTCCTTGCCCTCGTACTCGGCGGCCATCCAGACCTCGGCGGCCTCTTCGACGACCTTCTTGCCGATGGCATGGACGCCCTTCTCGACCAGTTCTGCGGTGCGGGAAGTGGCGGGGTCGCCCTGGGCGGCCTTGTGCTGGAGCTCGGTGAAGAGCTCCTCGAACGTCTTCTTGGACATGGTGACGCTCAGCCTATGCCACAGGTGCCCTTCGTCAGCGCCAGGGTTCGGATACTGAGCGGAGGGTGGCCGCGGTCGCCACCGCCGCCGTCACCGCCTCGTGTCCCTTGTCCTCGTTCGAGCCCTCCAGGCCGGCGCGGTCCAGGGCCTGCTCCTCCGTGTCGCAGGTCAGCACGCCGAAGCCGACGGGGACGCCGGTGTCGACGGAGACCTGGGTGAGGCCCTGGGTCACGCCCTGGCACACGTACTCGAAGTGGGGGGTGCCGCCGCGGATGACGACGCCGAGGGCGACGATCGCGTCGTAGCCGCGGCCCGCGAGGACCTTGGCGACGACCGGGAGCTCCCAGCTGCCGGGGACCCTGAGGAGGGTCGGCTCGTCGATGCCGAGGTCGTGCAGGGCGCGCAGGGCGCCGTCGACCAGACCGTCCATCACCTTCTCGTGCCACTGTGCCGCGATGACGGCGACCCTGAGGTCACCCACATTGCGTACGGACAGCTCCGGTGCACCCTTGCCGCTCACGTCTCTCCCTTTGTGCTCTCTTACTGGTTGCCGCAGGCCGGCACGGTGGTGGTCGTGTCCAGCCAGGGCAGGTCGTGGCCCATCCGGTCCCGCTTGGTGCGCAGGTAGCGGAGGTTGTGCTCGCCGGCGCTCACGGGCATCGGCACACGCGTCTTCACCACGATGCCGTGGCGGGTGAGCGCGTCTGTCTTGTCGGGGTTGTTGGTCAGCAGGCGGACGCTCCGCACGCCGAGATCGGCGAGGATCTGTGCTCCGGCGGCGTAGTCGCGGGCGTCGGCGGGCAGGCCGAGTTCGAGGTTGGCGTCGAGGGTGTCACGGCCGCGCTCCTGGAGTTCGTAGGCGCGCAGCTTGGACATCAGGCCGATGCCGCGGCCCTCGTGTCCGCGCAGGTAGACCACGACTCCCCGGCCCTCGGCCTGGATGCGGGCCAGCGAGGCGTCCAGCTGGGGGCCGCAGTCGCAGCGGGCGGAGCCGAAGACGTCGCCGGTGAGGCATTCGGAGTGGACCCGGACCAGGACGTCCTGGCCGTCGCCGATCTCGCCGTGCACCAGGGCGACGTGCTCGACGCCGTCGACGGTGGAGCGGTAGCCGTAGGCCGTGAAGGTGCCGTGGGCGGTGGGCAGTTGAGTCCTGGCCTCGCGGCGGACGGTGGGTTCGCTGCCGCGTCGGTAGGCGATCAGGTCCTCGATGGAGATGATCGTCAGGCCGTGCTTGCGGGCGAAGGGGATCAGCTCGGGCAGGCGCAGCATCGTGCCGTCCTCGCCGGCGATCTCGACGATCGCGCCGGCCGGGCGCAGACCCGCGACGCGGGCGAGGTCGACGGCGGCCTCGGTGTGGCCGTTGCGCGTCAGGACACCGCCGGGCCGGGCGCGCAGCGGGAAGATGTGGCCGGGGCGGACGAAGTCGTCGGGCTGGGCGGTGCCGTCGGCGAGCAGTTGGAGGGTGGTGGCGCGGTCGGCGGCCGAGATGCCCGTGCCCACGCCGTGCGCGGCCGAGGCGTCGACGGAGACCGTGAACGCGGTCTTCATCGACTCGGTGTTGTCCTCGACCATCTGCGGCAGGCGCAGCCGGTCGAGTTCGTCGCCCTCCATGGGGGCGCAGATCAGACCGCGGCACTCGCTCATCATGAAGGCGACGATCTCGGGGGTCGCCTTCTCGGCGGCGATGACGAGGTCGCCCTCGTTCTCCCGGTCCTCGTCGTCGACGACCACGACCGGGCGGCCGGCCGCGATGTCGGCGATGGCCTGCTCGACCGGGTCGAGTGCGAAGTCCTCGAAGCCGTCGGTGCCGTACAGGATCGGTGCCGTGCTCATGCCGGCGCTCCTTCCAGGGCGGGCTGCGCTGCCGCGCGGGAGCGCAGCCACCAGTCGCGCAGGCCCCACAGGACGAGCGCGCCGTAGATGACGTAGACGAAGCCGGAGAAGGCGAAGCCGTTGGCGAAGTTCAGCGGGACGCCTACCAGGTCGACCAGCAGCCAGGCGAACCAGAACTCGACCATGCCGCGCGCCTGGGCGTACATGGCGACGATCGTGCCGACGAAGATGTACGCGTCCGGCCAGGGGTCCCAGGACAGGGTCGGGAAGGCCGTGAACAGGCCGCCGACCGCGAGGGTGCCGAGGGCGGCGGCGCCGGCCAGCACCCCGCGCTCGCGCCAGGTGGCGAACCGTACGGCGATGGAGCCGTCCTGGGCCTGCTGCCGACCGCGGTTCCACTGCCAGAAGCCGTAGGTGGCGACGAGCATCACGACGACCTGTTTGCCGGCGCTGCCGGAGAGGTGGGCGGTGGCGAATGCTGCGAAGAGGATCAGGCCGGAGACGAACTGGGCGGGCCAGGTCCATATGGAGCGGCGCCAGCCCAGGGCGAGGGCGACCAGACCGATCACGTTGCCGATCATGTCCGACCACTTGATGTGCTGGCCGAAGAGCGAGAACGCCTCGGAGTTGAGCCAGTTCACTTGGCCGCCCCCTGCGCACGGTCGCCCAGCATCCGCTCGACGTACTTGGCGATGACGTCCACCTCGAGGTTGACCGGGTCGCCGGGCTGCTTGTGGCCGAGCGTGGTCAGGTCGAGGGTGGTGGGGATGAGGCTGACGGTGAAGTAGTCGGGGCCGGCGTCGACGACGGTGAGGCTGATGCCGTCGACGGTGATGGAGCCCTTCTCGACGACGTACCGGGTGAGGTCCGCGGGGAGGGAGATCTTCACGATCTCCCAGTTCTCGGAGGGCTTGCGCTCCAGGATCTCGCCGGTGCCGTCCACATGCCCCTGCACGATGTGCCCGCCGAGGCGTTCGCCGACGGCCATGGGGCGTTCGAGGTTGACGCGGGAGCCGGCCTTGAGCGCGCCGAGGCTGGAGCGGTTGAGGGTCTCGGCCATCACGTCGGCGGTGAACTCGTCGCCCTCGTGGTCGACGACCGTGAGGCAGACGCCGTTGACGGCGATGGAGTCGCCGTGTTTCGCGCCCTGGGTGACGACGGGGCCTCGCAGGCGGAAGCGACAGGCGTCGTCGAGGGTCTCGACGGCGGTGACCTCGCCCAGCTCTTCGACGATTCCGGTGAACACTTCCCGGGTCCTCCTGCCTCTTCGGGCACGGACTCCGGGGCTGTCGATGACGACAGATCTACGAGCGAGGACACCGGGAACGACGCCGGACGGAGTCCGCCCGGAGGACGGACTTCTTGGGCGGCGCGCACGTATGCCCGCTCGCCGCGCACTGCCTCCCATCCGGACTTTAACCGTCGGTCCAGGAATTTCACCTGGTCAACCGGTCGCTGGAGGCGACCGGGTCGCGGACTGTAACCGCCGGTTCGGACTTTCACCGACCCCGGAGTGCGCTGCTACTGATACAAGGCCAGTGTGCCACGCCTGATCGATGTCCAGACGGGCGGGCGGTGTGGGGTGCCTCACAGAACGTGTCGCCACCCTTCCCGTGTGCGACAGGACGATGCAACTCCCGTGCGCACGTCCGCCCTTGCCCGATGAGGCTCGGGTTGGTACACACCTATTGACGCTGTGGTCTAGTCCTTTCTAGGGTCGTGCGCATGATGCGCAGACCGGCCCGGCGGCGGTGACGACGGCCCTTGCCCGCCGTCGGGCCTTCCCACGCCGTACGGACGGTGTTCTGGCAGGGTGAGGCGTATGACCACCACGCTCGCCGACGAGTTCGAGACCCACCGGCCCCGGCTGTTCTCGCTCGCCTACCGGATGCTGGGCTCGGCCGAGGAGGCGGAGGACGCGGTCCAGGACGCCTATCTGCGCTTCAGCGGCGCGGACCGTACGGGGATCGAGCATCCGGCGGCCTGGCTCGCGAAGGTCGTCACCAATCTCTGCCTGAACCGGCTGACCTCCGCCCGCGCCCGCCGCGAGCAGTACGTCGGCACCTGGCTGCCCGAGCCGGTGGTGACCGCGGACGGCGCGCTCGGCCCGCTGGAGTCGGCCGAGCAGCGGGACGCCGTGTCGATGGCGATGCTGGTGCTGCTGGAGCGGCTCACGCCGACCGAGCGGGCGGTGTACGTGCTGCGGGAGGCGTTCGGGTACGGGCACCGGGAGATCGCCGGGGTGCTGGATCTGAGCGAGGGCAACTGCCGCCAGCTGTACCGGCGGGCCGTGCAGCGGGTGGGCGAACCGCAGGCCCGGTTCGAGCCCGCGTCCGAGCAGCAGGAGGAACTGGTCACGTCGTTCATCACGGCTGCCCGCGAGGGCGACCTGGCCGGGCTGGAGAAGCTGCTCGCGGCCGACGCGACCTGGTGGAGCGACGGGGGCGGCAAGGTCATCGCGGCCCGGTGGCCGATCGAGGGCGGGTCGAGGATCGCCCAGTTCCTGGCGGGCGGGGGCCCGAAGTTCTCGGTGGGCCTGGAGTTCACCGTCACCGAGGTCAACGGTGCGACGGGGCTTGCCAGCTGGGCGGGCGACACGCTCGTCGGCCTGGCGGCGCTCGAGGTGCGCGACGGGCTGGTCGTGGGCGTGCGGGCCGTGGTCAACCCGGAGAAGCTGGCCTTCGCGCGGCGTCAGCTCAGCCGGGCGTAGGGCGCCGGGCGGGGGTGTGCGATCCCCGGCGGGAGCGGGGCGCCGGGCGCGGGTCGTCGGGCGCGGGTCGCCGGGCACAGGACGCCGGTCATGCCGGGCACCAGGCGCGGATCGAAGGGCGCGGTCGCGGGGCGTCGCGCGGGTCGCGGATCGTCAGCGCGGGACGCCAGTCGCGCCGAGCACGAAGCGCGAAGCCAGGCGCCGTCGCGGAACGCCACGCGGGCCGCAGATCGTCGCACGGGGCACGGAACGCCGGCGTGGATCGCGGAACGTCAGCGGAGGACGCCAGTCGCGCCGAGCACGAAGCGCGAACGCCAGGCGCCGTCGCGGAGCGCCACGCGGGCCGCCGTCGCACGGGGCACGGAACGCCGGCGCGGGACGCGGAACGTCGGCGTGGGAAAACGCCAGTCGCGCCGAGCACGGAGCGTGCGACGCCGGACGCGGTCTCGGGTCGCCGCGCGGGGATGTCACATCCGGCAGGGGCTGTCCGGTCTCAGTTGCAGAGGGCGCTCCGTTCGGGAGCGCCGGCGTTCCGAAGGGACTGAACAGCATGACCACGATCCTGGTGACCGGCGGCACCGGAACGCTCGGCCGGCTCGTCGCCGAGCGGCTGCGCGCGGACGGGCACGACGTGCGGGTACTCAGTCGGCACACCCAGCCGTACGCGGTCGACCTGCGGGAGGGCGGTGACGCGCTGGACGCGGCCGTCGCCGGTGTGGAGACGATCGTGCACTGCGCGTCGTCGCCGAAGGGCGACGAGCAGGCGGCGGCGAACCTGATCGGCGCGGCGCGCGGAGCCGGTGTGCGACACCTCGTCTACATCTCCATCGTGGGTGTCGACCGGGTGCCGTTCCGCTACTACAAGAGCAAGCTCGCGGTGGAGAGGCTGGTCGAGGAGTCGGGGCTCGGCTGGACCGTGCTGCGGGCGACGCAGTTCCACGACCTGCTCGTCATGATGCTCCAAGGGTTGTCGAAGCTGCCGGTGCTGTTCCTGCCGGCCGGTGTCCGGGACCAGCCGGTCGAGGTGGCCGAGGTCGCCGACCGGCTGGTCGAACTCGCGGCGGGGGCGCCGGCGGGGCGGGTCGAGGACATGGGCGGGCCGGAGGTGCGGACGCTCGAGTCCCTGGCCCGCACCTATCTGAAGGCGGCCGGGCGGCGCCGGGCGGTGGTGAACGTGCCGCTGTGGGGCGCGGCGTACCGGGGCTTCCGCAACGGTGGTCACCTGACGCCGCAGCGTGCGACCGGCACGGGCACGTTCGAGGAGTATCTGGCGCGGCGGTACGGGGGCGAGCAGGCGCGGGCGGGAAGTGGGCGGTCCAGGGCGTGAGCCCCGGCACGGCCTACCACCGCTGAACCGGCCGCTCCCCTGGCGCGAAGAGTTCCTCCTGGGCGCGGTCCCGGGCCGTGAGGAGGGCGCCGCGCAGGACCGCGCCGCCGCCGAGTGTGGTCGTCCGTACCTCCGTGGGCAGGGGGGTCATCCGGGCGATGCGGTCCTGCACACGGGCGGCGAGTTCGTCGCCGCCCGCTCGGCCGACCTCACCGCCGAGCACCACGCAACCGGGGTCCAGGATCGCGACGACCGAGGCGACGCCGACGGCGAGCCGGTCGGCGAGGGCATCGAGGAAACGGGCAGCGGGGAGGGCAATGGGGGACGCGGACGCCTCGCTCCCGCTCAGGGCGCGGGGCTCCTCGACCGCAGGCCGGGACTCCCCGCCCCCACGCGCAGAGTGAGGCACATCGGCCGCACTAGCGGGCCAGATCGCCCCGGCCCCCGTCCCCGCAGCCCGCACGTCCCGTACCTGGCGCACCGCCGACCGCACCACGCCGACCGCCGCTCGCACCACCCCCACCACCGACGGCCCCTGCCCCGGCCCCGCCGAAATCCCGCACCGTGCCGCGAGGTCCACGACCGCGCCCGCCGCCGCGAGGGAGTGGAAGCCGCCCTCGCAGTCCGTCGAGGACGGCAGCGCGGCGGTGCCCGGGACCGGGAGGAAGCCGATCTCGCCGGTGCCGCCGGAGGCACCGCGTCGCAGCGCGCCGTCGAGGACCACCGCCGCGCCCGTCCCGTGGCCGAGCCACAGCAGGACGAAGGTGTCCCGGTCCCGGGCCACCCCGTCACGCTGCTCTGCCAGCGCCGCCAGGTTGGTCTCGTTCTCCACGCTCACCCGGGCCTCGGGCAGCCGCTCCTCGAGGGCGGCGACGAGCCGGCGGTGCCACTCGGGCAGCCCGGAGGAGTCGCGGAGTTCGCCGCTGGCCGGGTCGATCAGGCCGGGCGCCCCGATCCCGACGGTGTGCAGCCGGTCGGCGCCGGCCTCCTTGACCACGCGCTCGACCAGCGCGACCGCCTGCTCCACGGCGGGGCCCGTCCCCATGTCACCGCCGATCGGCACCGACTCCTCGGCCAGCACCCGTCCCACCAGGTCCGCGACGGCCACGGCGACGCCCTCGGTGCGTACGTCCAGCGCGGCGAGGTGCGCCCGGTCCGCGACGATGCCGTACACCTTGGCGTTGGGCCCGCGCCGCTGCTCCCCCGCCTCGCCGACCACCGCGATCAGCCCGGCTGCGGTGAGGCGTTCGACGAGGTCGGCGACGGTCGGCCGGGACAGACCGGTCAGCTGCTTCAACTGCCCTGCCGTCAGCGGGCCCTCCTGCTGGAGCAGACGCAGGGCGAGCCGGTCGTTGATGGCCCGGGCGGTGCTCGGGGATGCGGGCATGCCGGGATCCTTCCAGATCTGTGGGGCCGCACGGCCGGGTGCTCCGGCCGACCGGTCATCCCCTTATCTATCAGGCAGGGTTCCTGATAGTTTACGCCCGCCAACACGCGCCGACGGGCGTGCACGCGGGGAAGACCAGGAGAGGACGGGGGCCGGAGAATGAGCAACGTGGTCTACGAACAGCGCGAGGTGAAGCGGTCGCGGTACGCCGTGGCCGCCGTCTTCGCCGTGCACGGCGCCGTGACCGGCTCGTTCGCCACGCGCGTGCCGTGGATCCAGGACCACGCGGACGTCAGCGCCGGTCAGTTGGGGATCGCGCTCGCCTTCCCCGCGCTCGGCGCGTCCGTCGCGATGCCGCTCGCCGGCAGCGTCAGCCACCGCTTCGGCGCCCGCAACGCGCTGCGCGGACTGATCGCCCTGTGGACGCTGTCGCTGGTGCTGCCGTCCCTCGCCCCGAACCTGCTCACGCTCTGCCTGGCCCTGTTCACCTACGGCGCCACGGCGGGCATGGCGGACGTGGCGATGAACGCGCTGGGCGTCGAGGTCGAGAACCGCCTCGGCCGGTCGATCATGTCGGGACTGCACGGCATGTGGAGCGCGGGCGCCCTGGTCGGATCGGCGGCCGGCACGCTCGCCGCGCACCTCGGTTCGGACGCCCGGTTGCACCACGTCCTGGCCGCCGCGGTCCTCACCGTCGTCGGCGTGCTGTCCTGCCAGTGGGTGCTCGACCTCCAGCCCGCCGAGGACGAGGAGCCGCCACCGCGGTTCGCGCTGCCGCCCCGGTCGGCGCTGCTCATCGGCGCCATCGGGTTCTGCGCGGTGTTCGCCGAGGGCGCGAGCCTGGACTGGTCGGCGGTCTATCTGCGCGAGCAGTTGGAGACCTCGGCCGGTCTCGCCGCGGCGTGCACGACGGGCTTCACACTCACCATGGCCATCGCCCGGATCGCCGGTGACAAGATCGTGGACCGCTTCGGTGCCGTGCGGACCGTGCGGGCGAGCGGGGTCTTCGCCGTCCTCGGCGGGCTGCTGATCGTGGTCGCGGAGCACCCGGCGGTGGCGATGAGCGGGTTCGCGCTGATGGGGCTGGGCATCGCCGTCGTCGTACCGCTGTGCTTCGCGGCGGCGGGCCGCAGCGGCTCCAACCCGAGCTTGGCCATCGCGGGCGTCGCGACCATCACGTACACCTCGGGGCTGATCGCGCCGAGCGCGATCGGCATGCTGGCGCAGGCGACCAGCCTGATGGTGTCGTTCGCTCTGGTGACGCTGCTGTCCTGCGGGCTGGTGGCGTTCGCGCGCGTGCTGCGCCCCGGCGACCGGGCGACGATCAGCCGGCCGGACGCGGCGGTCCCCGACGCGCGCCCCTGATCGGACGCCCGGCCGGCCCGGGCAACCCCGGTCACCAGCGCTTCCGACGCACCCCGACAATGGTCCGGACACTCGCCCGCACGACGAAAGCGAAACGCACCATGGATCTCGGCGTCCGCTGGAAACTGCACGGCGACGGACGCACCCCGGCGCCCGGCGCGGTGGTCCGCCCCGACGAGCGGCTCTCCTGGCCCCGTACCGCCGGGCTCGGTGCCCAGCACGTGGTGGCCATGTTCGGGGCGTCCTTCGTGGCCCCGGTGCTGATGGGCCTGGACCCCAACCTCGCGATCATGATGTCGGGCGTCGCGACCGTCGTGTTCCTGCTCGCCACCCGCGGCCGCGTACCCAGCTACCTGGGCTGCTCGCTGTCCTTCGTCGGCGTGGCGGCGGTCATCCGCGCGCAGGGCGGCAGCAGCGCCACCGTCACCGGCGCGGTCCTCGTCGTCGGTGCCGCGCTGTTCCTGGTGGGGCTCGCCGTGCGGCGGTTCGGGGCGCGGATCATCCACGCCGCGATGCCGCCGATCGTCACCGGCGCGGTGGTGATGCTGATCGGCTTCAACCTGGCGCCGGTGACGGCCTCGACGTACTGGCCGCAGGACCAGTGGACGGCGCTGCTGGTGATGCTGTTCACCGGTCTCGCCGTGGTGTGTTTGCGCGGTTTCTGGTCCCGGATCGCGATCTTCCTCGGGCTGGTGTTCGGGTACGGCATCTCCTGGGTCTTCGACCTGGTCTTCGGCAAGATCCACTCGGTGGACGCCAGTGGCAAGCTGACCGACCACTGGCGGCTCGACCTCTCCGGCGTGGGTCAGGCCGACTGGATCGGGCTGCCGACCCTGCACGCCCCGTCGTTCGAGTGGTCGGCGATCCTGGTCGCCCTGCCGGTCGTCATCGCGCTGGTCGCGGAGAACGCCGGGCACGTCAAGGCGGTCGGCGAGATGACCGGAGATCCGCTGGACGACAAGCTGGGCACGGCGATCGCGGCCGACGGCGTCGGCTCGATGCTGTCCACCGCGGTCGGCGGCCCGCCCAACACCACGTACTCCGAGAACATCGGTGTGATGGCCGCGACCCGGGTCTACTCGACGGCCGCCTACTGGGCCGCCGCCGGCTTCGCCCTGCTCTTCGGCATCTGCCCGAAGTTCGGCGCGGTCGTGGCGGCGATCCCGGGCGGGGTGCTCGGCGGGATCACCGTCATCCTGTACGGCATGATCGGCCTGCTCGGCGCCCAGATCTGGATCAACGCCGAGGTGGACCTGCGCAATCCGCTGAACCTGGTCCCGGCCGCAGCGGGCATCATCATCGGCGTCGGCAATGTCTCCATGAAGATCACGGACACCTTCTCGCTGAGCGGCATCGCGCTCGGCACGCTCGTCGTCATCACCGGCTACCACGCGCTGCGGGCCTTCGCCCCGCCGCACCTGAAGACGCAGCAGCCGCTGCTGGACGAGGGCACCAGCTCCTACGACGAGGCCAAGTCGTAGGCGTACGACGCCGTGAACGTCCCCGGCTTGCCCTTGCAGCCGTCCGACTCCCCCGGCAGCTTGACCCAGAGATAGGCGTCGATCCGGTCCTCGCCGGTGCTGAGGGTCGGTGTCCGGCCGAGCTTGCGGCCCGCCGGGTCGCACCACGCGCCGCCGGGCGGGGCGCCGTTGCCGTTGCGGCTGGTGTCGATGACGGCACCCAGGCCCGCCGGGCCGCCGAGCGCGTCGAGGACCCGCCGGTCGTAGGCCACCTCGTCGGCCGTGGTGTGGAAGTTGGAGACGTTGCTGAAGATCCCGTCGGAGGACTCGGGCGAGGCGGCCCCGGCCTGCCGCAGCCACGCCGCCTGTTTGCCGGGCGCGTTCCAGCCCGAGTGCCCCGCGTCGAAGTACACGCGGGCCCGGGGGTTGGCGGCCTTCAGTACGCGTCCGGCCCGGGCCAGCGAGGCGAAGCGGTCCGCGCGCTCACCGGCGGACAGGCACTCGGTCTGGGCGACGGAGTCCGGCTCCAGGACGACGATGACCTCTCCGGAGCCCAGCCCGTCGGCGAACCGGTCGATCCACGCGTCGTAGGCGTCCAGGTCGGGCGCCCCGCCCTGGGAGTACCCGCCGCAGTCCCGGCCGGGGATCGCGTACGGCACGAGGACGGGCACCCGGCCCAGCGCGGCAGCGCCCGATGTCACCGCGGCGACCCGGGCGGTGAGCGTGTCCGGGGCGTAGTCGGCGAACCAGACGGCGGCCGGCTGGTCGGCGATGCGGGAGGCGATGACCGCCCGGCGGGGATCGCCGGCGTTGGCGCGGACCCAGTCGAGCACCTGGGAGTCGGCGTGGCGGTAGAGCCGGGCGCTCACGGGAGTGGTCCGCTCCTGCTTCTTCCGGGTTCTGTGCGGCGACGGCGTGGGGCTCGGCGTCCCGGCCGCTGATGTGACGGGCGTGGGGGAAGCGGACTCGGTGGCCGGCGGGGACGCCGGTGGCAGGGCGGGCAGGGGCGCCATGCGGGGCGACGCGGAGACCTCGGGGCGCCGCGCCTGGTCCGAGCCGCGCCGGTCGTCGACCGCGGAGAGCACCCCGGCGGCCGAGCCGGCCGCGACCACGACGGAAGCCGCCACGACCATCGCGCCCCGCGTACGGCACGCCTGCGCTCGGCCCTGCGGGCGGCCAGGCGCTGGGCACGTGAGCCTGACACGGTGCCGGTCCCCCTCCCCCTGCGGCGGGCGGCGTTCCCCCGTTTCGGGGAAGCGCCGGGCCTGCCGGTACTCCCGCCAGCCTAGAGCTGGGACTCTGCCCGCATGCCGCGATGCGAACAAGTCCCCTCAGCCGTGGACACTCCGGTCGACGGAGTCATCTCCCGTATGCGCGCTCTCGACGCGACCCTGCACCCCCGGGACGGGGTTGCGGTCTTCAACCGCGTCTACCTCGCCGTCACGGAAGGGGTGGACCGGTACGTCGACACGGGTCGGTTCCCGGACCCGCACGCCGCGATCACGCTGGACGTACGGTTCGCGGAGCGGTACCTGGAGGCCGTCGAGGCGGCGGCCGGCGAGCGGCGCCCGCCGGCCTGCTGGCGGCCCCTGTTCCAGTTCCGCCGGCATCCCGGGGTACGGCCGTTGCAGTTCGCGCTGGCGGGTATCAACGCGCACATCGGGCACGATCTCGCACTGGCCGTCGTGGACACCTGCCGTACGCTCGACTGCGCTCCCGGCGAGCTGGAGGACGAGTTCGACACGGTGGGCGATCTCCTCGTCTCGCTGGAGGAGCGCATCCGCGAAGATCTGATGCCGGGCCCCGACCTCCTGCAGGTCGCCGACCCGCTGACCCATCTGCTCGGCTCGTGGAGCCTGGAGCGCGCCCGCGACGCCACGTGGACGGCGGCCCGGGCACTGTGGGCGCTGCGCGGATTCCCCGACGTGGCCGAGGAGTTCACCGAACGCCTGGACACGGCGTGGGCTTCGCGGGGCGCATGCTGCTCACGCCCCTGCCGCAGCCCTCCTGCCTGCCCTAGGGCAGGTCCGCCTAGTCCTCGGGCAGCTCGACCGGCGCGATGTCGTCGTAGACATCGCCGGGACCCGGGTTGGCCGGGTCGGTCGTGCCGCCGAAGTGGTGCATGACGCCCCAGACCGCGTTGAGGGCGGTCTGGACGGCGCCCTCGGCCCAGCCGGCCGTCCAGGAGATGTCGTCGCCGGCGAGGAAGATGCCGCGCTTGTCCTCGGGCAGCCGGTCCTGCATGAAGTGCGTGAACAGGCGCCGCTGGTAGCGGTAGTGGCCGGGCAGGTTGGCCTTGAACGCGCCCATGAAGTAGGGCTCGTTCTCCCAGGAGACGGTCACCGGGTTGCCGATGATGTGCTTGCGGATGTCGACCTTGGGATAGATCTCGCCGAGCGACTTCAGCATGACCTCCATCCGCTCGTTCGCGGACAGCGGCAGCCACTTCAGGCTGTCGTCGCACCAGGTGTAGGAGAGGCAGATGACGGCGGGCTGGTCGGGGCCGTTGTCGAGCAGGTAGGTCCCGCGCGTCATGCGGTCGGTGAGCGTCATCGACATGACGTCCCGCCCGGTCTCCTCGTCCTTGTCGAGCCAGAACGGCCGGTCGACCGGCACGAAGAGCTTGGAGCTCTCCATGTAGTGCGTGCGCTCGATGGCCGTCCAGTGGTCGATCGGGAAGAGCGAGTCGTCGCAGTCGATCTTCGACAGCAGCATCCAGGACTGGGCGGTGAAGATCGCCGCCGGGTAGGTGCGGATGTCGCCGTGCGCGTCGGTCACGGTGATGCGGTTCCCGGCGGTGCGGTGCAGGCGGGTGACGGCCGGGCGGGGGGCGCCGTTCTCGTGCAGTGTTGCGAGCGAGGTTCCGTAGGCCCAGTGGACGATCTTCTCCGGCTCGCGCTCCCAGAGGCGCAGCGGCAGTTGCTGGGAGCCGCCGACAATGCCGCGGTGGTGGTCGTCGGCCTCGGTGTAGACGACGCGGAGGATCTCCAGGATGGAGTTCGGGAAGTCGGTGTCCCAGCCGCCCGTGCCGAAGCCGACCTGGCCGAAGATCTCGCGGTGCCGGAAGGACTTGAACGCCTCGGAGTCGCAGAGGAAGCCGTAGAAGGTCTGGTTGTCGAGCTTCTCGACGAGCTTGGACCAGATCTCGCGGATGCGCGGGACGTCCCGCTCGCGCAGGGCCCGGTTCATGTCGGAGAAGTCGGCGCCCTCCTCCAGGCACCGGTTCCAGGCCTCGGCCACGTCCCGGTAGACCTGGGGCAGGTCGGCGATCGTCTCGGCGTAGTGCGACTCGCCCTTGAGGTCGACGACGGTCGACGGGGTCGTCTCCGCCAGGGGGTTGGGGAACGGCCGCGTCTCGAGGCCGACCAGGTCGATGTAGTGCTGGAGGGCGGTGGAGGACGGCGGGAAGCGCATCGCGCCCATCTCGGCGGTGAGGGAGTCGTCGCACCCCTCGAAGCCCACCGTCCGCAGCCGGCCGCCGATCTGATCGGCCTCGTACACGACCGGCTTGAGACCCATCTTCATCAGCTCGTACGCGGCGACGATGCCGGACAGGCCGCCGCCGATGACCGCGACCTCCGTGCCGTGCTCGGTCGCGGGTATCTGCCCGAGACCCGCCGGGTGGGCGAGGAAGTCGTCGTACGCGTACGGGAAGTCCGGGCCGAACATGGTGATCGGCGGCTGCTGCGCGTCTGCGTGCTCGACGGCGTTGGGCACGGTGGACGTCATGGGGTACGGACTCCTTGCACAGATACGAACAGGCGTGGAAACGGTGTGTCAGACGAGCGGCCCGTACAGGCCGGGGCGCCGGTCCCGCAGATACGGGTTGGCCTCGCGCGACGCGGCGAGGAACACGGGGTCGACGTCGGCCAGGACGAGCTCCTCGGCGCGCCCGGCCCGGGTCCGGGCGACCCCGTCGGGCCCGGCCAGCGTGGACAGCCCCACGAACTCGAACTCGCCCTCCCGGCCGGCCCGGTTGACGTACGCGACGTACATCTGGTTCTCGAAGGCACGCACCGGGATCATCGACTCGGCGACGAACTGGAACGGGTGCATCTGCGCGGTCGGGACGACCAGCAGGTCGGTGCCGGCGAGGGCGTGGGCGCGGACGTTCTCCGGGAACTCGACGTCGTAGCAGATCAGGATCCCGACGCGCAGACCGTCGAGCTCCGCCTGGACGACCGGCTGGTCCCCGGGCGTGAAGTGGTCGCGCTCGAAGCAGCCGAAGAGGTGGGTCTTGCGGTAGTTGGCGAGACGGGTGCCGTCGGCGGAGATCAGCTGGGCGGAGTTGAACACGGCGTCACCGGCCCGCTCGGGGTAGCCGTAGGCGATCGCCAGTCCGTGCCTGGTCGCGGTCTCGGCGATGGCGTCCGCGCAGTCGCCGTCGGCGGGCTCGGCGAGCCGGCCGATGTCGTCGCCGATCGCGTACCCGGTCAGGAACATCTCCGGCGCGACCAGCAGCCCGGCACCCGCGGCGGCGGCCCGGCCCGCGGCCTCGTCGAGGACCTTGAGGTTCTCGACGGTGGAGCCGGGTCGGCCGGAGCTCTGGAGCAGGGCGGTGCGCATGCGTGTTCCTCACCGGGGCGCGGGGGGTTTCGGGGGCCTGATAGACGGTACGGTCGGCGGCTCCGGCCGGACAAGGAGCAGCCGTTGCGCGTCCGTGAGCGGATCATTGCGTTCGCCGGCGGGTCGGCGGCGATTCGTTGCGGGCACTGACCGGTCCTTCCCTGGGCGTATCCCGCAACCGCCTTCCCCCGCCGGGCGGCGGAGGCCGGGTCCCGTCCCGGGTGCGATGTGGCGCGGGCGCGGCGACGGGACAGTGGTGAGCGTCCAGTCGACGTGCGTCACCTGCGGAAAGGACCGCCATGAACCGCCGTACGAGGACCGCCTTACTCGGCTCCGCGCTGCTGCTCACCGTCGCCGCCGCGGCCGGCTCCGCCGGAGCATCCGCCCCCGACGAAAGCGGGCGTGAGGCCGCCGCGCTCACCGGCAAGGCCAAGCTGTACCGCTCGGCCGGGGACGACATCACCTTCTCCTTCGACGCGCACCTGGCCGCGAAGGACAAGGCCGATCCGATGAAGGCCACCGGCACCTTCGAGTGGAGCCACTACCTGAACGGTGAGGGCGCCAGGGCGAAGGCGCGGGTCGACTGCCTGCTGACCGGCGGGAAGGTGGCCGTCGTCTCCGGTGTGATCACCGACTCCGACCTGCCGGGCGCCGAGGGCAAGCGGGTCGGCATCACCGTCCACGATGTCGGCCGGCACGACCGCCTCGGCTACAGCTGGGCGTCCACGGGCAGCCCCGTCGAAACGAAGGAGCTGCCCAAGTGCGTGGGCTCCGCCCCCTTCGAGAAGGTCAGGAAGGGGACGGGCGACTTCACGGTCGTGCCGTGGCGGCCCGCGCTCTAGCCAGCGCCAGCGCCGTCACCGCATACGGAATCGCCAGCACCGCGAAGACGGTGCTGTGCGCCAGGTCCGTGCCGAGCAGCGCGTACATGCCGAACGTGGCGACCGTCGCCAGCTCGGTGCCCAGGCTCGCGACGGAGGTGAGCGTGGCCCGGCGGGACTCGTCGATACGGTGCTGGAGGCGGACGTCGGCCAGCACCTCCGCCAGCTGGAACCCGGCGAAGGCGAGGCTCACGAGGGCGATACCGGCCAGTGAGCGGGACGCGGCGCCCACGGCCAGGGCGAGTGCGGCGCCCGCGAGCAGCGTGGCGAGACCGGCCGGGCCGAGGCGTTCGGCCGGTCCGGCCAGGAGGCTGCCGACGGTGACGCCCGCCCAGATCAGCATGATCAGGTAGGGCACCGTCGCTTCGGCGACGCCGATGTCCCGGACCAGCAGCGGGGTGTACTCGTCGAGCGCGCCCCACACCGCGGCCACGGCCGGGACCAGCAGCAGGGCGCCGCGCACCGCACGGTCCCCGCGGACCTGGGCGAGCCCGGTCCGCAGGGTCGTCGCCCAGCTGTCGCCTGCGGTGTCCGGCCGCACCCGGTGCTCGGGGAACCGGGTCGCGGTGAGGGCGGTCAGCACACAGGCCAGGAAGCTGGCGGCACCGACCGCCGCGTAGCCGCCCTGGGCGAAGACGGGCCCCGCGAGGCCGAGCGAGACCACGGTGCCCGCCAGCCGCGCGGCCCGTGCCCGGCCCATGACCCGTGCGTATCGGTCGGCAGCGCCGAGGTGGTCCAGTTCGTCGTACACCAGCGCCTCCAGCGCGCCGGAGCCGAGCGCCCCGCCCGCGCCCCACAGGACGAAGCCGGCCGCGAAGGCCCCGTACGACGGGACGGCCACCCACAGCGCGAAGCCGGCGGCGGTGAGCAATGGGCCGATCCACAGCAGCCTGCGGCGCGACACGGCGTCGGCCCAGGCGCCGGAAGGGACTTCCAGCGCCACCGAGGTGATCGACCACAGAGCGAACAGGGAGGAGATCTGCCAGAGCGACATGCCGGTGTCGGCGAACAGCAGCGCGTACACCGGGTAGAGCAGGACGAAATCGTCGAGGAACGCGTAGCCGTACAGCGTGGTCGTCAGCCGCCGGACGCCGGTGGCGGGCACGCGTGCAGGTGAGAGTGTCATGAGGCCTTCCCGCAGGGACGGATCGGATGCCGGAGGTACGGCGTCCGAGGCGGCCCTCGGGAGGCGCGGCTGGTGGATCAATGTCGCCAGGTCATGACACCGATGCTAGGCGCCGACCGGCGGATCGTCCTGTGGATTACGTGGGCGAACCCGACGAGAAGCGCCGCAGCAGCGGCGACAGCACGAGTACGGACTTGGTCCGCTCGACGAACGGCTCCCCGGCGATCCGCTCCAGGACCCGTTCGAAGTGCCGCATGTCGGAGGCGAAGACCTGGGCGATCGCGTCCGCGTCCCCGGTGACGGTGGACGCGGCCACGACCTCCTGGTAGCGCTCCAGGCCCCGCTGGATGGTCTCCGGGGAGGTGTTGCCCCGGCAGTAGATCTCGACGAACCCCTCGGTCTGCCAGCCGAGGGCGCCCGGGTCCACCCGGACGGTGAAGCCGGTGATGGCTCCGGTGGCCCGCAGCCGGTCCACGCGCCGTTTCACGGCGGGCGCGGACAGGCCGACGATGTGGCCGATGTCGGCGTAGGAGCGGCGGGCGTCCTCGGCGAGGGCGTGCACGATGCGTTCGTCGAGATCGTTCAGCACAGTGGGTCGGTCACTTTTCGGATGGTGCGAGTCGGGAACGGCGATAGCCGTACACGAAGTAGAACACGAGCCCGGCGGCCATCCAGACACCGAAGACGACCCAGGTCACGGTCGACAGGCTGCCCATCATCCACAGGCAGAGGGCGAAGCCCAGCGCGGGCAGGACCGGGGAGAGCGGCACCCGGAAGGTGCGGGGCATGTCCGGCCGGGTCCGGCGCAGCACCACGACGGCCACGTTGACCAGCGCGAAGGCGAACAGGGTGCCGATGCTGGTGGCGTCGGCGAGCTGCCCGAGCGGGATCGCGGCGGCCAGCACACCGCAGAACAGGGAGACGATCAGGGTGTTGGCGCGGGGCGTGCCGCTCTTCGGGTGGACCCTGGCGAACACCTTCGGCACCAGGCCGTCGCGGGACATGGCGAACAGGATGCGGGTCTGGCCGTACAGCACGGTCAGCACCACGCTCGCGATGGCGATGACGGCGCAGAACGCCAGCAGCGTGCCCCAGAAGGTCTGCCCGGTGACCTCGCGCATGATCTGGGCGAGGGCGGCCTCGGAGTCGGTGAAGTTCTCCCAGGGCTTGGCGCCGACCGCGACGGCGGCGACGAGGACGTACAGCGCCGTGACGATGACCAGCGACAGCATGATCGCGCGCGGCAGGTCGCGCTGGGCGTTCTTGGCCTCCTCGCCGGCGGTGGAGGCGGCGTCGAAGCCGATGTAGGAGAAGAACAGCGTCGCCCCGGCGGCGCTGACGCCCGCCATGCCCAGCGGCATGAAGTTCTCGTAGTTGCCGGAGCGGAAGCCCTGGACGCCGATGGCGCAGAAGAGCACCAGCGCGCCGATCTTCACGATGACCATGACGGTGTTGGCCCGGGCGGACTCGCGGGCGCCGCCCAGCAGGAACGCCATCGCGAGCAGCACGACGATCAGCGCGGGGAGGTTGAACACGCCGCCGTCGCCGGGCGGGGCGGACAGGGCGGCCGGGATGGTGACGCCGACGGTCCCGTCGAGCAGTTCGTTGAGGTACTCGCCCCAGCCGACCGCGACGGCGGCGACGGACACGCCGTACTCCAGGACCAGGCACCAGCCACAGATCCAGGCGATCAGTTCGCCCATCGTTGCGTACGCATACGAGTACGAGGAGCCGGAGACCGGGATGGTGCCCGCCAGCTCGGCGTAGGACAGGGCCGAGAACAGGGCGGTCAGACCGGCTATGACGAAGGCGAGCGTGACGGCCGGTCCCGCCTTGGGGACGGCCTCGCCGAGCACGACGAAGATGCCGGTGCCGAGGGTGGCACCGATGCTGATCATGGTGAGCTGCCACAGGCCGAGGGAGCGCCGCAGCGAGCCCCCCTCGCCCTGGCCACCCTCCGCGACCAGGTTCTCCACCGGCTTGCGACGCATGAGGCGCGCGCCGACGCCCGGGGACGGCGGGGCGGTCTGACTACTGCTGTGCGGGGGTGCGCCTTGGTCGAGCACGCGCTGACTCCTTCGTCACTGCCGGTCTTGGGCGGCGGGAACCGGCAGCGTCCCGCCCGACAGCCGGGACCCACCGAGCGGGGTCCCCGCCACGCCACGTACGAGGCGACAGCCTACGAGGAGCGGCGTTGCCCGTGTAATGCAGCAACCTTGCGCGTGCCCGCAAGATCATTGCGTTCCTCGGGACTGGCCGGAGGTTCGTTGCACATCCGCGTTCGTCCGTTGCACGGGACTTGCTCGGACCAGCTCTTTCACCAGGAACGTGAGCTCCTCGACACACTCGTGCGTGACACCGTCGTGGCCCTCGTAGGACCAGCGGCCGAGGTAGGTGGCGAGGGGCCGGTAGCCGAGCCTGGCATAGAGGGCGGCGGCGCGCGGGTTGTCGTCGGCGACGCCCAGGCCGATGGCCGTGCGGCCCCGCTCCCGCGCGCGTTCCTCGGCGGCGCGGACCAGGGCGCTGCCGATGCCGCGCGAGCGCAGCGGCTCGGGCCACACGGTCAGCGCGTTGATCTCCGGGCAGCCGGGCCGTGCCGCCCGTACGGCCGCGTCGTCGCAGCCGCCCCAGCGCAGCTCCGTGTGCCCGACCGGACGTCCGTCGAGCCAGGCGACGAGGTACGTGCTCTGCCCCCGCTCCTGGCGTTCGAAGCGGCGCGCGTGGAACGAGGTGGCGCCCGGCGAGCCGATGTACTGGTCGAGCAGCGCCACGTCGGCGGCCCGGCAGACGGTGATCTCCATGACCTACGACGGTAGGGCGCCCGCACGCACGAGGCCCCCGATTTTTCATCGGGGGCCTGGACGAGGGTATGGGGACCGTCAGTTCCAGCTGGCGTGCAGCGGCTTGCCCTCGGCGTAGCCGGCGGCGCTCTGGATGCCGACGATGGCCTTCTCGGCGAACTCCTCCAGGGAGCCCGCGCCGGCGTAGGTGCAGGAGGAGCGGACGCCCGCGATGATCGAGTCGATCAGGTCCTCGACGCCCGGGCGGGCCGGGTCGAGGAACATCCGGGACGTGGAGATGCCCTCTTCGAACAGCGCCTTGCGGGCCCGGTCGTACGCCGACTCCTCCGAGGTGCGGTTGCGCACGGCACGGGCGGAGGCCATGCCGAAGGACTCCTTGTAGGCGCGCCCCTGGGCGTCGTGCTGGAGGTCGCCCGGGGACTCGTAGGTGCCCGCGAACCAGGAGCCGACCATCACGTTGGACGCGCCGGCGGCGAGGGCCATGGCCACGTCGCGCGGGTGGCGGATCCCGCCGTCGGCCCACACGTGCTTGCCGTACTTCCTGGCCTCGGCGGCGCACTCCAGGACGGCGGAGAACTGCGGCCGGCCGACGCCGGTCATCATGCGCGTGGTGCACATGGCGCCGGGTCCGACACCGACCTTGACGATGTCCGCGCCCGCCTCGATCAGGTCACGCACGCCCGCGGCGGCCACCACGTTGCCCGCGACGATCGGCACCTGCGGGTCGAGGTCGCGCACCAGCTTCAGGGCGCTGATCATCGATTCCTGGTGGCCGTGCGCGGTGTCGATGACGAGTGTGTCGACGCCCGCGTCCAGGAGCTGCTTGGCCTTGCCGGCGACGTCGCCGTTGATGCCGACGGCGGCGGCGATCCGCAGGCGCCCCTGCGCGTCCGTGGCCGGCTTGTAGAGCGTGGCGCGCAGGGCGCCCTTGCGGGTGAGGATGCCGGCGAGCGTGCCGTCCTCGTTGACCGCGGGGGCGTAGCGGCGGTTGGCGTGGTCGAGGGTGTCGAAGGCCTCGCCCGGGTCCATGTCCGCGTCGATGAGCAGCAGGTCCCGGGACATGACCTCGCCCAGCTGCGTGAAGCGGTCCACGCCGGACAGGTCGGATTCGGTGACCACGCCGACCGGCCGGTGGTTCTCGTCGACGACGACTCCGGCGTTGTGCGCGCGCTTGGGCAGCAGGGACAGCGCGTCCGCGACGGTCTGGTGGGGCACCAGCATGATCGGGGTGTCCAGGACCAGATGGCGGCTCTTGACCCAGGAGACGACGTCGGTGACCACGTCGATCGGGATGTCCTGCGGTATGACGACGAGGCCGCCGCGACGGGCCACGGTCTCGGCCATGCGGCGCCCGGCGATGGCGGTCATGTTGGCGACGACGAGCGGGATGGTGGTGCCCGTGCCGTCCGGGGAGCTGAGGTCGACGGCCTGCCGCGAGCCCACCGAGGAGCGGCTCGGCACCATGAAGACGTCGTCGTACGTCAGGTCGTACCCGGGCTGGATGTCATTGAGGAAACGCACGTGCTGCACATCCCAGTCGATCAGAGGTGACCCCCGACCGGCCGGCCAGGGGGAAAAGAGCACGTACTTCATTCTCCCATGACGAGCCCGCGAACAACCCCCAGCGGATCATCCAGGCTGGTCAGGGCCTCGTTCGGAGGATGCTCCAAGGCCGAGGGTCACGAAGAGACCCGGGCCCCGGTCCGTCGCCTCGGCGAAGATCTCCTCCGCGACCTGCCACTCCTCGGGCCGCTTCTCGGCGTACGCCCGCCAGCCCCGGACGACGACCAGCAGCCCCCGCTCCACGGCTCCCTCGGGCCAGAGGCCGGGGTCGGCCAGGCAGTCGGCGAGGGCGTCCCAGTTGCGGCCGAACCACTCGGGCAGGGCCAGGTCACGGGCGCAGCGGTCCATGAGGCCCGCCTTGTCCGTGACCCCGTCGAGGTCCAGCACGAGCACGATCCGGCCGGCCGGGTCGTCCGGCACCTCATGCGACTGGCTGACCATCTGTCAGACTCCGTCCGGGTCGGACCTGTTGAGCGCGGACTTCGGTGCCGGGCCCGCCGTCATCAGATAGTCCGCGGCCGACGTGTCCGTCACCAGGCTGGTGACGAGCCCGGACCGCAGCACCGCGTCGATCGCGGGTCCCTTGCGCTGTCCGCCGGCGATCGCGACGACCTCGGGGATTCGGCGGAGCTGGTCTGCCTTGACGGTGATGCACCGCTCGCCCAGGTCCCGGCCGACCCTTCGGCCCTCGGAGTCGAAGAGGTGCGCGGACATCTCGGCGGCGACACCCAGGGAGGCGTAGTGCGCGCGCTCCTCGTCGCTGAGCATGTCGTGCACCGTGGAGATGCCCGGCTCCCAGGAGCCGATGGAGACGCAGGCGACGGTGACCTTGTCGAAGTGCTCGAAGGCCCGGGCGATCCCCGTCTGGTTGCGCAGTGCCGTGGCCGTGGCCGCGTCGGGCAGCAGCATCGGCGCGTAGATGGGGTGCGCGTCACCGCCGGACACCTGGGCGGCACGGCGTACCGCCTCGACGGAGCCGCGCTCGGCAGTCCCGGCGTCGTACACGCCTGTCAGCTGCACCACCGTGCAGGGCGGCAGCCGGTCGAGCGCCGCTGCCATGTGGATGGTGGAGCGGCCCCAGGCCAGGCCCAGCACATCTCCTTCGTTGACCAGTTCGCCGAGCAGGTCGGCGGCCACCTCTCCCAGGTTCTCGGGGTCGGGCGACTCCTCGGCGTCGGCCGGGGACTCGACCACGACGGCGTGCCTGAGGCCGTAGCGGGCGCGGAGCGCGTCCGAGCGCTCGGCGTCCAGCTCCGCAGGCACACGGATCTCGATCCGCACGAGATCCCGCTCGAGGGCGGTCTCCAGGACCCGGGCCACCTTGAAGCGGCTGACGCCGAACTCCTCCGCGATCTGGATCTTGGACTTGCCCTCGAGGTAGAAGCGGCGGGCCATGGCCGCCGCCTGCACCAGCTCAGCGGGTCCCATCCGCATGGCTGACCGGCCCGCCGACATACCCGACACGGCGATCTCCTCACTGCTGTTCACACTCTGGATTCGCCGTTCATCCTTGCAGATCCGGCGCGGATGATCAGCCCTGATGAGAGCCGTTCACTTTGCTGTGGCTCAGTGGTCGCAGGCCCAGGAGGCCTTGGCGGTCGCCGCATCCGCCTGCGTGCGTAGTGCACGTACTGCCTCTGCCGGGTCGTTTGCCCCGTAGACCGCCGATCCGGCCACGAAGACGTCGGCTCCGGCGTCCGCGCACCGCTCGATAGTGGAAGCGGAGACTCCGCCGTCGACCTGGAGCCAGAGCTCCAGACCGTGCTTGCTGATCAACTCGCGGGTGCGGCGAATCTTCGGAAGCATGATGTCGAGGAAGGCCTGTCCCCCGAAGCCCGGTTCGACCGTCATGATCAGCAGCATGTCGAGCTCGGGGAGCAGGTCCTCGTACGGCTCGATGGGGGTCGCGGGCTTCAGCGCCATGGAGGCGCGGGCGCCCTTGGCGCGGATCTCCCGGGCGAGCCGGACCGGGGCGGCGGCCGCCTCGACGTGGAAGGTGACGGAACCGGCCCCGCCTCGACGTACTGGGGCGCCCACCGATCGGGGGCCTCGATCATCAGATGGCAGTCCAGCGGGGTGTCCGTCGCACGGGCGAGCGACTCTACGACCGGCACACCGAGCGTGAGGTTCGGGACGAAATGGTTGTCCATGACGTCGACGTGGAGCCAGTCGGCTCCCTCCACGGCCTTCGCCTCGTCCGCGAGGCGGGCGAAATCGGCGGACAGGATGCTGGGGTTGATCTGCGCGGCCATGACCTAAGACTGCCATGCCCTCCGGGGGTTGTGGGCATCGGTCCCGGGTCGCAGAGGGGGTTGCCGTGAAACAGGGCGTCGCACATCTCGTCTGCGGTCGGCGGGCCAAGTGGCTGGTGCTGGTGTTGTGGGTGGTGGTGCTGTTCGTGACGGCACCCCTCGCGATGAAGCTCACCGACGCCCAGGACAACGACGCGTCGTCCTGGCTGCCGGGGTCCGCGGAGTCGACGCAGGTGCTGGAGATCTCCGAGGACTTCCGGCCGGAGCAGATCCCGGCGGTCGTGATCTACGCCCGGGACAGCGGGCTGACGGCCCGGGACCGGGCGGAGATCGCCGAGGACGTGCGGCAGCTCAAGGAGCTGCGTGACCACGGCATCCGGGGTGCGGAGACCCGGGGGCCGGTCTTCGACCGGCAGACCGATCCGCGGGCGGCGCAGGTCTTCGTGCCGATCACGATGGACGAGAAGGGCTGGGAGCGGATCGCGCCCGCCGTCGACTCCGTCCGGGACGACGTCGGCGAGGGCGGCGGCGGCCTGGCCGTGCACATCACGGGCCCGGGCGGCACGTCGGCGGACTTCTCGGAGGCCTTCGAGGGCATCGACTCGACACTGCTGTTCGCGGCGATGACCGTCGTCATCGTCATGCTGCTCATCACCTACCGCAGCCTGACCCTGCTGCTGGTCCCCCTGGTCTCCGTGGTCTGCGCGCTGTTCACCTCCCAGGCGCTGATCTATCTGCTGGCCGAGCACGCGGGCCTGACGGTGAACGGCCAGAGCGCCGGCATCCTGACGGTGCTGGTCTTCGGAGCGGGGACGGACTACGCCCTGTTGCTGGTCGCCCGCTACCGGGAGGAGCTGCGCCGGCACGAGGACCGGCACGAGGCGATGGCCCTGGCACTGCACCGCGCAGGCCCCGCGGTGCTCGCCTCCGGCGCGACGGTCGTGCTGAGCATGCTGGTGCTGCTGGTCGCCGAGATGAACTCGACCAGCGGCCTGGGCCCGGTCGCCGCGATCGGTGTCGCCGTCGCCCTGCTGGCGATGATGACCCTGTTCCCGGCGCTGCTGGTGATCGTCGGCCGGTGGATCTTCTGGCCGGCGATCCCGCACTACGGCACGCCCGACCCGACCGAGCGCGGCATCTGGGCGCGCACGGGCCGCCGTATCGCCCGTCGGCCGCGCATGACCTGGGCCGTCACGGCACTGGCCCTGGCGGTCTGTTCGCTGGGCCTGATCCAGCTGCGCGCCGAGGGCATCGGCAACGCGGACGCGTTCACCGGGAAACCGGACTCGATCGTCGGCCAGGAGGTTTCCGCACGCTACTTCCCGGCCGGGAGCGGCAGCCCGCTCGTCATCGTCAGCGACCAGGCGCAGGCCCAGCAGGTGGGCCGCGCGGTCGCCGCCACGCCGGGCGTGGTCCCGCAGTCGCTGGGCCTGCCGCCGGGCACGAAACCGTCCTTCCAGGGCAGGGTCCTCTTCGAGGCCACGATGACCGCCCCGGCCGACAGCGACGCGGCGAAACAGACCGTGGAGCGGGTACGGGACGCCGTCCGTGCGGTACCGGACGCCGATGCCAAGGTGGGCGGCGGTACGGCCGGCCTCGTGGACATGGACGAGGCGATCACCCGCGACAACGTGCTGATCATCCCGCTGGTGCTGGCGGTCGTCCTGCTGATCCTGTGCGTCCTGCTGCGCGCGCTGATCGCCCCGCTGCTGCTGATCGGGACGGTGATCCTGTCGTTCGCGGCGGCCCTCGGCATCAGCGCGCTCGCGTTCCGGTACGTCTTCGACTACGCGGGCGAGGCGACCGACTTCCCGCTGTTCGTCTTCGTGTTCCTGGTCGCCCTGGGCATCGACTACAACATCTTCCTGACCACCCGCATCCGCGAGGAGGCGGCCCGCCAGGGCACCAGAACGGGCGTGGTCACCGGGCTCGCCACCACCGGCGCCGTCATCACCTCCGCCGGCCTGGTCCTGGCCGGCACCTTCGCCGCCCTCGGCACCCTCCCGATGGTCGCCTTCGCCGAGATCGGCTTCGCGGTCGCCCTCGGCGTCCTCATCGACACGTTCGTCGTGCGCTCAGTCCTGGTGACGTCGCTGTTCCTGGACATCGGTCCGAAGGTGTGGTGGCCGCACCGGCTGGCCGGGGAGGACGGCGGTGCGGCCGACCGGGAGAGCGTCGGAGCGGGGGTCAGCCGGTCCGGCGGATGAGCGCCAGGTACATGGCGTCGGTCCCGTGCAGATGCGGCCACAGCTGCACGTCGGGCCCTTCGCCGAGATCCGGTACGCCGGGCAGCAGCGGCCGGGCGTCGAGGAGCTCGGTGTCCGGGTACTGCTTGAGGACGTCGGCGACCACGGCTCTGGTCTCGGCGAGGTGCGGCGAGCAGGTCGCGTAGCCGACGACGCCGCCGACCCGCACCGACTCCAGGGCGGTGCGCAGCAGGCCGCGCTGCAACGGCGCGAACCCCTCCAGGTCCTCCGGCCGGCGCCGCCAGCGTGCCTCGGGGCGTCGTCTCAGGGCACCGAGCCCGGTGCACGGCACGTCGACCAGCACGCGGTCGAAGCTGCCGGGCCGCCACGCCGGACGCGTCCCGTCCGCGGCGATCACCTGGTACGGCCCGGGGTTGCCCTCCAGCGCCCTGGCCACGAGCCCGGCGCGGTGGGTCTGCTTCTCGGAGGCGACGAGCAGCGCGCCCCGCTGGGCCGCGAGGGCGCCGAGCAGCGCGGCCTTGCCGCCGGGCCCCGCACACCCGTCCAGCCACCGCCGGTCGGGCCCGTCCAGCGGCGCGCCCGCGAGGGCGAGCGCCACGAGCTGGCTGCCCTCGTCCTGCACGCCCGCTCGTCCGTCCCGCACCGCCGCGACGGCGCCCGGCTCACCGCCCTCGGTCAGCCGCACGGCGTACGGCGACCAGTGCCCCGGCACGGCAGCGTCCTCTTCGAGCAGTTCCTCGGCGGTGGCCCGCCCGGGCCGGGCCACCAGGGTGACCTCGGGCCGCTCGTTGTCGGCGCGCAGCAGGTCCTCGATGCCGGCGCGGCCGCCGCCGAGGGAGTCCCACAGTGCCGACACGACCCACCGCGGATGCGAGTGGACGACGGCGAGATGGTCCTCGGGATCGTCGTCGTACGGCGGCGCGACCCGCTCCAGCCAGCCGTCCAGATCGTGCTGCGCGACCTTCCGCAGCACGGCGTTGACGAACTTGGCGCGCCCGTCGCCGAGCACGACCCGGGCGAGCTCGACGGTGGCGGACACCGCCGCGTGCGTCGGAATCCGGGTCCCGAGCAGCTGGTGCGCGCCGAGGCTCAGCACGTCCAGCACCGGCGGGTCGACCTCCCCCAGCGGCCGGTCCACGCAGGCCGAGAGGACCGCGTCGTACGTCCCCTGCCGCCGCAGCGTGCCGTACACCAGCTCGGTGGCCAGCGCCGCGTCCCGGGCGTCGAAGTTCTCGGGTCCCTCCTTCTCCCGCGCCTTGCGCAGCAGCGGCGGGAGGACGAGGTTGGCGTAGGCGTCCCGCTCGTCCACGGCCCTCAGCGCCTCGAAGGCGAGGATGCGGACGGGGTCCTTCTTGGGCCGCCGGTAGGGCTTGCCGGACGTACGGGGCCGACGGGGCTGGTCGCTCACGAAAAAGGTGCTCCGGGTGTGAGAAGAAGTGCGCCGTCCAGCCTACGCCGCCCCGGACGTGTCGCCGCGTCAGCCCCCGAGCCGCTCGCCCTCGGTGATCCGCGCCCCGCGGGCCCAGTCCGCCGCCCGCATCGGCTTCTTGCCCTGGGCCTGCACCCAGAGCAGCTCGACGGCGTACGAGCCGGTGCCGACGTACACGTTGTTCTTCCTGGCGGAGATCTGCCCCGGGGCGAGATCCGTCCGGTCCGGCACGGGGGCGACCTGGATGAGCTTGAGCCGCTCACCGCGGAACATGGTCCAGGCGCCGGGGGCCGGAGTGCAGCCCCGCACCATCCGGTCGACGCGCAGCGCGGGAGCGCTCCAGTCGATGTGAGCGTCCTCGACGTTGACCTTCGGGGCCAGGCTGACGCCGTCGGCCGGCTGCGGTACGGCCTTCAGCGTGCCGTCCTCGATCCCGTCCATGG
This sequence comes from Streptomyces afghaniensis 772, assembly GCA_000415505.1. Lineage (GTDB taxonomy): Bacteria > Actinomycetota > Actinomycetes > Streptomycetales > Streptomycetaceae > Streptomyces > Streptomyces afghaniensis. The sequence goes on from KE354220.1 coordinate 29,168, forward strand.
TCGCCGCGAGCAGCCCGGCACCGGCGAAGGCCAGCCGCGTCAGCAGGTCCCCGCTGGTGTCGGTGGGCCGGATCTCCTCGGTGACCGTCCCGTACACCGGCCCGGAGTCGAGTCCCTCCTCGATGAGGAAGGTGGAAGCCCCGGTGATCTCGTCCCCGGCCATGATGGCGTGCTGCACGGGCGCGGCACCGCGCCAGGCGGGCAGCAGGGAGAAGTGCAGATTGACCCAGCCGTGCGCGGGGACGTCGAGAGCGACGCGGGGCAGCAGGGCGCCGTAGGCGACGACGGGACAGCAGTCCGGCCCGATCTCCCGCAGCCGCTCCAGGAACTCGGGGTCCTTCGGCTTCGCCGGCTTCAGCACCTCGATCCCGGCCTCCTCCGCCCGCTCGGCGACGGGCGACGCGACGAGCCTGCGCCCCCGCCCGGCCGGCGCGTCGGGCCGCGTGACGACAGCGGCCACCTCGTGCCGCTCAGAGGCGAGAAGAGCGTCCAGAGCGGGAACGGCGACCTCGGGTGTACCGGCGAAGACGAGCTTCATGGGGTGGTGGGGGCCTCTCGGACGGGGGTCGATGACGGGCAACGCCCAAGTCTATGAGCCGGACACGGAAAGCCGCCGACGGCGCCCGGCCACCACGGGAGAGCCGGGCCACTTGGTGGAGAGCTACGGGCGGTGCGCGGGTGGGAGACCAAAGCCGATGACCGAAGGCTGAGGCGCACACCCCGCGCAAACAGGCGCACGCATATGCCCCCACGCCCCCACACCGTGACCCGCGGAGCGAATCCGCGTTGGTCAAGACAGAGTTGACCACATCGGGCCGCGATCGCGGCCCATTCCTTTCAACGCCGGTTCGAGAGGCTTGTTCATGGCCGACCACGCAACCCACGACGCCCAGGCTCGGGCCAGCCTGCACTTGCTGGTGCGGGACATCGAGCGGGTCCGCCGGCAGGTGGACGCACTGCGCACACTCACCGCCCAGTTGGGCAACGTCTACCGCCCGCGCCGCTCCGGCCCCTCCACGGGCTTCGTCGTCTACGGACGCGCCCCCGCCCCGACGGTACGTCTCGCCCAGGAGCTGCGGGACAGTGTCGAGACCCTGGTCACGGCGGCCGTGGACTTCGACCGCTCACTCGGCTTCTCGTGGGACGCGGTGGGCTCCGCGCTCGGAGTCACCAAACAGGCGGTCCACCGCCGTTACGGCGCACGCCGGGCCTCGGCCCAGCCGGCCGCGGCCGAGGCGGAGCGCACACCGGAGCCGTCGGGCTCCCGCTCGGTCAGTGTGAACACCGGCCTTCCCACGGTCCCGACGGTCCCGGCGGCCCGCTCCATGCCCACCCAGCCGACGGCGGGCAGCCCGGCCCTCCGCGACGAGGCGAGGCCGACGGCCTTCCCCGGCCCCCGCAACGGCTGAGCCACCCTCCTGTCCCCTGCCTTCCCGGAGCACTTCCGGGAGGGCAGCGACGTATCCGGACGCTGCCGTCCCGGTGTCGTGCGAAAGCCGCCCCGCCGGACCCCGGCAGCGGCTCACCCGATGTCAGCCGGATCGATCCGCACCCAGACAGGCTCCGCACTCCCCCGGGCCATCCGCGCGGCCTGCGCGGCCTTCAGGGCGGCGGCCAGCGCCGCCCCTTCCCCGGCGGCACCCGGACCAACGCCCGTTCCCACTGCTCCCCGGGCGGCGGCGCTCCCGCCCGCCGCGGTCGCCCCGCCGCGGGGACGGGCAACGGCACCGGTCCCAGCACCTCGGCCTCCGGCGGCAGTTCGGCCGTCCGGAGAAACTCCGCCACCGCCTCCGCCGGCCCCGACACGGCGGCCATCCGCGACACCGGCGGAAACCCCAGCTCGGCCCGCTCGGCGAGCTCCCGCACCGCGTGACCGACGGGGTCCCACCGTACGAGCGCCTGGACGGGCCGCAGCGTCGGCTCGGCCACGACCACCACCGTGCCGCCGGCCGGCTGCGGCCGGACCGAGCGACCCGGCCGCGATCCACCGCCGCAACGCGTCCTCTCCGGCCCGCAGATCGGGCCGCCCGAGCATGGCCCACCCGTCCAGCAGCAGCGCCGCCGCGTATCCGCCCTCGGCGACGGGCTCGGCCCCCGGCGTGCTCACCACCAGGGCGGGCGCCCCCGGCACCGTGTCGAGCACGTGTTCACGACCCGAGGTCCGCACCGGAACGGCGGGGAAGGCCCGTCCGAGTTCCTCGGCGGTCCGCCGCGCGCCCACCACCGAGGCGCGCAGCCGGAAGGCGCCGCACTCCGGGCAGTGCCAGCCGCTCTCCTCACGGCCGCACCACCCGCAGCACAACGCGCCGCCGTCCCGCGTTTCCAGCGGCCCGGAGCAGTGCCGGCACCGCGCGGGCGCCCGGCAGTTGGCGCACGCCATGCGCGGCACGTACCCCCGCCGGGGCACCTGCACCAGCACCGGACCGTGCCGCAGGCCCTCCCTGACGACCTGCCAGGCGAGGGTCGGCAGCCGGGCGGCCCGGGCGGCCTCGTCCCGGGCGAGGTCTCCGTCCCCGACGGTGCGGACGAGCGGAGCGGTGGCGCGCACCTGTTCGCGCCCGGCGACCAGCGGTCGGGCCCATCCGCTCTCGACGAGCTGCGCGGCCTCCACCGTGCAGCCCCAGCTGCCCAGCAGGAAGCCGCACTTGTCCTGGGCAGCCCGCAGCAGCAGCACCTCGCGTGCGTGGGGCTGCGGGGCGTGCTGCTCGCTGTGGCTGTCGTCCCCGTCGTCCCAGATGGCGACCAGTCCGAGGTCCTGGACCGGTGCGAACATCGCGGCCCGGGTCCCGATCACGGCCCGGACGGAGCCCCGCCGGACCGCGAGCCACTGCGCGTACCGCTTCTCGGGCCCCGCGTCGGCGGTGAGCACCGCGTGCCGCCCCTCCCCA
>KE354221.1 GCA_000415505.1 Streptomyces afghaniensis 772
GCCGACTGCACCCGGATCACGGCGACCTGCGTGCTGGCCTTCGGGCTCGCCGGGTACTGCAGTGCCGCCCTGCGGGCCCACCGCTGTTTCCTCGCGCCCGCGGCGATCTACGTCGCCTACAACACCGGCATCATCGCCGCGATGTTCCTCCTCGGCGAAGGCTGGGGCGTGCGCTCCGCCGCGGTCGGGGTCGCGGCGGGCGGCTGTCTGATGGTGGCGGTGCAACTGCCGTCGCTGTGGCGGCGGCTGGCGTCGCGTACGCCGCCCGTCGCCAGGGCCGGGGCACAGGTCGAGGAGCGGCCGATGCAACTCGCCCTGGTCGCCGCCGTGCTCCTCTTCGCCCTGTGCCGCCAGTCGCAGGTCCTCGCCGAACGCTTCCTCGCCTCCGGCCTGCCCGCCGGCGCCATCTCGCACCTGAACTACGCGCAGAAGGTCGCCCAGATCCCGATGACGCTGTCGCTGATGGTGTGCACCGTCACCTTCCCGGTGGTGGCGCGGGCCCTCGCGGACGGCGACACCGCGCGGGCCCGCAGCCGCGTGGAGCGGGATCTGGCGCTCGCCTCGTGTCTGGTGCTGCTCGGCATGTGCGCGGTGATCGCCTGTGCCCCCCAGATGATCGAACTGCTCTTCCAGCGGGGCGCGTTCACCGCGAGCGACACCGCGGCGACGGCGGACGTCATGCGCGTGTACGCCCTCGGACTGCTGGGCCAGACCCTGGTGGGCGCCCTCGTGCGCTCCTACTTCTCGGCGGGCCGGGCCAGCTGGTACCCCCTCGGCGCGATGGCGGCGGGCATCGCCGTGACGTCCTGGATCGGCGCCGCCACCGTGCACTCCTGGGGCGTGGCGGGGATCGCCGCCGCCAACGCCCTCGGCATCACCGTCACGGCCGCCCTGCTGCTCGCCGGGCTGCGAACGGGCCGGCTGAACAGCCCCCACAGCGTCTCGGTCCGTGTCCGGCGGGTCCTGGCCGAACTGACCAGGCTGGTGTGCGCCGCGGTCGTCGCCACGGCCGCGGGCGCGTTCGCCGCGAGCCGGCTGCCGTCCCCGGCGTCGGGCCTCGCGGCCGGCTGCCTGACCGTGACCTTCGTCTTCGTCCCGCTCACCTGGGCCCTCGGTGCCCAGAGTCCCGCGTCCGCTCTGCGCTTCCTACGCGCCGTCACACGAAGGCTCACACATGGCCGCTTCCGTTGATTCCCTCGACACCGGCAGACCCCCGGCCCCGCACCGGAGTCCGGTCCCCTGGGTGGCGATGTACCACTCGGTGGGCGACTGCTCGGACGACCCGTACCGCATCACGGTCACGCCCGAGCGGCTCGGCAGGCAGCTGGCCTGGCTGCGCCGGCGCGGGCTGCGGGGCGTGTCCGTGACCGAGCTGCTCGCCGCCCGCGCCCGCGGCGAGGGGCGGAACCTGGTCGGGCTGACCTTCGACGACGGGTACGCCGACTTCGTCACCGACGCCCTGCCGCTGCTGCACCGCTGGGACTGCGGCGCCACCCTCTTCGTGCTGCCCGGACGGCTCGGCGGCGACAACGCCTGGGATCCGCTCGGCCCGCGCAAGCCGCTGCTGACCGCGGACGGCATCCGGCACGCGGCCGCCGAAGGCGTGGAGATCGGCTCGCACGGGCTGACGCACGTCGACCTCACCAAGGCGGACGACCTCACCCTCAAGGCCGAGGTCGTCGAAAGCCGCGCCCAGCTCGAGGAGCTGACCGGCGCCCAGGTCGCCGGCTTCTGCTACCCCTACGGCACGATCGACGCCCGCGCCGTCCGGGCCGTACGGGAAGCGGGATACACCTACGCCTGCGCCATCGACCCCGGCCCGCTGACCGGTCCGCACGCCCTGCCGCGCGTGTACGTCGGCCAGGACGACACGGCATGGCGCCTGAACCTCAAGCACTGGCTGCACCGGCTGCGCCGGCGTCCGGTGGAGGGCCTGTGAGATGAGGGCTCTGCACATCATCACCGGCCTCGGCGTCGGCGGGGCCGAGCAGCAGTTGCGCCTGCTGCTGCGTCACCTGCCCGTCGACTGCGACGTCCTGACGCTCACCAACCCCGGTGCGGTCGCCGAGGGCCTCGCGGCCGACGGCGTCCGCGTCATGCATCTCGGCATGGGCGGCAACCGTGACCTGGCCGCGCTGCCGCGCCTGGTCCGGCTGATCCGCGCCGGCGGCTACGACCTGGTGCACACCCACCTGTACCGCGCCTGCGTCTACGGCCGGTTCGCGGCACGCCTGGCCGGGGTCCGGGCGGTCGTCGCCACGGAACACTCCCTGGGCGACTCGCAGATGGAGGGCCGCAGGCTGACGGCCGGGGTGCGCCGGCTGTACCTCGCCAGCGAGCGGCTCGGTTCGGCGACGGTCGCCGTCTCCCCGACGGTGGCCGAGCGCCTGAAGCGCTGGGGCGTGCCCGCGCCCCGCATCGAGGTCGTCCCGAACGGCATCGACCTGGACCGCTTCCGCTTCGACCCGGAGCGGCGGGAGCAGACCCGCCGGCGCCTCGGCCTGCCGGAGGACGCCTGGGTGGTGGGCGGTGTCGGGCGGCTCACCGCGGGGAAACGGTTCGACGTCCTCGTCCGCGCGCTCACCCTGCTCCCGGACGACCACCGGCTGCTGCTGGTGGGCGGCGGCCCCGAGGAGCACGCCCTGCGTCGCACGGCCCACGAGGCCGGCGTGGCCGGCCGCGTCGTGTTCACCGGCGAACGTCCCTACGTGCCCGACGGCTCGCCCGGCCCGGACCTGCCCTCGCTCACGTCGGCGATGGACCTGCTCGCGTCCCCGTCCACGGACGAGGCCTTCGGTCTGGCGGCCGTGGAGGCGCTGGCGTCCGGCCTGCCCGTGCTCTACGCCTCCTGTCCGGCCATCGAAGATGTGCGGCCGCCGTCCGCCGCCGGCGCCCGGCGGGTGTGCGGCGGCCCCGAGGCATACGCCCGCGCGATCGCCGAGGTCCGCGAGGCCGGCGCCCGGCCGCGCACCGCCTCGGAGGTCGCCCACCACTACAGCATCACCCACTGCGCGGCCCGTCTGACGGACGTGTACGCGGCAGCGGTCTCCGGTTCACCGTCCCTCTCACCTCTGGGAGCCACCTCCTCATGACCGACACTCCGACCCGCCGGCGCCGCCTGTCCCTGGCTCGTCTCAAGAGGCTTCCCCTGTGGTCCGTGCTCGCGGCCGGCACCCTCGCCGGGGGGCTGCTCGGCGGTGCGTACGGCTTGCTCACCCCCTCCACGTACACGGCCACGAGCTACGTCATCGCCGTACCGACCGACAAGTCCACGCCGGACGCCGCCCTCGGCTTCGCCCAGGCGTACGGCCGGGTCGCCACCCAGCTCGCCGTGCTCGGGGACGCGCAGGTGTACGCGGGGGTGCCCGTGCACACCCTGCAGCGCAGTGTGCGCACGGCGACGTCGCCGGACGCGCCGATGGTCGCCGTCTCGGCCACCTCCTCGCGCCCCGGCCTCGCCGTCGACATGGCGAACGCGGTCACCCGTTCGCTGACCCGCCACGCGGACGACACCAGGGGCAACACCAACGTGCGGCTCGTGCAGTTCTCGCGGGCGGTGGAGCCGAGCGAGCCGACGTCCGCGTCCCCGGCGGTGACCGGTCTGGTAGGGGCGAGCGCGGGCGGTCTGCTGGGCGGTCTGGCCCTGCTGGCGCGGCCGCGGAAGACCGGCCAGGACGACGAACCCGCCCCGGCCCCCTCGGTGCCCGGCCCGGCCGCCGCCGCCGATGTGCGCGGACAACGGTGACGACGGCGGGCCTGGCCGGACACGGCGCCGGGGAGCGCTGTTTCGCCGTGCTCTACCACCAGTCGAAGCGCAGGCAGAGCTTCCCGCCGAGCCACTCCTCCACCCAACCGCCCAGGTCGAGCGGCGTGCAGTCCGCCGGGGGCGGCGGCGTGCTGGGCGGGGTCGGCTTCGGCGTGGGCGTCAGGGGCGGGGTCCCCGGGTCGGTGCGGCCGAACAGGGCGGACCGGTAGAGGTGGGACGACCTCGGGTTGGCCCCGCACTGCCACACACCGTGCGGGCAGTAGTCGGTCAGCGTGTTGTAGAGCGGTTTGTGTTCCTCCATCCAGGCGAGCATGCGCCGCATGTACTCGGCATTGTCACCGTTGCGGAAGAGACCCCATTCCGGATAGGAAATGGGTTTGCCGTGAGCCTTCGCGAAATCCACGTGGTGCTGCAGCCCGTAGGGTTCTTTCACCTGTTGGTCGAACGACATCCCGGCCGGCTGGTCATAGGAGTCCATGCCAATGATGTCCACCGTGTCGTCTCCCGGATAGCATTTCGTCCAGGGAACGGCGTCCACGCCTCGACTCGGCGTGAAATCGAACCGAAACTTCTGGCCCGGCACGGAACGCATGGTGGTGACGATCCGATTCCAGTACTTCTTCCAGGCCTCCGGGTCCGGCCCGCACCGATGGGTGTACGTGGTGCCGTTCATTTCCCAGCCGAGCACGACGATCGTGTCCGGCACCTTCAACTCCACCAGCCGCTCGGCCAGGACACGGAAGTGGTGATCGAACTCCCCGGCGGCGCCCTGTCGCAGCAGCCGCCGGACCTCGCTGTCGGAGACGCCCTCCTCGTTGCGCTCCTGCATGGGGACGTTGAGGACGAGCATCCGGTCGGGCTTCTTGTTGCGCCAGTGCGCCCACACCTTCAGGAAGTCGGCGGAACCCTCGATGTCGCGCCAGCGGTGGCCCGGCAGATAGGTGTGGCCGGCGCGGAGCTCCGTGCCGCCCAGCCAGTGGCTGAACAGCGGCATGCGCGCCACACCGCGGCTGTCGGACTTGAGGAAGACACCGAAGGCCGGGGCTTGCCCGCCCACCGCCGGGGTGGTGGCCGGGGCCGGCGCCGAGGGCAGGGGGACGGCCGGAGGAGTGAGGGCCGAGGGCGTGGCCACGGGCGTCGGGCTCGGTGCCGGAGCCCGCGGATCGGCGGCTCGCGCCACCCCACCCCCGCCGCGAGGCCGGACGCCAGGGCGGCCGACGCGGCGACCGCTGCCGCGCCCAAGGCCAGCCGGCGGACCCCGGCCCGCTTGTGCTGTGGGGCCATGCCTGTTCCTTTCTTCGCTCTCGTCCGGACCACTGCCAGCGTTTGTGTTATTGACGGGCAGTCATATGAAGTCAGTCACAGAAAAGCCAATAGCGCCACAACCGTTACGACTTTCGAGTGCCGGGCTCGCCCGTGCGGGTGAGCCGATCGAAGAGAAAGAGAGAATTCGTGTCGCTGCTCGACACCCGCGTCCCCGCTGTGCTGCTGCGGATCGACCGGAATCCCTTTCACCACGGAACCCTGGGGGCCGCGCGTTCGCTCGGCAGGTCAGGAGTGGAGGTGCACGTCGTCGCGGATTCCGCGGGAAGTCCCGTGGGCGCGTCACGTTACGTACGCCAGATGCATCCCCCGCCGCTCCCGGGAGCGTCCCCGGACGACGTTCTCGCCGTGCTGCGCCGCGTGGCCGACGAAATCGCGCGCCCCGCCGTGCTGGTCCCGTTGGACGACGCGAGCGCGATCGCCGTGGGACGGATGCGGGACGAACTCGCCCCTTCCTACCTGCTGCCCTCGATGCCGGGCACTCTGGCCGAACGCGTCGCCGACAAGGCGGAACTGGCCGCCGTGTGCGCGTCCACCGACGTCCCGCACCCGACGACGCTGATCCCGGACAGTCCCGCGGAGGTCACCGACGCCCTGCGGCGGCTCGGGCTGCCGGTGGTGGCGAAGTGGAGCCGGCCCTGGCTGCTGCCCGTCGGCAGCGGGCTGCGCAGCACGGTACTGGTCCGCTCCGTGCAGCAGGCGCGGGAGCTGTTCCTGCGCACCGGGGAAGCGGGCAGCCGGCTGCTGCTCCAGGCGTACCTGGCACCGGGGCCGGACCGGGACTGGTTCTTCCACGGCTACGCCGACCACTCGGGCACCGTGCGCGCGGGCGGACCGGGCCGCAAGCAGCTGTCCTGGCCGCGCGGGGCGGGCTGACCGCGGTCGGCTGCTGGACGCCCAACACGCAGGTGCAGGCGCTGTCCGAGCGGCTCACCGACGAGCTGGGCTACCGGGGCATCTTCGACCTCGACTTCCGCCGCTGCGGCACGACGGGGCGCTACCACCTGCTCGACTTCAACCCGCGCGCCGGCGCCCAGTTCCGGCTCTTCGCGGACAGCGCGGGCCTGGACGTCGTACGGGCCCTGCACCTGGATCTGACGGGCCGTCCACTGCCGGCCGGGGCCCCGCTGGCCGGGCGGGCGTTCGTGGTGGAGAACTACGCGCCGCTGGCGGCGCTGCGTGCGGCGCCGGGCGGGCGTGAACTGGCCTGGTACGCCGCGGACGACCGCGCCCCCGGACGGGTCATGTGGGCCCAGTGGTGCCGGCACGTGTCCCGCCGGCTGCGTGAACGGCTGGGCACCACGACGACCGCGCCGACGCCCCCGCTGATCCCCCGGGCGGCCTCGCCCTCCCTGACCGACAACGAGAAAGCGAGCAGTTGATGGTGTACGACCTTCTGGTGGTGGGCGCAGGCCCGTACGGCCTGTCTATCGCGTCCCACGCCGCGGCCGCCGGGCTGAACCTGCGCGTGTTCGGCCGGCCCATGGCCTCCTGGCGGGACAACATGCCCCGCGGCATGTTCCTGAAGTCGGAACCGTGGGCGTCCAACCTCTCCGACCCGGCCGGCCGCTGGCGGCTGGACGTCTACTGCGCGGAGCACGGCCTGACGGCACGTCACGCGAAGCCGATTCCCGTCGAGGCGTTCGCGGAGTACGGCCTGTGGTTCGCCCGCCACGCCGTGCCGGAGGTGGACGAGCGCACGGTGACCCGTGTGTCGGCCGGGCCCGGCGGCTTCACGGCGGTCACCGAGGACGGGGAGGAGGTGCACGCGCGGACGGTCGCCCTGGCGGTCGGTGTGATGCCGTTCGTCGAGGTACCGCAGGCACTGCGCGGACTGCACCCCGCGCTGGTGACACACAGCAGCCACCACAGCGACCTCGACCGCTTCCGCGGCAAGGACGTCACAGTAATCGGCGGCGGTCAGGCGGCCCTGGAGACGGCGGCGCTGCTCGCCGAACAGGGCACGCGCGTCCGGGTGCTGGCACGGGCGGAACAGCTGCGGTGGAACGATGTGCCGCCGCCCTGGGAGCGCCCCTGGTGGCAGTCGGCCCGCTCGCCCCACAGCGGGCTCGGCCCCGGATGGCGCAACTGGTTCTACGCGGAGCGTCCGGGCCTCTTCCGGCGGCTGCCGGAGCCGACCCGGGCGCGCATCGCGACCACGGCGCTGGGACCGGCGGGCGCGTGGTGGGTGCGGGACCGGGTGGAGGGCGTGGTGGAGCTGCTGCCGGGCCATGAGGTCACCGCGGCCTGTGCGGTGCCGGGCGGGGTACGGCTGGACACGGTGAGCCGCGCGGGTGCCCTGCGCAGCCTGGAGACCGAACACGTCATCGCCGCGACCGGGTTCCGGGCGCGTTGCGACCGGCTGGGACTGCTCTCCCCCGAGTTGCGCGGAACGCTCGCGGCACTGCCGGACGGCTCCCCGGAGGTCGGGCGCAGCTTCGAGTCCTCCTACCGCGGCCTGTTCCTCGCGGGCCTGGTGACGGCCTCGGGCTTCGGCCCGGCCATGCGCTTCGTGCAGGGCGCGTCCTTCACGGCGTCGACCCTCGTCCGAGGTGTGTGCCGCCGGCTCGGGGCGACACCGGTGGGCGGCACCGTCCCCGCACCGGTGGACGGCAGCCGGAGCGAGTCGCCGTCGCCGGTACGGCGCTGACGGGGAACCGCGCGGGTGACACGGGGCCGCTGACGGCGACGGAGCCGTCAGCGGCCCGCCCTTGTGCCGGCGCCGGGGGACGGCGGTGGCGGGTGCGGTGTGACGCGACGGCCGACACCCCCCGGATCATGTCGACGGGGGGTGCGAGTGATGCGTGTCCCGGGAAGCCAGGGGCCTCGCGCCGGGACCAGGAAAGTGACGGGGCGTATGGTCCCCGGACCGGCTGTGGCCTGCCTCTGGTGGTGGCGGGCGCCGGTCCGGGGTGGGTGCGGGTGCCGGGCGGGTCGCGTCCGGCACCCGGTGCCGGCTAGCGGGACCAGGTGGTGCGCCCGCGGCGGTACAGCATCACCCCGCCGGCCATCAGGGCGGCACTGGCGACCGAGGCGGCCACCAGGGCCTCACTTCCGGTCTCGGCCAGCTGGGGCAGCGGGCCGCTCTCCTTCTCCGGAGTGGACGGCGTCTTGCTGTCCTCCTCGGGCGCGGGCGGGGAGTCCGGCGTCTCCTCGTCGTGCGGGGTGGGACGGTCCTTGGCCGGCGGGACCGTCCGGTCCTCACCACTCGGCTTCTCGGTGTCGTCCTCGCCGCCGTAGCCGCCGTGGCCGCCGCCCGAGCTGTTGTGGCAGGAGTTCTCGGACGCCTCGTTGAACACCCCGAGGCCGGCGACGTTGTTGCCGCACGCGTTCACCGGCACGTCGACCGGCACCTGCACGACGTTCCCGGATCCCACGCCGGGGGAACCCTTCGCGACTCCCGAGGCGTCCGCGCCGGAGCCCTTCCCCTTGTGCGAGCTGTTGCGGCAGAGGTTGCCGAACGACTCGTTGAGCGCACCGAGCACCTCGACGGTGTTGCCGCACAGGTTGATCGGCACGTCGACCGGCACCTGCACGTTGTTCCCGGACAACGCACCGGGAGAGTCCTTCGCCACTCCCGACGCGTCGGAGTCAGCGAAGGCGGGGCTGCCATACAGGGACAGAATCCCCGTGGCGGCGGCCGCCGCGAACGCTCCCTTGCTCAGGGTCTGTCGCATTGCAGTTGTCCTCCTGCTTGAAGAATTGGGGCAGCCGGCCGCGGAACGGAGATCCACATCCAAGGTCGGCGGTGTGGCGCGTGGAAAGTCGCAGCGCTGAACAGGAATGAGGCGTAGGGGGTGCTCGCTCGCGCCGAAGGGGCCGCGGAGGCGGTTCAGCGTTCCTCGCCCTGGCCCATCGCGACGGCCGGCGCCGGGGCAGCGGCCGTCGTCGGCATGTCGATGGCAGAAGCGGCGGCGGCCGCGACGTTCATAGCCTCCTTGAGCACTGCGCGTTCCTTTCTCGTAGCGCCGCATGCTCTACTGCCTCATCAACCCGGTGCGGGAGAATTGGTTCCGCAGGTTCACCCGGTTGGCCCGCGTCGCATGTCGAAAGACCGCAACCGTGTTCAATCCCGGCGGCGGTCGGCCTGTCCGATGGCCTCGGCGAGTTCACGCACCGCCCCGTCCTCCGTGGTTCCGGCCAACGCACGTGCGCGGCCGGCGAGTTCGGCGAAGGGGACCGGGGCTCCGGGGAGGCGGTGGTAGCGGTCGTCACCGGAGCGGAGGGCGTCGGCGAAGTAGGCCGCCACCGCGGTGACCTGGAAACGGCTGGGGGCGGCACGCAGGGAGTCGTGGAGGGCGTCGGTCTCGAGGTCGCCGGACTCCTCGTGGGGGTCGCGGGTGTCCGGGTCGAGCCAGCGGACGGTGGCGGTGGCCAGGTGGCCCTCGGCGCCCGGCGCGGTGCGGACGGCGTACAGGGCGGTGACGGTGTGGCCGGGGCCGACCTCGCCGCCGTCGACGCGGTCGTCGCGGAAGTCCTCGTCGGCGACCCGGCGGTTGTCGTAGCCGACCAGGCGGAACTCCTCGACGGTCTCGGGATCGAAGGCGACCTGGGCCTTGGCGTCGCGGGCGGTGAGGTCGATGTTGCGCGGGAGTTGCTCGCAGAAGACCTTGCGGGCCTCCTCGGTGCCGGACACGTACACGGTGTGGCCGTCGCCCTTGTCGGCGAGGCGCTCCATCAGGGCGTCGCCGTAGTCGCTGCCGACGCCGACGCCGAAGAGGGTGATGCCGTGTTCGCGGCGTTCGCCGGAGATCCGCTCCAGGATCGTGTCCGCGTCGGTGTCGCCGGTGTTGGCGAGGGCGTCGGAGACGAGGACGACCCGGTTGGTGGCGCCCTCGCGCAGGCCCTCGACGGCCGTCTCGTACCCGGTCTCGACGCCCGCGCCGAGGTTGGTGGAGTCCCGGATGTCCAGCTCGGAGATGACGTCGTGGATCTCGTCGCGGTTGCCGTCGAGGCGGGTCATGGGCAGGACGGTCTCGGCCTCGTCGCTGAAGGTGACGATCGCGACCGAGTCGTCGTCGCGCAGCCGGTCCGTCATCACGGACAGGGACTTCTGGGCGAGGTCCAGACGGCCGGGTTCGGCCATGGAGCCCGAGACGTCGACGACGAAGGTGAGGGCGGCGGGCGGGCGTTCGCCGGTGCGTTCCGTGGTGCGGGTGGCCAGGCCCACGCGGACCAGGGACCAGTCCTCGTCGTCGGTGCGGGCGCCGTCGACGGTGACCGAGAAGCCGTCGCCGTCGGGGCGTTCGTAGTCCTGGCGGAAGCTGTTGACGAACTCCTCGGGGCGGACCGTCGACGGGTCGGGGAGCCGGCCGTCGGCCAGGGTGCGGCGGGCGTAGTCGTAGGAGGCGGTGTCGACGTCGAGGGCGAAGGTGGAGAGGTGGTCGGGGGCGGCTTCGCGGTCCTCCTGCTCGCTCGTGCCGTCCTCGTCCCCGTGGGCGGGCGCGGGCAGACCCGAGGTGTCGCGGTCGGCGGCATTGCTGCCCTCGCTGCTGCCGGCTCCCCCGCTGCACGCGGTGAGCAGCAGCCCGCCCGCCGCCGTGAGCGCCAGCAGCAGCCTGCGTGTCCGGTACCGCTCGTACGGCTTCATCGTCCGTGCCCCCTTGGTCCGTTGGCGTCGGCTTTCTTGCGACTGTGACGGCGCAGGGGGCCCGAACGTGCGGTACGGGGGGTTGCGGAAGCGTCTCGAAGCGGCCACGGGGACCGGCCTTCGAGACCGGTGGGTGATCCTCCGTTGACCTAGGAGACGACGTCCTTGCGGGCGAAACCGCGGAAGGCCAGGGCGAACAGCACGAGCGCGTACGTTACGGAAATCGACGTGCCCTGGATCATGTCCGTCCACTGCAACTGCGGCTGGACGGCGTCGAGCCAGGCGTACTGCCAGTGCGCGGGCAGGAAGTGACGCCAGTCGCCGAGGGCCGTCACCTCGTCGAGGACGCTGCCGATGATGGTCAGGAACACCGCGCCGCCGACCGCGCCGAGCGGTGCGTCCGTCCGGGTCGACAGCCAGAACGCGAGGGCCGCGGTGACCAGTTGGGACACCATGATGTACACGACGACGATCAGCAGGCGCTGGGCCGCGGTGCCGGTGGGCAGGGTGCCGCCGGTGGGCAGCTCGAGCGGGCCCCAGCCGTAGGCGGCCGTGCCGACGACGAGGGCGACGATCGGGAGCAGCACCAGCGCGGCCAGGCTCAGGCTGAGTCCGACGGCGAGCTTGGACCACAGCAGCCGGGCCCGGGGCACGGGGGCCGCGAGCAGGTAGCGCAGGGACGACCAGCTGGCCTCCGAGGCGACCGTGTCGCCGCAGAACAGGGCGACGGGGATGACGAGGAGGAAGCCTGCGGCGGAGAAGAGGTTGACGGCGGCGAAGTTGGCGCCGGAGGCCGTCGCCGTGTCCATCAGGTTCACGCGGTTGTTGTTGCCGCCCGGGTCGCCGCCGACCTGGAAGGCGATGAGCAGGATGAGCGGCAGGGCGAACAGGACACCGCCCATGACCATCGTGCGGCGCCGCTTCAGCTGCCGGACCAGCTCGACCCGGAAGGGCAGGGTGCGGCCCGCGCGGTAGCCGTCGGCGACCTCGACGGGCGCGGCCCGGTCGGCGAGCTTGCTCATGCTTCGGCTCCGATCAGGGTGAGGAAGGCGTCCTCCAGGCGGCGGTGCGGGCCGATCGACCGCACGGGCACGTCCAGCCGTACGAGTTCGGCGACCAGGCGCTGCGGGGTGCCGTCGGCGTCGAGCTGGACCAGGAGGCCCTCGTCGACGGGCACGGCCGAGGCGACACCCGGCAGGGCGGCGACCTTCTCGACGACGGGCTCGTCCACGGGCGTGGCCGTGCCCACCAGGAGGGTGTCGCCCGAGCCGACGATGTCCTCGACCGGCCCCGCCTGGACGAGCTGTCCGTGGTCCATCACGACCAGGTGGGTGCAGGTCTGCTCGACCTCCGCGAGGAGGTGGCTGGAGACGATGACCGTGCGTCCCGCGGCGGCGTAGCGGATCATCACCTCGCGCATCTCGCGGATCTGGGGCGGGTCGAGGCCGTTGGTCGGTTCGTCGAGGATGAGCAGGTCCGGCATGCCGAGCATGGCCTGGGCGATGGCCAGGCGCTGGCGCATGCCCTGGGAGTAGGTGCGCACCGCGCGGGCGAGCGCGTCGCCCAGGCCCGCGATCTCCAGGGCCTCCTCCATGTGCGCGTCCTCGGCCGGGCGGCCGGTCGCGCGCCAGTACAGCTCCAGGTTCTCGCGGCCGGACAGGTGCGGCAGGAAGCCCGCGCCCTCGACGAAGGCACCGACCCGGGACAGGACCGGGGCGCCCGGGCTGATGGCGTGGCCGAAGACGCGGACCTCCCCGCCGTCCGGCTTGATCAGGCCCATCAGCATGCGCAGGGTGGTGGTCTTGCCGGCGCCGTTCGGGCCGAGCAGGCCGAGGACCTGGCCCTTCTCCACACGGAACGACAGGTCCTTGACCGCGTACCGGTCGGAGGACTTGGCGTACCGCTTGGTCAGGTCCGTGATCTGGAGGGGCACTTCGGCCAGCTCGGGGTCCGGCGGGGCGGGTGCGGCCGTGCGGCGGCGTCCCGTGACGACCAGTGCCAGGGCGATCGCGGCGCCGGCGGCCGGCATCCACCACACCCAGGCGGGCAGCGAGCCCTGTGCGTTGCTCTCGCCGAGCGCCGAGGGAACCTTCAGGTCGCCCTTGAGGGAGACGGTGTACGTGGCCGGGGTCGCCGGGGAGGCGTAGCCGAGGTCCGTCGAGGCGAGGACCAGGCGCAGCCGGTGGCCGTCGTCGACCTCGTGGTCGATCGCCGGGAGGGTGATGGTGACGTCCTTGCCTGCCTTGGCGCCCTCGACCCTGATGGGCGTGACCAGCTGGGAGGGCAGCACCGGCTGGGTGCGGCCGGGGCCGACGTCGTAGACCTTGGCGAAGAGCACGGCGTCGTCGCTGGTGGACTTCATATGGACGGTGGCCGTCGGGGAGCCGGTGATCTGGACGTCGTCGCGGAACGGGGCCGACTCGAACGCGGCGAACTGGCCGGGGAAGTCGAGGGAGATTCCGACGCCGAGCGAGGACAGCTGGCTGAGGCCGCCCGCGCCGCCGAGGCCGGGCAGGGCGGAGACGCCGGGCGGGCTGGCGCCGGGCGGGTTGCCGAAGCTCTGCTCGCGGCCGGCCAGGGCGATGGAGCGCTGCTTGCTCTCCAGGCCGGGGTAGCGGTCCGAGGTCACGCCGGTCAGGCGGGGTTCGCCGTCGCCGGAGCCGAGGCCGAGGGTGCGGGTGACGCGGAAGGCGGGGCCGGTGTCGACGCCCTTGTCGTCCTTCAGGTAGCGGTCGAACCAGCTCTGCACGCGGCCCTGGACCCGGCTCGTCTCCATGTCGCCGCCGTCGTGGCCGCCGGCGATCCAGTCGACGTCGACGGGGGCGCCGCCCGCCCGGATGGCCTTCGCTGCCTGGTCGGCCTGGCCGAGCGGGAAGAGGGAGTCCGACTGGCCCTGCATCAGCAGGGTGGGCACCTTGATGCGGTTCCCGACCGCGGAGGGCGAACGCTCGTCGAGCATCTTGCGGGCCTCGGCGTCCGGTTTGCCCGACTCTGCGACTCGCTCGTACATCCGGCACAGCGCGGGCTCGAACCGCTCGCAGCCGCCACCGGAGTTGACGAAGATGCCGGCCCACAGCTTCTTGAAGACGCCGTTCGGGAACAGGGCGTCGGCGAGGTTCCAGTACGTGATGGCCGGGGCGATGGCGTCCACCCGGTCGTCGTGTCCCGCCGTGAGCAGGGCGATCGCGCCGCCGTAGGAGCCGCCGGCCATGCCCACGCGGGGGTCGCCGGGCTTGTCGAGTTCGACCTGGGGCTGCTTCGCGAGCCAGTCGATGAGCTTGGAGACGTCGGCGACCTCGCCCTTGGGGTCGTTCAGCCCGATCTTCCCGTTGGACTTGCCGAAACCGCGCGCCGACCAGGTCAGGACCGCGTAACCGTCTCTGGCGAGATCCTCGGCCTGCTGCCGTACGTCGTTCTTGCTGCCGCCGAAGCCGTGGCCGAGCAGGACGGCGGGACGGCGGCGGTCTCCTCCGGAGGTGAAGAACGAGGTGTCGACGCGCACGCCGTCCTGGGTGCGCAGGAGCCGGTCGGTGCGGTGGACCGGGGGCGCCTCGTCGCCGGCGACGGCCGTCCACGTTCCCGCGCCCGCGAGCACGACGACGGCGGCCCCGGCGGCGAGGAGCCTCCGGGGCCTCCGAAGCAGCCCGTTCAGTCCGGGCAGTCGAAGATCCATGCGTCAACGGTACGGGGTCAACCTGTCGATGAGTTGTCGACCGGAGACCGAAGTGCAAGGCCTTCCAGGGGTGTACACGGAGTTTTCGGCGTACTGCGGGTGGTGTACGCCTCAGTGGTTGCGCGGGAAGCCCAGGTCCACGCCCGCCGGGGCGTCGGCCGGGTCGGGCCAGCGGGTGGTGACGACCTTGCCCCTGGTGTAGAAGTGCGTGCCGTCGTTGCCGTAGATGTGATGGTCGCCGAAGAGGGAGTCCTTCCAGCCGCCGAAGGAGTGGTAGCCCACGGGGACCGGGATCGGGACGTTCACGCCGACCATGCCGGCCTCGACCTCCAGCTGGAAGCGGCGCGCGGCGCCGCCGTCCCGGGTGAAGATCGCGGTGCCGTTGCCGAACGGCGAGGCGTTGATCAGGTCCAGGGCCTCCTCGTAGGTCTCCGTGCGCAGCACGCACAGGACCGGGCCGAAGATCTCGTCCTGGTAGGCCTTCGCGCTCGTCGGCACCTTGTCGAGGAGCGAGATGCCGATCCAGTGGCCGTTCTCGAAGCCATCCACGGTGTAGCCGGTGCCGTCGAGGACCACCTCGGCACCCTCGGCCGCCGCGCCCTCGACGTACGACGCCACCTTGTCGCGGTGGACCTTGGTGATCAGCGGGCCCATCTCGGAGGCGGGGTCGTTGCCGGGTCCGATCTTGATCTTCTCGGCGCGCTCGCGGATCTTCTCCACCAGTTCGTCGCCGGTCGAGCCGACCGCGACGACCGCGGAGATGGCCATGCAGCGCTCGCCGGCCGAGCCGTAGGCGGCGGACACGGCGGCGTCGGCCGCGGCGTCCAGGTCGGCGTCCGGGAGGACCAGCATGTGGTTCTTGGCGCCGCCGAGCGCCTGGACGCGCTTGCCGTTGGCGGACGCGGTGGTGTGGATGTAGCGGGCGATCGGGGTCGAGCCGACGAAGGAGACGGCCTTGACGTCCGGGTGTTCGAGCAGGCGGTCGACGGCCACCTTGTCGCCGTGGACGACGTTGAAGACACCGTCCGGCAGGCCCGCCTCGGCGAGCAGCTCGGCGAGCTTGATCGACGCCGACGGGTCCTTCTCGCTCGGCTTCAGCACGAACGTGTTGCCGCACGCGATGGCGAGGGGGAACATCCACATCGGCACCATCGCCGGGAAGTTGAACGGCGTGATGCCGGCGACGACGCCGAGCGGCTGGCGGATGGAGGAGACGTCGACGCGGCTCGCCACCTGCGTGGACAGCTCGCCCTTCAGCTGGACGCTGATGCCGCAGGCCAGGTCGACGATCTCCAGGCCGCGGGCGACCTCGCCGAGGGCGTCGCTGTGCACCTTGCCGTGCTCGGCGGTGATCAGCTCGGCGATCTCGTCGCGGTTGGCGTCGAGCAGCGCGCGGAACTTGAAGAGGATCGAGGTGCGCTGGGCCAGGGAGGACTGGCCCCAGGTGGCGAAGGCCTCCTTGGCGGCGGCGACCGCCGCGTCCACCTCGTCGACCGAGGCGAACGCGACCTTCGTCGTCACCTCGCCGGTCGCCGGATCGGTCACCGGCCCGTGGGTGCCCGAGGCGCCTTCGACGGTCTTGCCGCCGATCCAGTGGTTGACGATCTTCGTCATGGCCGGGAACTCCTTCACAGATGGCGGCGTCGGGTGGAGACGTGCCGTTCGTACAGCTCGCGTGCCTTGACCGCGGACGGCCGTGTCGCGGTCTCGGCCACGGGTACATCCCACCAGGCCTGCGCGGGAGGCGCGCCCGACACTGTGTCTGCCGTTTGGGTCTCCACGTAGACACATGTGGGAGTGTCGGCGGCCCGGGCCTCGGCGAGCGCCGCCTGGAGGTCCCGCACGGTCTTCGCGCGCAGCACGCGCATGCCGAGGCTGGCCGCGTTGGCGGCGAGGTCCACCGGCAGCGGTGGCCCCGTGTACGTGCCGTCCTCGGACGGGAAGCGGTAGGCGGTGCCGAACCGCTCGCCGCCCACCGACTCGGACAGTCCGCCGATGGACGCGTAGCCGTGGTTCTGGATGATCAGGACCTTGATCGCGATGCCCTCCTGCACGGCCGTCACGATCTCCGTCGGCATCATCAGATACGTGCCGTCGCCGACCAGCGCCCACACGGGACGGTCGGGGGCGGCCATCTTCACGCCGATGGCGGCCGGGATCTCGTAGCCCATGCAGGAGTAGCCGTACTCCAGGTGGTACTGGTCGCGGGACCGGGTCCGCCACAGCTTGTGCAGGTCGCCGGGGAGGGAACCGGCGGCGTTGATGAGGATGTCCGACTCGTCGACCAGGGCATCCAGGACGCCGAGGACCTGCGGCTGGGACGGGCGGGTGTCCGGCTCGTCCACCTCGTAGCAGGCGTCGACCCGCTGCTCCCAGCGCTCCTTGTCCTCGGTGTACTCGGTGGCGTACAGCGGCGCGACCCGGTGGCCGTGCATCTCCAGCCGCTCGGTCAGCTCCTCCAGGCCGGTGCGGGCGTCCGCGACCAGGGGCTGCCCGGCGAGCTTGTGGCCGTCGAAGGAAGCGATGTTGAGGTTGAGGAACCGGACGTTCTCGCCGGTGAAGAGGGTGCCGGAGGCGGTGGTGAAGTCGGTGTAGCGGGTGCCGACGCCGATCACCAGGTCGGCGGTGCGGGCGAGTTCGTCCGCGGTGGCCGTGCCGGTGTGGCCGATGCCGCCGACGTCCTGGGGGTGGTCGTGGCGCAGGGAGCCCTTGCCGGCCTGGGTGGAGGCGACCGGGATGCCGGTGGTCTCGGCGAACTCGGCGAGCGCCTCCTCGGCGCGGCTGTGGTGGACGCCGCCGCCCGCGACGACCAGGGGCCGCTTCGCCGCGCGGATGATCCGTACCGCCTCGGCGAGCTCCGCCGGGTCGGCGCCGGGCCGCCGTACGGTCCAGACGCGCTCGGCGAAGAACTCGTCGGGCCAGTCGTACGCCTCGGCCTGCACGTCCTGGGGCAGCGCGAGGGTGACGGCGCCGGTCTCGACGGGGTCGGTGAGCACGCGCATCGCGTTCAGCGCCGACGGGATCAGGGTCTCCGGGCGCGTGATCCGGTCGAAGTACTTCGACACCGGGCGCAGACAGTCGTTGACCGACACGTCGCCCGCGTACGGCACCTCCAGTTGCTGGAGGACCGGGTCGGCGGGGCGGGTGGCGAAGATGTCGCCGGGCAGCAGCAGCACCGGCAGGTGGTTGATGGTCGCCAGCGCGGCGCCGGTGACGAGGTTGGTGGCGCCCGGGCCGATGGAGGTCGTGACCGCGTGCGTGGACAGGCGGCCCGACTGGCGCGCGTAACCGACCGCGGCGTGCACCATGGCCTGTTCGTTGCGGCCCTGGCGGTACGGCATCGCGTCCGTGTGTTCCAGGAGCGCCTGGCCGATGCCGGCGACGTTGCCGTGGCCGAAGATGCCCCAGGTGGCGCCGATGAGCCGCTGCCGTACGCCGTCGCGTTCGGTGTGCTGGGCGGACAGGAAGCGTACGAGCGCCTGAGCGACCGTCAGCCTCGTCGTCGAGGTCATCGGTTTCCCCTCCCTATGGATGGTCACGGGTACGCAGTGGCCGCCGCGGGTGTTCACCACCGGGTGTGAACACGCAGGTCTCCGGCACTGCACGACGAGGCCGCGTGCGCCGCGGACACGCCCTGGCGTGGGGGACCTCCGGCGCGGGGCCGTAGCGGGCGGGGAGTTGTCGCTCGCACTTCGCTCCTGCCAAAGCAAAGCGGCCTCCCGCGCCGGAGGCGATCTGGGCCCGGGTGTCGGGGACGCCCGGGAGGGGCGGCACGATCCGCACGCGGGTCGTGGTGCCCTGGGGGATGTACGGCTCACTGCTCATGAAGCGGCCCTCACAGCAGTCCTACGGCGGTGTCCACGGCGGCGGCCACGTCGCCGTCCGCCGGGTACAGCAGCGAACGGCCGACCACCAGACCGCGCACGGTGGGCAGTTGGAGAGCGCCGCGCCACTTCTCGTACGCCCCGTCCTGGTCGTCGCCCACCTCGCCGCCCAGCAGCACGGCGGGCAGCGTGGAGGCGGCCATGACCTCGGCCATGTCGTCGGGGTTGTCGGTGACCGGCACCTTCAGCCAGGTGTAAGCCGAAGTGCCGCCCAGGCCCGAGGCGATGGCGATGGACCGGGTGACGGCCTCGGCGGACAGGTCGTTGCGCAGCCGGCCCGTCTCGTCGCGGCGGGAGATGAACGGCTCGACGAAGACGGGGAGCCGGCGGGCCGCCATGTCGTCGATGGCGCGGGCGGTGGACTCCAGGGTGGTGAGCGAGCCCGGGTCGTCGTAGTCGATGCGCAGGAGCAGTTTGCCCGCGTCGAAGCCGAGGCGCTCGATGTCCTCGGGGCGGTGGCCGGTGAAGCGGTCGTCGAGTTCGAAGCACGCGCCCTGGAGGCCGCCGCGGTTCATCGAGCCCAGGACGACCTTGCCGTCGAGGGCGCCGAGCAGGAGCAGGTCGTCGAGGATGTCGGCGGTGGCGAGGACGCCGTCCACGCCCGGGCGGGACAGGGCCAGGCAGAGGCGTTCGAGGAGGTCGGCGCGGTTGGCCATGGCCAGGCTGCGGCCGCCGACGCCGAGGGCGCCGCGGGCCGGGTGGTCGGCGGCGACGATCATCAGCCGGCCGTTGTCGTTCAGCAGGGGCCGGCGCGGGCGGCGGGCGGCGGCCTCGGCGATCGCCTCCGGGCGGTGGCTGCGGAGGCGGACGAGTTCGGAGACGTCGACGGTCACTTGACGGCCCCCGCGGTGACGGCCGCCTCGATCTCGTCCGGAGTGGGCATCGCGGAGGAGCACTCCAGGCGGGAGGCGACGATGGCGCCGGCGGCGTTGGCGTGCCGCATGGTCTTCTCCAGGTCCCAGCCGGCCAGGAGGCCGTGGACCAGGGAGCCGCCGAAGGCGTCTCCGGCGCCGAGGCCGTTGAGGACGTTCACCGGCAGCGGCGGGACCTCGGCGCTCTCACCGTCGCGGTTCACGGCCAGGACGCCCTTCGGGCCCTGTTTGACGACGGCCAGCTCGACACCGGCGTCCAGGAGGGCCCGGGCGGCGGCGTGCGGCTCGCGCACGCCGGTGGCGACCTCCACCTCGTCGAGGTTGCCGACGGCGACGGTGGTGTGGCGCAGGGCCTCCTCGTAGAAGGGGCGGGCCGCGTCGGGGTCGGTCCAGAACATCGGGCGCCAGTCGAGGTCGAAGACCGTCGTGCCGGACTTGGCGCGGTGGGCCAGGGCCGCGAGGGTCGCCGTACGGCTCGGTTCCTCGCTCAGGCCCGTGCCCGTGACCCAGAAGACGCGGGCGTCACGGATGGCGTCCAGGTCGAGCTCGTGGGCGTCGATCTCCAGGTCGGGGGCCTTGGGCTGCCGGTAGAAGTACAGCGGGAAGTCGTCCGGCGGGAAGACCTCGCAGAAGGTGACCGGGGTGGGCAGGCCGGGGACCGGGGTGACCCAGCGGTCGTCCACGCCGAAGCCCTTCAGTGCCTCGTGCAGGTAGGTGCCAAAGGGGTCGTCGCCGGTGCGGGTGATCACCGCGGTGTGCCGTCCCAGGCGGGCCGCGGCGACCGCGACGTTCGTGGCCGAGCCGCCGAGGAACTTGCCGAAGGACGTGACCTGCGGCAGCGGGACGCCCGTCTGGAGCGGATACAGATCCACTCCGATGCGCCCCATGGTGATCAGGTCGTACGCCATCGGCTTCCCCTTGGTGTCGGCTCTCCCCGGCTTTGTAGTCCCCTACCCGAAGCCCTGTCAATGTTTTGTCCGGACATTCGGACCAGATCATGACAGCGCTTTCCGGTGTCGTGCGCAGGTGTCCGCCGTGTGTGCGCCCTCGTTCTTCAGTCTTCGCCTGATGCCGCGTCAAGGCACCCCGCCGGAGCCTGGACGGCGCGTTTGCCCCGGCTGTGTCACAAACGCCCCCTTCCTGTCACGGGTGTCCCGTGTACGCGGACCTTCCGTCACACCCGTGCACAGGCCCTGCCCTGTGTCACCGAGCGTCGTTGACCGGACACAGGCTCGTTGATCGCCAGCGCAGCGCCCGGCTCCCCCGGACGGCCGTCCCCGGTCGCCGCCGTGGTGCGCGCGGGGAGGTACACGTCATGACCGACCGAAGGCTCTGGTCCTACAAGGAGATCGCGGCACACATCCGGGTGCAGCCGGACACCGTGCGGTCCTACCGCAAGCACGGTCTGCTGCCCCCGCCCGACCATGTCGAGAACGGCAAGCCCTACTGGTACGCCGACACGGTCCGGGCCTGGGTGGCGTCCCGGCCCGCCAACCGTGCCCGAAGAGCCGACTGACCATGCCGGCCCGCCCTCGTGCCCCACCGCCGCGTGGGGCACGGCTGCCTCCGGGGGACGGTCAGCGCCACGGCTCGATGACCGTCGCGCCCGCCGGTGGCGCCGTCCCCATCGCCGCCAGGGCTTGCGGGGCCTCGTCGAGCGGGATCGTGGAGGTCACCAGCAGGTCGGGGCGCAGGACGCC
The DNA here is from genome assembly GCA_000415505.1 of Streptomyces afghaniensis 772. Classification (GTDB taxonomy): domain Bacteria; phylum Actinomycetota; class Actinomycetes; order Streptomycetales; family Streptomycetaceae; genus Streptomyces; species Streptomyces afghaniensis. The sequence goes on from KE354221.1 coordinate 20,809, forward strand.
GCTGCGGACCAGCTCCAGCATCGGCGGGTAGCCGTGCGCGGCCATGCCGTGGCTGCCGAGGAGTTCCAGCTCCAGGGCTATCGCGCGGGCCATCGGCACGGGTGTCGTGCCGGCCGGCGAGGGCAGCAGGCCGACCTGGATGTGCCGGCCGCGACGGCGCAGGCCGTTCACGGAGGCGGCGCAGGTGGCAGGGGAACCGAGGGCGTCGAGGGAGAGATGGGCACCGCCACCGGTGAGGTCACGGACCGCCACCGCAGGGTCCGGCACGGCCGACGCGTCCAGGCAGTGCGCCGCCCCGAACCTCCGGGCCAGGTCCAGTGCTCGGGGCGACACGTCGACGGCCACGACCCGGGCGCCCGACGCCGCCGCGATCATCACCGCGGAGAGGCCGACCCCGCCGCACCCGTGCACCGCGACCCACTCCCCCGCCGCGACCCGGCCCTGCCGCACCACCGCCCGGTACGCCGTGGCGAACCGGCAGCCCAGGGAGGCCGCCGTCGCGAAGGACAGCTCCCCGGGAAGCGCCACGAGGTTGACGTCGGCGTGGTCCAGGGCCACGTACTGGGCGAAGGAGCCCCAGTGCGAGAAGCCGGGCTGGGTCTGCCGCTCGCACACCTGGTGATCGCCGGCCGCGCAGGACGGGCAGGTGCCGCAGGCGCAGATGAACGGCACGGTGACCCGGTCTCCGGGCCGCCAGCGGGTGACCCGGTCGCCCACCGCCTCGACGACCCCGGCGAGTTCATGCCCGGGCACATGCGGCAGCGCGATGTCCGGGTCGTGGCCCTGCCAACCGTGCCAGTCGCTGCGGCACAGCCCCGTGGCCTGGACCCGCACGACGACCCCGTGCTCCGCGGGCTCCGGATCGGCGACGTCCCGTACCTCGGCCGGCTCCCCGTACCGCTCGAACACCACGGCCCGCATGGTCTACCCGCCTTCCTTTCGAGTCCGGGGTCGCCGTGGATCCCGGCGCCCCGGGCAGTCAGTGCCTCGGCGAACGCTAGCCCGTGCCGTACGGGCCGGTGCTTCAGCCCGGGGTTCCGGCCTTTTCCCGGGCCGGTTCCGGTGCTCTGGCCGGTTCCGGGCCGGACTCGCTCAGGCCGAAGCGTTCGTGGAAGCGGCGCAGGGGGCCCGGGGCCCACCAGGTGGCGCGGCCGGTGAGGCGCATGACAGCGGGGACCAGGAGACTGCGGACGATCATCGCGTCCATCAGGACCGCCAGGGCGATGCCCAGGCCGAGCATCTTGGTGTTGGTGACCCGGGACGTGCCGATCGCGACCATGACCACGGCCAGGATGACCGCCGCCGCCGTGATCAGCCCGCCGGTGCGCTTCAACCCGTGGCGGACGGCCTGGTCGTGGTCGCCGGTGCGGTCGTACTCCTCCTTGATGCGGGAGAGCAGGAACACGCCGTAGTCCATGGACAGGCCGAAGGCCACGCAGAACATCAGGACCGGGAGGGTCGTCTCGATGGAGCCGGGGCTGGTGAAGCCGAGCAGGCCGGAGAGATGGCCGTCCTGGAAGATCCAGACGACCGCGCCGAACATGGCCGTCAGACTGAGCGCGTTGAGGACGACCGCCTGGACCGGTATGAGCACGCTGCCCGTGAGGAGGAAGACCAGGAGCAGGGTGACGATCGTGATGAAGACGGCAGCGAGCGGCAGGCGCTCCCCTATGGCGTCCTTGGAGTCGACCAGGACGGCCGCCGTGCCGGTGACCTTGGTGTCGAAGGGGGCCCGGACCTCGCGCAGTTCGCCGACGAGGCGCTGGGCCGGGTCGTCGACCGCCTCGCCCTTCGGCAGCACCGTGAAGTACGCCGAGTCGCCCTTCACCAGCGGCCCGTCGACCCGCTGCACATCGGGCAGCCCGGCGATCCGCTCCTTGTAGGCGCCGTACTGCGCCTCGGTCGCGCGGCCCTCGGCGAGCACTTCCAGGCCGCCGCCGGGGCTGCCCGGGAAGCCGTCCCGGATGTGCTGCTGCACGACATGGGACTCGGACGTCGAGGGCAGCTGGCGGTCGTCGGCCGTGCCGAACTTGACGCCCAGGAAGGGCAGTCCGAGCAGGACGAGGACGGCGGTGGTGCCCAGGGCGAAGAACGGGGCGCGGCGCATGACGAGCGACGCCGAGCGCGCCCAGGCCCTGCCCTCCTCCGCGGCGGGCCTCGGCCGGTGTCCACGCCGGAACACGCGACGCAGGTCGAGGGAGTTGACCCGGTGCCCCAGCAGCGTCAGCGCCGCCGGGAGCAGGATCAGCGCGGCGGCCGCGGCCAGCAGCACCACGGCGATACCGGCGTAGGCGAAGGACCGCAGGAAGTACTGCGGGAAGACCAGCATCGCCGCCAGGGACACCGCGACCGTGAGGGCGGAGAACAGCACCGTGCGGCCGGCCGTGCGCAGCGTGGTGCCGATCGCGGTCAGGGGCTCGGCGCCGGTGGACAGTTCCTCGCGGAAGCGGCGGACGATGAACAGCGCGTAGTCGACGGCGAGGCCGAGGCCGAGGGCCGTGGTGAGGTTGATCGCGAGCACGGACACGTCGGTGAGCTCGGTGAGGCCGCGCAGGATCGCGTTCGTCCCCAGGATGGCGACGATGCCGATGCCGAGCGGCAGCAGGGCGGCGACGGCGCTGCCGAAGACCATCACCAGCAGCACGAGCGTCACCGGCAGGGCGATGAGCTCGGCCCGGGTCAGGTCCTCCTGGATGATCGTCTGCATCTCGTGCCGCACGGCGACCGGGCCGCCGATGGTGACGTCCACCGGGCCGTGCACGCCGCGATAGTGGGGCGCGATGCGCTCCAGGGTCTCGCCGGCGGTCTTCTCGTCGCCCGTGATGCGGGCTGCTACCAGTGCCTCGTGGCCGTCCTCGGCGCGCAGGGCCGGGGTGCCGGACTGCCAGTAGGAGCCGACGCCGGTGACGCCCTTCTCGTGCGCCAGTCGCTCGGCGAGGCGCTCGGCCCGGGCGGCGACGGCCGGGTCGTCGACCGAGACGTCGCCCGCGTCGACCAGGAGCAGCAGGTTGGGCTGGGAGCCGGGGAACTCGCGCTCCAGGGCCTTGGTCGCGTACGTGGACTCGGCGGCGGGGTCCTCCCAGCCGCCGGCGCCGAGCCGGTCGGCGACGCCGCTGCCGGCCAGCACCGCGAGCGCGGTGAGCACCAGCGCCACCAGCAGCGACAGTCTGGGCCGGGTGGTCACGAAGCGGGTCCAGGCTCCGACGCGTGGTGGCGTGTTGACTTCGGTCATCGTGCGGTGTCCCCTTCACCGTGACCCGTGTCCAGGCGCAGCCTGACAGCACGGGGCTGCCATAGACTGGCAGACACGAGAGATCGCTCGCATTTCTGCCCGACTCCAGAATGCGAGCGGCCACTCGCGTTTGTCAATCGCGTGCTGAGACCTGGGGAAAACGCGTGCCCGAGAAGACCGAGAAACCCGGAACGGCGAAACCCGGAGCCGAGACGACGACGGCGACCGAGGACCGGCCGCGCCGCCGTCAGGCGCGCGGCGAGCGCCGGATCGCCCAGCTCCTCGACGCCGCCGCCACCGTCTTCTCCACGACCGGCTACACGGCCGCCAGCACCAATGCCATCGCCCGCGAGGCAGGCGTCTCACCGGGGACGCTCTACCAGTTCTTCCCGAACAAGGAAGCGATCGCGATCGAGCTGGGCAGCCGGCTCATGCACGAGATGCGGCAGTCCTACGACGAGGCCCTCACCCCGATCGACCCCGGGGCCACCCCGATCGAGGACGTGATCGCCGGGACCGTCGACCGCTTCATCGAGTTCAACTGCCGCCACCCGGCCTTCTTCGCGCTGATGCACGGGCCCGACATCCCCGGACGCATCGCCGAGGAGCACGACGCACTGCATCGCACGCTGACCGCCCGGGTCGAGGCGCTCCTCGCCCCGTTCACCCCCGGCACCCCCGCACCGACCCTCGCCCGCACCGCCCAGATGTGCGTCGGCATCTACAAGGCGGGCCTGGAGCTGGTCCTGGCCCACGAGGGCGCCGAGCGCGAGGCGTACGTCCAGGAGTTGAAGGTCACCCTCCTGCGCTACCTGAGTCCACTGGTCGGGGACGTCGTGAAGTGATACCCCCTAGGGGTACAGTGGGGGGATATGCGGACCCCAGAGGTCCCCATGGCCCCACATGCCTCGACGAGGAGTAACGACATGACCGCCCAGACCGACACCACGGGCCCCGTCACCACCGTCTACAAGGTGAGCGGCATGAGCTGCGGACACTGCGAGGGCGCCGTCTCCGGCGAGATCTCCCAGATCTCCGGCGTCAGTTCGGTGACGGCCGTCGCCTCGACCGGCGAGGTCACGGTCGTCTCCGCCACCCCGCTCGACGACGATGCCGTGCGTGCGGCCGTCGACGAGGCCGGTTTCGAGCTGGCCGGCAAGGCCTGAGCTGTCGGCCGGGAAGGCCTGAGCCCGTCAGGCGGCAAAACCTGAGCCCGTCAGCCAGTAAGGCCTGAGCCCGTTGACCGGAAGGACCTTCGCCGGTTTCGAGAGCCCGAGACGCACAGGCCTGGGACACCCCGGTCCTGGCACTCGTACCGACGTACCGACGTACGGGCCGTACGCCGCCGCCCCCGGCCCGTACGGCCCGTCCCGCTTCCCGGGCGCCCCGCATCTCCTGGAGTACGGACATGACCAGCACCACCGCCAAGGCACCGGCCGACCGCGAACCGGCGCTCGCCGAGGTCGAGCTGCTCATCGGCGGGATGACCTGCGCCTCCTGCGCGGCCCGCGTCGAGAAGAAGCTCAACCGCATGGACGGCGTCACCGCCACGGTGAACTACGCGACGGAGAAGGCCCGGGTGACCTACCCCGTGGGCACCGAGGTCGCCGACCTGATCGCGACCGTGGTGAAGACCGGGTACACCGCCGAGGAGCCGGCGCCCGCGCGGGAGGAGGAGCCCGCCGCAGAGGGCACGCACGCCGCCGGGGAGGACCCCGACCTGTCGGCCCTCCGCCGGCGCCTCGTCGTCTCCGCCGCCCTCGCCGTGCCCGTCGTCCTGCTGGCGATGGTCCCGGCGCTCCAGTTCGACAACTGGCAGTGGCTCTCGCTCACCCTCGCCGCACCGGTCGTCGTCTGGGGCGGGCTGCCGTTCCACCGGGCGGCCTGGACGAACGCCCGGCACGGCGCCGCCACCATGGACACGCTGGTCTCCCTCGGCACGCTGGCCGCGTTCGGCTGGTCCCTGTGGGCCCTGTTCCTCGGCGACGCGGGCATGCCCGGCATGCGGCACCCCTTCGAACTCACGGTCTCGCGCGGTGACGGCGCCTCCTCGATCTACCTGGAGGTCGCCTCCGGCGTCACGGCCTTCATCCTCCTGGGCCGCTACCTGGAGGCCCGTTCCAAGCGCCGTGCGGGCGCGGCCCTCAAGGCGCTGATGGAACTGGGCGCCAAGGAAGTGGCCGTGCTGCGGGACGGGCGCGAGGTGCGGATCCCGGCGCAGCGGCTGGCCGTCGGCGACCGGTTCGTCGTACGGCCGGGCGAGAAGATCGCCACCGACGGCACGGTCGTCGAGGGCGCCTCGGCGGTGGACGCCTCGATGCTGACCGGCGAGTCGGTGCCGGTGGACGTGACGGCCGGGGACGCGGTCACCGGCGCGACGGTCAACGCGGGCGGCCGGCTCGTCGTCGAGGCCACCCGGATCGGCGCCGACACCCAGCTCGCGCGGATGGCGAAGCTGGTGGAGGACGCGCAGAACGGCAAGGCCGAGGTACAGCGGCTCGCCGACCGGATCGCCGGGGTCTTCGTGCCGGTGGTCCTGCTGATCGCCGCCGCCACGGCCGGCGTGTGGCTCGGCCTGACCGGCGACGGCGTCGCCGCGTTCACCGCCGCCGTCGCCGTCCTGATCATCGCCTGCCCGTGCGCGCTGGGCCTGGCCACCCCGACCGCACTGATGGTCGGCACCGGCCGCGGCGCCCAGCTCGGCATCCTCATCAAGGGCCCGGAGGTCCTGGAGTCCACGCGCCGGATCGACACGGTCGTCCTGGACAAGACCGGCACGGTCACCACGGGCCGCATGACCCTCCAGGAGGTTCATGTCGCCGGGGGCGCCGACGAGAAGGAGGTGCTGCGGCTCGTCGGCGCCGTCGAGCACGCCTCCGAGCACCCCGTGGCCCGTGCGATCGCGCTGGGGGCCGAGGAGAGGGCCGGACAGCTCCCGGGCGTCGAGAACTTCGAGAACGTCCCCGGGCGGGGCGTACGGGGACGTGTGGAGGGCCGTGAGGTCGCCGTGGGGCGGCTCTTCGGGGACGTACCGCCGGAGCTGGCCCGCGCGCGGGACGAGGCCGAGCGGGCCGGCCGTACGGCCGTCCTGGCCGGCTGGGACGGGACGGCGCGGGCCGTGCTGGCCGTGGCGGACGCGATCAAGGAGACCAGCGCCGAGGCGGTGCGCGAGCTGCGCGCGCTGGGGCTCACGCCGGTGCTGCTGACCGGGGACAACCGGGCGGTGGCCGAAGCGGTGGCCGAGGCCGTCGGGATCGACCGGGTGATCGCGGAGGTCCTGCCCGAGGACAAGGTCGAGGCCGTACGGCGGCTGCGGGCCGAGGGACGGGTCGTCGCCATGGTGGGCGACGGCGTCAACGACGCGGCCGCGCTCGCCACCGCCGATCTGGGCCTCGCCATGGGCACCGGCACGGACGCGGCGATCGAGGCGGGCGATCTGACGCTGGTGCGGGGCGATCTGCGGGTGGCCGCGGACGCGATCCGGCTGTCCCGCCGGACGCTGGCCACGATCAAGGGGAACCTCGTCTGGGCCTTCGGCTACAACGTGGCCGCGCTGCCGCTGGCCGCCGCGGGACTGCTGAACCCGATGATCGCCGGGGCCGCGATGGCCTTCTCGTCGGTTTTCGTCGTCACGAACAGCCTTCGGCTCCGGACATTCCGGTGAAGTCACCCGAATTCGCCCTAAGTTCGCGGCGAACGTGATATGAGCCCCTCTGGAGTCCCGGGCCCGGCTCACATAAGCTCTTCACAAGGCTCGCGCATCATCCTTACGCTTGAGTCCCGGACGGCATATCCGGGCTCTTGCGCATCTACCGGACATATGCAAGAGACGCAGATCACAGTGATGTGAACGTAACCATCGAAGGGGTTCGAAGGTCTAAGTTGACGATGTCAGGGAGCGTCTTGGGGGGCGTCACCTGGCATCTGGAGATGTCTTGGGGGACTTCTCCAGAGATGCGTTGCCGGGGCACGTACACCGGGAAGCTTTGAGCGGCCCTCCCGGTCGTGCGTTGTCCCGGCAGACCGCACACGGCAGTACGGCGAGTTTTGCTCGTTTTGCTCAACAGCGATTCAGGCGCTGTCCTCACAGACGCCCGGCCGGATCCCGTGGGGGGAATCCGTACCGGGACTGGGAAGGCGCCCTGGTCGTCGGCCCGTGGGGGGACCGGCGACAGGGCGCCTTCTTTTCTGCTTCTCGGCCCCTTCTTCTGCTTCTCTTCTCCTACGGCCTGCTCGCCCCGCACCTACGCAAGAGCCCCCGCACCCGCACAAGCGCGGATACGGGGGCCGAGCGGTAGTACTGCGCCTCAGCGCTCCTCGACGGGCACGAAGTCGCGCTCGACGACGCCCGTGTAGATCTGCCGCGGGCGGCCGATGCGGGAGCCCGGCTCCTTGATCATCTCGTGCCACTGGGCGATCCAGCCCGGCAGCCGGCCGAGGGCGAACAGGACCGTGAACATCTCGGTCGGGAAGCCCATGGCCCGGTAGATCAGGCCGGTGTAGAAGTCGACGTTCGGGTAGAGGCTGCGCGAGACGAAGTAGTCGTCGGAGAGCGCGTGCTCCTCCAGCTTCAGCGCGATGTCCAGCAGCTCGTCGGACTTGCCGAGGGCGGACAGCACGTCGTGCGCGGCGGCCTTGATGATCTTGGCGCGCGGGTCGAAGTTCTTGTAGACCCGGTGGCCGAAGCCCATCAGGCGGACGCCGTCCTCCTTGTTCTTCACCTTGCGGATGAAGGAGTCGACGTCGCCGCCGGAGTCGCGGATGCCCTCCAGCATCTCCAGCACGGACTGGTTGGCGCCGCCGTGCAGCGGGCCCCACAGGGCGTTGATGCCGGCGGAGATCGAGGCGAACATGTTCGCCTGCGAGGAGCCGACCAGGCGGACCGTGGAGGTCGAGCAGTTCTGCTCGTGGTCGGCGTGCAGGATCAGCAGCTTGTCGAGCGCGGAGACCACGGTCGGGTCCAGCTCGTACTCCTGCGCCGGGACGGAGAAGGTCATGCGGAGGAAGTTCTCCACGTAGCCCAGGTCGTTGCGCGGGTAGACGAACGGGTGGCCGATCGACTTCTTGTACGCGTACGCCGCGATCGTCGGGAGCTTGGCGAGCAGGCGGATCGTGGAGAGGTTGCGCTGACGCTCGTCGAACGGGTTGTGGCTGTCCTGGTAGAACGTGGACAGCGCCGAGACGACCGAGGACAGCATGGCCATCGGGTGGGCGTCGCGCGGGAAGCCCTTGTAAAAGTTCTTGACGTCCTCGTGCAGCAGGGTGTGCTGCGTGATGTCGTTCTTGAACGACGAGAGCTCGTCGACGGTCGGCAGCTCGCCGTTGATCAGCAGGTAGGCGACCTCCAGGAAGGTGGAGCGCTCGGCCAGCTGCTCGATCGGGTAGCCGCGGTACCGCAGGATGCCCGCTTCGCCGTCCAGGTAGGTAATGGCGGATTTGTAGGCGGCGGTATTGCCGTAGCCGCTGTCCAGCGTCACCAGACCGGTCTGGGCGCGGAGCTTGCCGATGTCGAAGCCCTTGTCACCGACGGTGCTGTCGATCACCGGGTAGGTGTACTCGCCGTCGCCGTACCGCAGTACTACAGAGTTGTCGCTCACGTCATCCCTCACCGACGTTGTGCCTCTTCTTCGAGGTGCCCTGACTGTCTCTACCATCCCCCACTCGGCTCAGGAGAGTGCACTCGGGGTCGACCATCGGGCCTATTGACGGCACTGAGTGCCGCCAACTTCCTCATCCTGCCCCCTGTGTTCCCCTTCTGGAAGTGCTCTGTGACCTTCACGACTCATTTGATCGATCATTTTTCTGCGAACCGAGCCGGAAGTCGAGTGCCGTGCACCGGCGGCCCGCGGAAACGGAGCGCACCGCCTGCCCGATCGCCCTGCGCGAACCGACGAGGACGACCAGCTGTTTGGCCCGGGTGACCGCCGTGTAGAGCAGGTTCCGCTGGAGCATCATCCAGGCGCCCGTGGTGACCGGGATGACGACCGCCGGGTACTCGCTGCCCTGGGAGCGGTGGATGGTCACGGCGTAGGCGTGAGCCAGCTCGTCGAGCTCGTCGAACTCGTAGGGGACCTCCTCGTCCTCGTCCGTCAGGACCGTCAGGCGCTGGTCGACCGGGTCGAGCGAGGTGACCACACCGACGGTGCCGTTGAAGACGCCGTTCTTGCCCTTCTCGTAATTGTTGCGAATCTGGGTGACCTTGTCGCCGACACGGAACACCCGTCCGCCGAATCTCTTCTCGGGCACGTCGGGGCGGCCGGGGGTGACGGCCTGCTGGAGCAGGCCGTTGAGAGTGCCCGCGCCCGCCGGGCCCCGGTGCATGGGGGCGAGGACCTGCACGTCCCGGCGGGGGTCCAGCCCGAACTTGGCCGGGATCCGCCGCGCCGCCACGTCCACCGTGAGCCGCCCCGCCTCCTCCGTGTCGTCCTCGACGAAGAGGAAGAAGTCCTTCATGCCGTCGGTGAGCGGGTGTTGGCCGGCGTTGATCCGGTGCGCGTTCGTCACCACGCCCGACTGCTGGGCCTGCCGGAAGACCCGGGTGAGGCGGACGGCGGGGATCGGGCTCCCGTCGGCCAGGAGGTCGCGCAGCACCTCGCCCGCGCCGACGCTGGGCAGCTGGTCCACGTCCCCGACGAACAGCAGATGGGCTCCCGGGGGAACGGCCTTCACCAGCTTGTTGGCGAGGAGCAGGTCCAGCATGGACGCCTCGTCGACCACCACCAGGTCGGCGTCCAGCGGGCGGTCCCGGTCGTAGGCCGCGTCGCCGCCGGGCTTCAGCTCCAGCAGGCGGTGGACCGTGGAGGCCTCGGCGCCGGTGAGCTCGGACAGGCGCTTGGCGGCCCGGCCGGTCGGGGCGGCGAGCACGACCTTCGCCTTCTTGGCGCGGGCCAGCTCCACGATGGAGCGGACCGTGAAGGACTTGCCGCAGCCGGGGCCGCCGGTGAGGACGGCGACCTTCTCGGTCAGCGCGAGCTTGACGGCGGCCTCCTGCTCGGGGGCGAGGTCGGCGCCGGTGCGGGTTCTCAGCCAGCCGAGGGCCTTGTCCCAGGTGACCGCCCGGAAGCCCGGCATCCGGTCCTGCTCGGTGCGCAGGAGACGCAGCAGCTGGGCGGAGAGGGAGAGTTCGGCGCGGTGGAAGGGGACGAGGTAGACGGCGGTGACCGGCTCCGAGGCGCCGTCGGGACCGGGGACCTTCTCCCGTACGACCCCGGGGTCGCCGCCGTCCTCGGGGGCCTCGGCCAGCTCCGCGAGGCACTCGATGACGAGCCCGGTGCCGACCTGGAGCAGCTTCACCGCGTCCGCGATCAGCCGCTCCTCCGGGAGGTAGCAGTTGCCCTGGTCGGTGGCCTGCGACAGCGCGTACTGCAGGCCCGCCTTGACGCGCTCCGGGCTGTCGTGCGGGATGCCGACGGACTGGGCGATCTTGTCGGCGGTGAGGAAGCCGATGCCCCAGACGTCGGCGGCGAGGCGGTAGGGCTGGTTCTTCACCACGGAGATGGAGGCGTCGCCGTACTTCTTGTAGATCCGCACCGCGATGGACGTGGACACCTCGACGGTCTGGAGGAAGAGCATGACCTCCTTGATGGCCTTCTGTTCCTCCCAGGCATCGGCGATCTTCTTCGTCCGCTTGGGCCCGAGGCCCGGGACCTCGATGAGCCGCTTGGGCTCCTCCTCGATGATCTGGAGGGTGTCCAGGCCGAAGTGCTGCGTGATGCGGTCGGCGAAGACCGGGCCGATGCCCTTGACCAGCCCGGAGCCGAGGTAGCGGCGGATGCCCTGGACGGTGGCCGGCAGGACCGTCGTGTAGTTCTCCACGTGGAACTGCTTGCCGTACTGGGGGTGCGAGCCCCAGCGGCCCTCCATGCGCAGCGACTCCCCGACCTGGGCACCGAGCAGCGCGCCCACGACCGTGAGCAGATCGCCGCCGCCTCTGCCGGTGTCGACCCGGGCGACCGTGTAGCCGTTCTCCTCGTTGGCGTACGTGATGCGCTCGAGAACGCCTTCGAGCACGGCGAGCCGCCGATCGCCGGCGGGGGTTCCCGTCTGGTTGGGCATGATCCGACCGTACCGCCGGGGGGTGACAGCGGGAGTGGGCGGTGAGGGGCGTGGGTCCGGTCGTATCGGCCGATAGTGAGTTCGGCAGTACTTCGGTCCGGAACGGTCGTTGGGCCAGGCGTGATCAAGAACAACAGTCCCGTGACGGCGCGGACCGGGCGCACGAGCCGCCTGCGGTTCGCACTGGCCCTGGCACCCCTGCTCCTGGGTGCCTCCGCCCTGCTGGCCGGAAGCGCCGCGGGGGCCGGTCTCCGTGGCGTTCGCGGGGGAGGTGCCGGTCACGGTCCATGCCGCTCGGGTGGCCGGGTCGGGTGTCTCGGCCTCTCCGGGCGCCTCCGGGCATGGCGGTCTGCTGCCGGCGCTGGCCACGCGGGTGGAGCGGGCCACCGTGCACGACGCCTGCGTGACCTCCACCGCCCGCCTGCCGGTCGTCGGCGCGGTGACGGCCGTCGTGCGGATCGAGCGTGCGGCGGCCACCGGGTTGACCGTGGAGACGGGCAAGACCACTGCCGGGTCGGTGAAGCTGTCCGGCGCGACGTTCGGCACACCGCAGAGGGCCCCGGACCGGCCCACGGGCCTGTTCACCGTCGGCGCGGAGCAGGTCAGCGGCAGCCGGGTGACCACGCAGCCGCACGCCTTCACGGCCGGGACGATCACCTCCCGGGGTGTGGCCATCGAGGTGCGCCGGGCCGAGGGCGGCTGCGAGCCGGGAGCGGCCCGATGAGCGCGGTGATCCGGCCCGCCGGGTGGTCCGCGTGGCCTGCCGGGTGGTCCGCGTGGCGTCAGGGCCGTCCGTTCGCGGCGGGACTGCTGCTCGCCCTCGGCGGGCTGGAGTTGATCGGCGTCTCCTGGGTGGGGCTGGGATTCCTGCGGTTCACCGGCACCGCGGGCGCGGCCTCATGGACCCTGGGCGCCCTGTTCGTCGTCGCCGGTGTGACGACGTGGCGCAACCCCGCCCTGCGCTACTTCTCCGGCGTCCTGGCCGGCGTGCTGTCCCTGGTCAGCCTGGTCGCCGCCAACCTCGGCGGCCTGCTCCTCGGCTTCCTGCTCACCGCCGTCGGCAGCGCCCTGGCCCTGGCCTGGATCCCCCAGCAGGCGCCTTCGACTCGAGAGGAGGCGTGAGGTGAGGCCTTTGCCCGTGCACCCCGCCCGCGTCTACCGGAGCAGCGGCATCCACGACCCGGTCCTGCGCCGCGGCTACGAGGAATGCCGCCGCGCCACCCGCGCCAGGGGCGAGATCGAGTACGCCGTCTCGCTGCTGCTCCCGCCGCCCCTGCGGATCGCGACCTGGGCGTTGTACGGCGCCGGGGTGACGGTGGACTGCCTGGCCGACACGGCACAGCCGTCGGACACGAAGGACGCCGGGCGCGCCGAGCGGCTGGAGGCGTGGATCTCGGCGTTCGACGCCGACCTGCGCGACGGCCGCAGCACCGACCCGGTACGGAAAGCGCTGATCCACACCATGCTCACGTGGAACCTGCCGCCGGGATTCATGCACACCCAGTTCGAGCAGCTGCGCCTGGACGCCCACGGGCGCCGGTTCGCCACGTGGGAGGAGTGGCGACGCTACAACGGCCTCGTCACCACCCCGTTCCTGCTGCGCGCGGCCTCCCTGATGATGCGGGTCGCGGGTCTGTCCGCCGAACCCGAGTCGATCGCCTCAGGCGTACCGGAGGCGGCGGTGGCGTGGCAGACGGCAGCCGACGCCATCCTCCTCACCGATGCCCTCGTCGACCTCTCCGAAGACCTGGCCGACGGACATGTGCCGCTGCCGCAGGAGGCCCTGGACGAGGCCGGCGTACGCCGCGCCGACCTCCTGGACCGGCGCAGCACCCCCGCCTTCGAGGAACTGGTGCGCCGCCTGGCCGACAGGGCCCGTGGCTGGCTGGACCGGACACCGGTGCCGCCCGTGCTGCACCCGGCGGTCGGCATCGCGCTCGGCGCTTACACAGACCTGTACCGGCTGCGCCTGAGGGCCGCCGCCGACGCTCCGGCCGCGCTGCTGCTGCGCCGCCCGGCCGTGCCGGGAGGTGCCCGGCTGCGCGTGCTGCTGCCCGCCCGGACGCGGGTCGCACTGGCCTGGACCCTCTTCCCGCTCCCCGTACGCCCCTGCCCGCCGCCGGAACCGGCCGGCCCGCCCGCAGGACCGGCCAGGGCCGAAGCGACCGAAGCACGCCCTCTCACCACCGAGCGGCGGCCGGTGGTCCCTCCGGCACCGCACCCGTCCGGCGCCCGCCCGCCCCGGTTGCCCGCCGGGGCCGTGCCGCGCCACGTCGCGATCGTGATGGACGGCAACGGCCGCTGGGCCACCGCCCGGGGCCTGCCGCGCCCCGAGGGCCACCGGGCGGGCGCCGACGCACTGGTCGACGTCGTCCACGGCGCCCTGGAGATCGGCCTGAAGTACCTGACCGTGTACGCGTTCTCCACCGAGAACTGGAAACGCCCGGCTGACGAACTGCAGGCCCTGATGCAGGAGGTGCCCCGGCAGCTGCGGCGGATCACGGACGACGCCAAGCCGCTGGACGTCCGCGTGCGCTGGGCCGGACTGCGCTCCCGCCTGCCGGCCGACGTCATCGAGACACTCGTCGACGCGGAGCAGGGCACCCGCGACCGCACCGGGCTCACCCTGACCGTGTGCCTCAACTACGGCGGCCGGGCCGAGATCACGGCAGCAGCGGCACACCTCGCGCAAGAGGCGGTCGCCGGGCGGATCGACCCCGCCTCGGTCTCCGAGCACGCCTTCGCCCGCCACCTGCACGTCCCCGAGCTGCCGGACGTCGACCTGCTGCTGCGCACCGGCGGCGACCAGCGCACCTCCAACTTCCTGCCCTGGCAGGCCACTTATGCCGAGCTGCTGTTCCTCGACACCCCGTGGCCGGAAGTGGACCGCCGTGACCTCTGGGACGCGATCGAGCAGTACGCCCGCCGCACCCGCCGCTACGGCTCCGTCCCTCGCATTCCCGCGCAGGCCCGGCCGGCGCATGGGGCGTGAGCCGCCGGTACGGCCGGCCGGGGTCCGACAGTCAGGCCTTCATGTGACTTTCCTTGACGGCCGTCACTCTCCGGACTGCTGCTCGTGCCGGTGGGTGCCGCGGGCCAGTCCCTGCAGCAGCTCGTGCTCGGTCTTCCCGGACTCCCGGGCCATCTTGCGCAGCAGCAGGGCGCAGAGGGCCGCCGCCCCGTCCAGGAGGGCCTCGGTCGCCATGGGGTCCTCGCGCCGTCGCTCCGTCACGTAGGCCGTCAGCAGGTCGTTGCCGGAGACGTAAGCGGTCATGAACTCGATGCCGTTACGGAGACGGTCGTAGTCACTGGTCATGGTCGAACCGTCCCACACGGGTGAAGGAGTGACCGAGTCACCGCGAGTTGCTGCGGCGGGCATAGGCGCGAGCCGCGCGGGCGCGGTCGCCGCAGCGGGTGGAGCACCAGTGGCGGCGGCCGTGGCGGAGCAGGTAGCGGTTGCAGGGCGGGGATCCGCAGGCCGTGAGGCGTTCGGCGTCGGGGGACGTGAGCAGGTCGGCGGCGTCGGCGGCGAGCGTGGCCAGGGCCAGGTCGACGATCGCGGTGGTGGGGTGGGGGGCCGTGCGGTAGGGGCCGGTCTTGTCGTCCCACCGCAGCAGCGGGGCCGTGGGGACCCGGGTCATCGCTTCGTTGACGGCCGCCACGGCCGCTGGGAGGGCGGGCAGGCCTTCGGCGCGGGCGGCGAACAGCGACCTGATCTGTTCGCGCAGGGATCGCAGTTGGGTCGCGCACATCTCCCGCATGCCGGCGTCGACCGGGGCGAGGCCGCGCTGGGTCAGCCAGTGGTTCGTCTGCGCGGGGGTGCCCAGGAGGTCGAGCGTGTGCCCGCCGGGCAGCGTGATCGCGCTGTTGACGAGAGCGAGAGAGGGGTGTTCCTCCTCGCCCTGCGCGGGCGGCGGGGCGGGCTGTTCGATCACGGGCTCCTCCATGCTTCTCATGGTAGGGCTTGCGCCTATCCGTGAGAAGTGGCTACGGTTACCTCACGGTTCAAACGCATCTATCCGTGAGGTTTTTCGTGTCTGCCCTTCCTGCGACGACCGCCCCCTTCCCCGTCCGCGTCTTCGGTGGCCCGACCGCCCTCTTCGAGTACGGCGGCCTGCGGTTCCTGACCGACCCGACCTTCGACGCTCCCGGCGACTACCCCCGCGGTGACGGCGGGTTCCTGACGAAGACCGCGGCCTCCGCCACCGCCACCGCCGACCTCGGCCGCATCGACGTGGTGCTGCTCTCCCACGACGAGCACGCCGACAACCTCGACACCTCCGGCCGGGCCCTCCTCGCCGGCATACCGCTGACCCTGACCACGCCCGGCGGCGGCGAGCGGCTGCGCGAGAGCCTGGGAGAGAAGGCCAGGGGCCTGGCCGACTGGGCGTCCGTCGAGCTGGACCGGCCCGGCGGTGGCACGGTCACCGTGACCGGCGTGCCCGCCGTGCACGGCCCGGGCCCCCGCGAGGAGGTCGAGCCGGTCACCGGTCAGGTCGTCGGCTTCGTCCTGACCGGTGACGGGCTGCCCACCGTCTACGTCAGCGGCGACAACGCCTCACTCGACGCGGTGAAGGAGGTCGCCGAGCGCTTCGCCCCGGTGGACACCGCCGTGCTCTTCGCGGGCGCTCCCCGCTTCTCCGCCCTCTTCGACAACGAGGTCATCGTCCTGGACAGCGCCATGGCCGCCGAGGCCACGCGGATCCTCGGCGCCCGCCGGGTGGTCCCCGTCCACTACGACAGCTGGGCCCACTTCACCGAGGGCCGTGACGAGTTGCAGGCGGCTTTCACCGCCGCAGGGCTGGCCGACCGTCTGGACTGGGGCGGACGCGACTGACCTGCCTCACTTCCGCCAGAACAGGTGATGCGTCACCCCGCTCGGACTCGGCACGACATCGCAGTGGAACCGGTCGAACAGCTCCTCCGGTGACTCCCAGAGCCGTGAACCGGATCCGAGCTTCACCCCCGGCGAGACCGTCACGTGCAGCGTGTCCACGAGGTCGGCGTCGAGGAACTGCCGGATGACCGTGGCGCCACCGCCGAGTCGGACGTCCTTGCCCTGTGCGGCCCGACGCGCTTGTTCGAGCACCTCGGCCGGGTCGCCGCCGACGAAGTGGAACGTCGTGTCGGAGAGGGTGAACGAAGGGCGCTCGTGGTGGGTCATGACGAACACCGGCGTGTGGAACGGCGGTTCGTCACCCCACCAGCCCTTCCACTCGTAGTCCTGCCAGGGGCCGCGCTGGGGGCCGAACTTGTTGCGGCCCATGATCTCGGCGCCGATGTTGTTCGTGAAGTCGCGCGTGAGGTAGTCGTCGAGACCACGACTGCCGCCGGGCTCGGTGCGGTTGGGCCAGCTCGCCGTGGCGCCGGCCCAGGCGAACATCTGCCCCGGGTCGGCGTGGCCGAAGGGCCGCTCCAGACTCTGGTGCTCACCGGCACCGAATCCGTCGCTCGAGACGTTGAAGTTCTGCACGCGCAGTAGCTGAGGCACGACGCTCCTCCTGTAGTCGATGAGGGTTGGACCGCTCCGGCCGGCGAATCTCATCGGTCGTAGGGAAATCCCGCCTCCGGCTCACCCCAACTGTGCCACCACGTGCTCGATCACCTGCTGGAATTCCTCGCTCGGGGAGAACTCCACGAACTCGCTGTCCTCCAGGGCGACCGGGACGTGGCCGGGGCCCCAGTAATACGCCTGTCCCGCCTCGTACTCCTCCTCGCCGGCGGCCGTGCTCATCCTGATCCGGCCCTTCAGCAGATAGCCCCAGTGGGGGCACTGGCACGCGTCGTCGGGCAGGCCCTTGAGGGCCGGGCCCATGTCCGTGCCCCGGGGCAGGCTGATGTAGCCCACCGACATGCCGCCCCCGATCGGCATGAGGCGCAGTTCCACGCCGTTGCCCTCCAGGGCGACGGGTACGTCGTTCCGGGTCGCCGCCGTCATGACTCCTCCGCTCCGGCCCCGCCGGGCCTCGCGACAACGGACCTCCTCCCTCCACCCTGAACCGCCGGGGAGCGGCCCGCGACATCACGATCCGGTCAAGAGGTGTCCTCGGGGTCTTGATTTACCGGCGTGTAATCGATTCCATCCCTCCGTCGATGTAATCGATTCCACGAGCACTCAGCACGTGCTCCCACGACTGATCCACAAGGAGGTGGAGCGGCGGTGGCCAGCATCAAGGACGTCGCTGCCGAGGCCGGCGTATCCGTCGCCACGGTCTCGCGCGTCCTGAACGACCACCCGTCGGTCAGCGCCGACGCACGCACGCGCGTGCTGGCCGCCGTCGAGTCCCTGGGCTACCGCCCGAACGCCGTCGCCCGCTCGCTGCGCACCGACCAGACCCACACCCTCGGCCTGGTCATCAGCGACGTACTGAACCCGTACTTCACCGAACTGGCCCGCTCCGTCGAGGAGGAGGCCCGCGCGCTCGGCTACAGCGTCATCATCGGCAACGCCGACGAGCGGCCCGACCTCCAGGACCACCACGTACGCAACCTGCTGGACCGGCGGATCGACGGGCTGCTCGTCTCCCCCACGGACGGCGGCTCGCCGCTGATGCTGGACGCCGTGCGGGCGGGGACGCCCATGGTGTTCGTGGACCGGTGGATCCCGGGCGTGGACGTGCCGGTGGTCCGTGCGGACGGCCGGGCCGCCGTGCGGGATCTCGTGGCGCATCTGTACGGGCTCGGGCACCGGCGGGTCGCGATCATCGCGGGTCCGGCGGCGACCACGACCGGACGCGAGCGCGTGGAGGTCTTCAGGGAGGCTCTCCAGGAGCACGGGCTCGACCTCCCCGAGGCCTACACGGGCCAGGGCGACTTCCAGGCCGAGAGCGGGCGGCGGGTCACCGAGGGCTTCCTCGACCTGGCCGAACCGCCCGAGGTCGTGTTCGCCGCGGACAACCTGATGGCGCTCGGCGCGCTGGACGCCGTACGCGCGCGTGGACTGCGGGTTCCCGACGACATCGCGCTGGCCGCGTTCGACGACATCCGCTGGTTCGTGCACACCGACCCGCCGGTCACCGCGATCGCCCAGCCCACGGGCGAGCTGGGCCGGGCCGCCGTACGGGCCCTGGTCGACCGCATCGAGGGGCGGCCCGGCGAGTCCGTCACCCTCCCCGCCCGTCTCGTCGTACGCCGCTCGTGCGGCGAGTCCCCCTCCCCAGTGCAAAGGAGCACGACGTGAGCAACCCGGACGAGTTGCTGCGCATCGAGGGCATACGCAAGACCTTCCCGGGTGTGGTCGCGCTGGACGGCGTCGACTTCGACCTGCGCCGGGGCGAGGTGCATGTGCTGCTCGGTGAGAACGGCGCGGGCAAGAGCACCCTCATCAAGATGCTCTCCGGCGCCTACACGCCCGACGCCGGGCGGATCCTGGTCGGCGGCGAGGAGGTGCGCATCCAGGGTGCGCAGGACTCCGAGCGGCTCGGGATCGCGACCATCTACCAGGAGTTCAACCTCGTTCCGGACCTGACGGTCGCCGAGAACATCTTCCTGGGGCGGCAGCCGCGCCGGTTCGGGGTGATCGACCGGAAGCGGATGGAGGCCGACGCCGAGGTCCTCCTCGCGCGCGTGGGTGTGAACGTGTCGCCCCGCGCGCGGGTGCGCGAACTCGGCATCGCCCGACTGCAGATGGTCGAGATCGCCAAGGCGCTCAGCCTCGACGCGCGCGTGCTCATCATGGACGAGCCGACCGCCGTGCTCACCTCCGAGGAGGTCGAGAAGCTCTTCGCGATCGCGCGCACGCTGCGAGAGGACGGCGTCGGGATCGTGTTCATCACACATCACCTGGAGGAGATCGCCGCCCTCGGTGACCGGGTGACGGTCATCCGGGACGGCAGGAGCGTCGGGCAGGTCCCGGCCTCCACCCCGGAGGACGAGCTCGTACGGCTCATGGTGGGGCGGTCGATCGAGCAGCAGTATCCGCGCGAGCGGGCCGACCGCGGTGCCGCCTTGCTGTCCGTCGAGGGACTCACCCGGGACGGTGTCTTCCACGACGTCAGCTTCGAGGTGCACGCCGGTGAGGTGGTCGGCATCGCGGGGCTGGTGGGCGCCGGCCGTACGGAGGTCGTACGGGCCGTGTTCGGGGCGGACCCGTACGACAAGGGGGCCGTGAAGGTCGCCGGTTCCGGCGTCCCCAAGTACGACGTCAACGCGGCGATGACCGCGGGCATCGGGCTCGTCCCCGAGGACCGCAAGGGCCAGGGCCTGGTGCTGGACGCGTCGGTCGAGGAGAACCTCGGTCTGGTGACGCTGCGCTCGGCCACCCGGGCGGGGCTCGTCGACCTCAAGGGGCAGCGCGAGGCCGCCGAGCGGATCGCGGGGCAGCTCGGTGTGCGGATGGCGGGCCTCGGCCAGCACGTGCGCACGCTCTCCGGCGGCAACCAGCAGAAGGTCGTCATCGGCAAGTGGCTGCTCGCCGACACCAAGGTGCTGATCCTCGACGAGCCGACGCGCGGTATCGACGTCGGCGCCAAGGTCGAGATCTACCAGCTGGTCAACGAACTCACCGCGGCCGGAGCCGCCGTCCTGATGATCTCCAGCGACCTGCCCGAGGTGCTCGGCATGAGCGACCGGGTCCTGGTGATGGCGCAGGGCCGGATCGCCGGCGAACTCTCCGCCGACGAGGCGACCCAGGACGCCGTGATGGCACTCGCCGTCAGCACTCCGACGACCACGACCACGATCACGACCGGAACGGAGGCCGCCCGTGGCCACTGACACGCTCAAGAGCACGACGGGCGCGGGTGGCGCCTCGGGCGGCCTGCGCCGTCTCCTGCTCGACAACGGCGCGCTCACCGCGCTCATCGTCCTCGTCGTCGCGATGTCGGCGCTGTCCGGCGACTTCCTGACGACCGACAACCTCCTGAACGTCGGCGTACAGGCGGCCGTCACCGCCATCCTCGCCTTCGGCGTCACCTTCGTGATCGTCTCGGCGGGCATCGACCTGTCGGTCGGCTCGGTCGCCGCGCTGTCGGCCACGGTCCTCGCGTGGAGCGCCACCTCGGCGGGCGTCCCCGTGTTCCTCGCCGTCCTGCTCGCCCTTGCGACCGGTATCGCGTGCGGCCTGGTCAACGGCATCCTGATCTCCTACGGCAAGTTGCCGCCGTTCATCGCGACGCTGGCCATGCTGTCGGTGGCCCGCGGTCTGCTGCTGGTCATCTCCGAGGGCTCGCCGATCGCCTTCCCCGACTCGGTCTCCCGCCTGGGCGACGCGCTCGGCGGCTGGCTGCCGGTGCCGGTGCTCGTCATGGTCGTGATGGGCCTCATCGCCGCGTTCGTGCTCGGCCGGACGTACATCGGCCGCTCCATGTACGCGATCGGCGGCAACGAGGAGGCCGCGCGGCTGTCCGGCCTGCGCGTGAAGAAGCAGAAGCTCGCGATCTACGCCTTCTCGGGCGTCTTCGCCGCCGTCGCCGGTGTCGTGCTCGCCGCTCGGCTGTCCTCCGCACAGCCCCAGGCCGCCGACGGCTACGAACTGGACGCGATCGCCGCGGTCGTCATCGGCGGCGCCTCCCTCGCGGGCGGCACCGGCAAGGCGTCCGGCACGCTCATCGGCGCGCTGATCCTCGCCGTGCTGCGCAACGGGCTGAACCTGCTGAACGTGTCGGCGTTCTGGCAGCAGGTCGTCATCGGCGTCGTCATCGCGCTGGCGGTGCTGCTGGACACGGCCCGCCGCAAGGCCGGGGTGACCCCGGTCGCGGGCGGCGCGGGCGGCGGCAAGGGCAAGCAGGCGACGACGTACGCGCTCGCGGCCGTGGTCACCGTCGCGATCGTCGGCGCCACCTCCTTCCTGCACAACGGCTCCTCCTCGGCGAGCACCCCGAAGATGGGACTGTCGCTGTCCACCCTCAACAACCCCTTCTTCGTGCAGATCCGGGCGGGCGCCCAGGCCGAGGCGAAGAAGCTGGGCGTGGACCTGACCGTCACGGACGCCCAGAACGACGCCTCCCAGCAGGCCAACCAGCTCCAGAACTTCACCAGTTCCGGACTCGGCGCGATCATCGTCAACCCGGTCGACTCGGACGCGGCGGGCAACTCGGTGAAGGCCGCCGACCAGGCGAAGATCCCGGTCATCGCCGTCGACCGCGGCGTCAACAACGCCAGGACCGACACCCTCGTCGCCTCCGACAACGTCACCGGCGGCGAACTCGCCGCGAAGACCATCGCCGACAAGCTGGGCGGCAAGGGCAAGATCGTGATCCTCCAGGGCCAGGCCGGCACCTCCGCCGCCCGCGAACGCGCCCAGGGCTTCGCCAACGGGCTCAAGGCCTACCCGGGCATCCAGGTCGTCGCCCAGCAGCCGGCCGACTTCGACCGCACCAAGGGCCTCGACGTGATGTCGAACCTGCTCCAGGCCCACCCGGACGTCCAGGGCGTCATCGCCGCCAACGACGAGATGGCGCTCGGCGCGATCAAGGCCCTGGGCTCCAAGGCCGGCACGTCGGTCTCCGTGGTCGGCTTCGACGGCACGCCTGACGGACTGAAGGCGGTCGAGGGCGGCACGCTGTACGCGTCCGTGGCGCAGCAGCCGTCCCAGCTCGGGAAGATCGCCGTGGACAACGCCCTGAAGGCACTCCAGGGCAAGAAGGTCGAGGAGACGGTGAAGGTGCCGGTGAAGGTGGTCACGAAGGAGAACGTGGCCGGGTTCAGCGGCTGACATCGGGGAACGGCGGGCGGTCATCCACTCCTGGTGGGGCCGCCCGCCCATGTCACTCACTTGGGGAGAAACTCATGTACGACTACGACCTCCTGGTCGTGGGGTCGGCCAACGCCGACCTGGTGATCGGTGTCGAGCGCCGGCCCGGTGCCGGCGAGACCGTGCTCGGCTCCGACCTGGCCGTCCACCCGGGCGGCAAGGGCGCGAACCAGGCGGTCGCGGCCGCCCGGCTCGGAGCCCGTACGGCTCTGCTGGCCCGGGTCGGCGACGACGCGTACGGACGGCTGCTGCTGGACTCGCAGCGCTCGGCCGGCGTGGACACGGTGGGTGTCCTGGTGGGCGGCGCGCCGACCGGGGTCGCGCTGATCACGGTCGACCCGTCCGGGGACAACAGCATCGTGGTCTCGCCGGGTGCGAACGGCCGGCTGGCCCCGGACGACGTCAGCGCCGCAGGGAGCCTCTTCCACGCCTCCCGGGTGGTCTCGGCGCAGCTGGAGATCCCGCTGGAGACGGTGGTGGAGGTCGTACGGAACCTGGCGCCGGAGAGCCGTTTCGTGCTGAATCCCTCGCCGCCGCGCCCGCTTCCGCAGGAGGTGCTGGCGGCGTGCGATCCGCTGATCGTCAACGAGCACGAGGCGAAGGTGATCCTGGGCTCGGCCGCCGTGGGCGACAGCCCGGAGGACTGGGCGCGCATCCTGCTCGCGAAGGGACCGCGGTCGGTGGTGGTGACGCTGGGCGCGGAGGGCGCGCTGGTCGCCTCCGCGCAGGGCGTCACCCGGGTGCCGTCCGTGAAGGTGAGCGCCGTGGACACGACCGGCGCGGGTGACGCGTTCACCGCCGCGCTGGCCTTCCGGCTGGGGGCCGGTGAGTCCCTCGCGGAGGCGGCCGCGTACGCGGCGCGGGTCGGGGCGGTGACCGTGACGAAGGAGGGCGCGCAGGCGTCCTTCCCCACGGCGGCGGAGGTCGCTGCGCAGTGAAGAAGGCCGGAATACTGAACCGTCACCTCGCCGGTGCGCTGGCCGAGCTGGGCCACGGCGACGGGGTGCTGGTGTGCGACGCGGGCATGCCCGTTCCCGACGGCCCGCGGGTGGTGGACCTGGCCTTCCGGGCCGGGGTGCCGGCGTTCGCGGAGGTGCTGGAGGGGCTGCTGGCCGAGCTGGTCGTCGAGGGGGCGACGGCGGCGGAGGAGGTACGGGAAGCGAACCGGGAGGCTTCGGAGCTCCTGGACGGGCACTTCCCGTCGCTGGAGCTGGTGTCGCACGAGCGGCTCAAGGAACTGTCGGCCCGGGCCCGGCTGATCGTCCGCACGGGCGAGGCACGGCCGTACGCGAACGTGCTGCTGCGCTGCGGCGTCTTCTTCTGAGACCTCGAATGAGACCCGGAAAGGCCGGAAAGGCCCGAAAAGGTTTCGAGGGGGCCCGGTCCGTCGACCGGGCCCCCTCGGCTTTTCCCCTCCCGTCAGGAACCCCCGCGATCCCCCCAGATCCCCCTCCAGAAGTCCTGACACCAAGTACGACCCGCGAGGGGCGGGAAGGGTTGCACGGCAAAGTAAGAAATTCTTGCCGGATTCTCGGAAAGATCACCGCGCCGGCCGGGTCAGCACGCGGGTGAGACCGCCGTCGTCCTCCTCGACGTCCCTGACGTGCGCGAATCCGATCCGGCCGAGCAGGCGCAGGGAGGCCTCGTTCTGCGCGGCGACGGTGGCGTGCACCTCGGTCAGCCCGAGTGTGTCCAAGCCGTACCTGACGAGCGCCTCCGCCAGCTCCGTCCCGAGCCCGCTGCCCCAGGCCTCCGGGGCCAGGGCGTAGACGATCTCGTGACCGTCGACCGCGTCCGTCCGCTTGATCTCCGCGTGCCCGACCAGTCGCCCACCGCGCCGGACCGCCCACACGTCGAACAGGTCCCGGGCGTAGACCTTGGTGAAGATCCGCCCGAACAGGGCCCGGTCGTCCGCCTCGGCGGCGGGGCCGTCACCCATCCACCGGGAGACCCTGGTGTCCTGGAACAGGGCGACGAAGTCCTCTTCGTCCTCCGGGGTGTAGGCGTCGAGGAGCAGGCGGGCGGTGCGCAGGGTCGGGGGCATGGGGGGTGACGCTAGCCATGCGGACAGTGGGGGTGCAACGCACTTTCCGCGGGAGCGTCACGGGGTGCGGAAGCCGCGGAACGTCACGCGCTTCCGGCTGGTGAAGCCGAGTCGTTCGTAGAGGGCGATCGCTTCGGTGTTCGTGTCCGCCACGTGCAGGAAGGGGCGTTGGCCCTGGGCCAGGATGCGGGTGACGAGGGCGGTGACCAGGCGGAGGGCGTGGCCTCGCCCGCGTGCCTCGGGGTCCGTGCAGACGGCGCTGATCTCGGTCCATCCGGGAGGCCGGAGCCGCTCGCCCGCCATGGCGACCAGCCTGCCGCCGTCGCGGACGCCGAGGTAGGTGCCGAGGTCGCGGGTGCGCGGCCAGAACGGCCCGGGTCTGGTTCGTGCGGCCAGGTCGAGCATCTCGGGCACATCGGCTTCGCCGAGTTCGACCACGTCGGTGCCGCCGGTCGCGGCACGGGCCTGAGCGGGCCGGCTGCCGGCGGGCCAGATCATCTGGCGGCCTTCGAGGACGAAGACCGGCTCCCAGTCCGGCGGCGGGGTCGCCGGGCAGCTGAACATGTCGGCGAACGCGTCCCGGCCGAGGAGCCGTGCGAGATCGGCCCAGTCCGCCGCGTTCGCTTCGGCGGGTACCGCCGAGAAGGTCGCGACCCCCGGCAGGTAGGTGGCGGCCCGGCCGGCCCGGCGGCCGAGCTCCGCGTGGCGGCCTCGAAGCGACTCGCCCACCGGGTCGTCGAGTGCCGTGGTGTCACCGCTGTCGCCGTTCGTCATCGTGGACCAGGCTACCGTTCATTTCATCGTAGGTTCGGGTCACAGGGCCCGTCTCGTCGGATCAACACGGTGTCGCAGGAAAGGAGTTGAACGTGGACGCGCAGGACACCGCCAGGCGGCTGCGGAGGATCGGCGACGAGATGTCGGAGCGGTTCTACGAGCGGGCCGATGTCGTGCGGACGCTGGTGGTGGCGCTGCTGGCCGGGCAGCACTCGCTGGTGCTCGGTCCGCCCGGGACCGCGAAGTCCGAGATGGCGCGGGAGCTCACGGGCCGGATCGAGGACGCGGCCTACTGGGAGATCCTGCTGTCGAAGTTCACCGCGCCGACGAGGATGTTCGGCCCCATCGACGTCGCCGCGCTGGCCCGGGGCGAGTACCGCCAGGTCTACGACGGCCGCGCCACCACCGCGCACGTCGCGTTCATCGACGAGATCTTCAAGTGCTCCACGGCTGCGCTGAACGAGACGCTGGGTTACCTCAACGAGCGGCTCTACCACCCCGAGAACGGCGGCGAGCCGATCCGCTGCCCTCTCATCGGGGCCATCACGGCGAGCAACGAACTGCCGAGTGAGGACGACGCGGCGGCGATCTACGACCGGCTGCTGGTACGGATCGAGGTGGGATACCTGGAGAACCCCTCGAACTTCGCCGCGCTCGTACGGTCCGCCGTCCGGCAGCCGGCGGCACCGGTCAGGACCACCGTCGAACTGGCCGCGTTGCAGCACGCCGTGCGCGAAGCCGTTCCGGCCGTGGACGTCCCGGACGCGATCGTGGACGCGGTGTGCACGCTGCGCGCCGCCCTGCGCCGCAGGGAACTCGTCGCCTCCGACCGCCGCTGGCGGCAGGCGGTGGGGCTGCTCCAGGCCTCCGCGTACCTCGACGGCCGCCCGGCGGTCGACGAGACCGACCTGTCGATGCTGACGCACGTGCTGTGGGACTCCCCCGCCGACCGGCCCACCGTCGAGCGCGAGGTGCTGCACCTGGTCAACCCCGACGCCAAGGAGGCGCTCGACCTGGCCGACGCCATCGACGAACTGGAGGCGCAGCTCGACGCCATGGCCGGGCAGTCCCGCGAGGCGCTGAGCGACTGGGTCATCAAGAAGGCCCACCACAAGCTCGCCACGGCGGGCAAGCGGCTGGAGAAGCTGCGCGCGGAGGCGGTGGCGGCCGGTCGCTCCACCGCCGCCATCGACCGGGTCACCGGCCGCCAGCGCGCCGTCCGCGCCCGGGTTCTCACCGAGGCCCTCGGCATGGACGCGAGCATGGTGCAGGCGCAGCTCTGAATCCGGGGGGACCGTGGAGGGGGCTTCGAGCGGGCCGGACGAGCTGGCGAGCCTGGCCGGGAAGTGGCTGAGGTTGTCCTCCGCCGTGCCCGCGCGGCACACCGCGGCCGTGGTCGCGGACCGGTTCGACCGGATGACCTGGCGCGACACCTACGAGCAGTCGGCCGCACTGCGCGAGCTGGCCCGGGAGCTGGCCGCGCGCCACGACCACGCCACGGACCTCCTGACCGACGTGTTCCTGGCGGCCTACAAGGCCGGCCCGCGGTTGCGCGAGCCCGCCGAGATGGATCCCTCCCGGCTGGTCGACCACCAGGTCGTCACCGCACTCGTGGAGTCACGTGGGTTCACCGAGCTGCGCCGGGAGACGGCGGGTGACCCCTACGCCGCCGCCATGGCCGTACTCGCCCAGGCCACCGCACTGCGGGGGCTGCTGGAGCGCACCCGCGAGGCCCGGGAACGGGCCGGGCGGGCGGGGCAGGGGCAGCAGGACGCCGAAGAGGCGGCGTCCGCCGTGGCCGAGGCGCTGCGGCAGGCCGCCGAGGAGGCCGGTGAGGCCGGCACC